>JAVHRJ010000233.1:0-20061 GCA_036171595.1 Bacteroidales bacterium
TGTTATATTTTAACGTATTTGCACAAATTACTGTCGACCAGAATGATATGCAAGCTTCTGGTGATACAATATATTATGGGGTTTCTAATGTTCAAGGTTTTGATCCGGCACTAACAGGAACTAATTATATTTGGGATTTTTCTACCTTATCAGCATTAACAAATCGTTCAGATACAATATTAACAGTTTTTCAAACACCTGTTGTGTATAATGTTGTGTTTAATCCGTTAATTGCTAATCAGGCTTATATTAACCAAACTCCGCCATCTTTTGGAGGTGGAATCACTATTTCCGATTATTATGATTTTTATAAAAAATCATCTGCAGATTATCGAAAAGCTGGCTTTGGTGCTGTAATTAATGGCGTACCAACACCTGTTAAATATGACAATCCTGAAGTGTTTTATTCTTTTCCTTTAAATTATAACAATCAAGATTCTTCGGTTTCAAATTTTGGAATAACTGTACCTAGTTTTGGGTATTTTGGGCAAACAATAAACCATAAATATATTGTTGATGGTTGGGGCACTTTAATTATTTCATATGGAACCTTTCAAGTTTTAAGAGTTAAAGCTACAATTGATATTACCGACACTATTTATTACGATGCTTTAATGTATGGCATTAAAATTAATCGCCCAACTAGTTATGAATATTATTGGATTGCTAAAAATTTACAAGGTCATGCACTTAAAATTACTCAAGCAGGAGTGGGTTATTCGGCTGAATTTCTCGATTCATTATCTTATTCTAACATATTGCAAAATATTGAAAATAAAAATGCGAATATTTTCCCTAATCCAGCAAATACTCATATAACAATACAAAATAATTTTGATGTTTTTCCTGTAAATATTTTTATTATTGATAATTTGGGAAGGGTTGTATATTATGGCGAACTATATAACAATATGTCAAATATTGATATTACAAATATTAAATCGGGATATTATTTTGTAGAAATTAAAAATAAACAAAGCAAAACAATACGAAATATTAGTATTATACACTAAATTTATTTAATAATCGATATTAAATGGATATGAATATTTGTAATTGTTTGCTGTATAATTTTATGTAGTATAAATGTTCTTGGCATAATTTTAAGAATGAATATGTACACACCTAATAAATCCGCCAATATAGAAATAGAAATTTTATGATAACAACAGTTAAAATATTTTTTATAACAGGTTTAATAATATTATTTTTTGCTTGTAATCAAAACAACAACGAAAGGTTGAGCGATAATGGAAATTGTAAAACGGATTCAATTGATATTGCAAATTATAAAAAGCAAATAATTGTAACTTTAGATTCATTTAATATTGCAGCTGCAAAAGCTGATTTTGAAAAATATTTCAGTTATTTTACCGATGATGCTGTTTTTATTGGTACCGATGCAGCAGAAAATTGGAATATAGAAAATTATAAGGTTTGGGCAAAACCCTATTTTGATAAGAGAAAAACTTGGGAATTTAAGTCGATTGAACGACATATTTATTTTGATGAAACCAGAAATACAGCATGGTTTGATGAATTACTAAACACTAAAATGAAAATTTGTAGAGGTTCAGGTGTGCTAATAAGAAGAGGAAAAGAATGGAAAATACGACAATATGTGTTATCAATGACAATTCCCAATAGTTGTACAGATACAGTTATAAAAATAAAGGCAACTATTGAAAACGAAATTATTAATGAGAGATCTAAAAAGCACTAAAATTTTCATTATGAACTCGTTTCAGCATCTCGTAAATTTAGTAATCAGATTTTAGCTTTGCTCACGAAATAGTTCTGACCCAAGTTCAACTTAACAAATATGAATTTTTAGAAGTCTTCTGAAAATTTAACACAAAAATATTTTAAGACAAATTAAATAGCAATAATTTATATTATGCCATTTAGTCATATTATTTTATTGGCAAATAATTTGAAATAAAATCTATAAATTTATAAAAAAATAAAATATGCCAACAATTTGGATTATTTTCGGTGTTTTTATGCTAATAAGCTGGTTAATTGGCTCGCAATTAAAGTCAAAATTTAAAGCTTATTCAAAAATTCCAATAAACAACTATTTAAGTGGTAAAGAGGTTGCTGAAAAAATGTTACGCGATAATGGAATACTAGATGTAAAAGTAATTTCGGTACCAGGTTCGTTAACCGATCATTATAACCCGATTACAAAAACTGTTAATTTAAGTCCCGAAGTGTATAATGGACAAAGTGTTGCATCGGCTGCTGTTGCTGCTCACGAGTGCGGTCACGCTATTCAACATGCTCAAGCATATTCGTTTTTACAAATGCGTACTGCTTTAGTGCCTATTGTTAGCTTTTCGTCAAAATGGGTTCAGTGGATATTGTTAGGAGGAATATTAACCTTACAAAGTTTTCCATATTTATTATTAGGTGGAATTATTTTGTTTGCACTTACAACATTATTCAGTTTTGTTACTTTACCAGTTGAAATTAATGCAAGTAGCAGAGCTTTAGTATGGTTGTCAAATAGCGGAATTACCGATTCATCAACATATCCAAAAGCAAAAGATGCATTAAAATGGGCTGCTTATACTTATGTTGTTGCTGCATTGGCATCGCTTGCCACTTTACTTTATTATATAGCAATTTTCTCGGGTAGAAGAGACTAATTTAAAAACTTCAATAAACAAATATCAAATTTCAAAATTAAATGAATTTCTAAATTTAGAATTTTGATTTTTAAATTTGTGATTTGTTTGAGTTTTGATATTTGTGATTTGAATTTTATTTTTTTACTCTATTAGGGTTAGAGTTAATAAACTCTTTCCAACTTTTTGCAGAATTCGATTTATTTGTATTAACAGGAATTTGGAAAAAATGACATAATGCTGCACCAAGAGCATCGGTGGCATCTAAATATTTTGGCATTTCATCTATTTTCAATATTTTTTGCAACATTGATGCTACTTGCTCTTTTGAGGCATTACCATTACCTGTTATACTTTGTTTTATTTTTCGTGGAGCATATTCAAAAACAGGAATAGAGTGAGAAATTGCTGCTGCTATGGCAGTTCCCTGAGCTCTACCAAGTTTTAACATTGATTGTACATTTTTGCCAAAAAAAGGAGCTTCAATAGCAAGTTCGTCGGGATGATACTCGTTTATTAGCCCAGATATTCGTTCAAAAATATGTTTTAATCTAACAAAGTGGTCGTCGAGTTTATTAAGTTGAATTACTCCAAATGAAATAACTATTGGTTTATTTTGTTTAATTTCAATAATCCCATATCCCATTATATTTGTTCCAGGATCAATACCCAATATTATTTTATCAGAAGCCATTATTAATTTTGTTATTTGTTATTCTGATTTTTGTTTTTGATAAAATTATACCCAAAACTATAAATATTAATCCAACAATTGTAGTAAAGTGAATATTTTCATGTAAAAAAAATGAAATAAAGAAAATTGAAAGAAATGGTGAAAGATAAACTAATGAGCTTATTTTTTCGGGTGATGAGGCATAACGTAATGCTGTTAGCCATAATACAAAAGTAATTCCCATTTCAAAAATTCCAACGTAAATAGCAGCGAAAAAAGATGTGTAATTTTCAATTATAATATTTTCAAATAACAAATGGTAAATAATAATGTATATAGCGCCAAATATAAAATTTAAAAATAATTTTTGAGTTTCTTGCCTTTTATCTTTCATGTTTAATAACCAAAAAATTGCCCAAATAATTGAACTTCCAGTAGCTAAAATTACTCCCAATGGGTTTTTAATATTTAAATTTATTTGTCCTTGCGATGAAATAACAAATACCCCAATAATACAAATTAACAATGCAAAAATAGCTTTTAACGATATTTTTTGTCCTAAAAATGGTACCGAAAGAATTACTAAAACAATTGGCCAGGTATAATTTAAAGGTTGTGCAATTTGTGCAGGTAACAAACTGTATGCTTTTAATAGTATCATGTAATATAAAAATGGATTTAGAAACCCAAGAATTGCAGAATTAAAAATTTGTTTAAATGTTGAATTAATAATGTTACTAAAATTATTTTTTAATAATGTTATAATAAATAACACAAATACACTAGTTAATGTACTTATTAAAAGTAAGTTTGCAAAACTCATACCCTGTAATGCAATTTTAAATGCAGTAGCAACTGTCGACCAAAATAAAATTGCAATAATTGCAAAAATATAAGCTTTTGTACTTTGTTGCATTTTTATGGAGTGGAATCGTAAAATAAAATTTCTTCATCTGGAATTTTATCACCACGCAAAATTCTGTATCGTTGGCGAGCTAAGGTTACAAAAGTACTACCAGGGTGCTCATTCATAATTTTTTGATAAAACTCCATTGCTTTGGTATTATCTAATAAATATTTTTCGTAAATAGTTGCTAAATTATAAAGTGCATCATCTGCAAAAATCCCATAATTAAATTTAGTTGAAACGGTGTCAAAATATGCAATAGCGTTATTGTAATCGGCTTTTTTTAATGCAAGCTCGCCGAGTTTAAAATATGCATCGTCTAAAATTTCATTATTATTGAATAATGTTATAATACTGTCCAAAGTAATTGTTGCAACACTATCTTGATGCCTAAAAATAAGCATATCGGCTCTTGAAAATATTTTTAAAGCATTACCTGTTGAGTCGTTATTTAAATTGTCGGAAATTAAAAGTGAAAGTGTAAAAGCATCGTTAGCAATTAGTTTTGATGTCGATGCTTTTAAAACATCTAATTGTGCTTGTGCCCATAAAAAATCGCCTGCATAAAAAGCTAATTTTGCTTTTTTAAATTTTGCTTCGTGCCCAATAGGTTCATTTTCAAATGCTTTTTCTACCTGGGCATAGTACACTGTAGCACCCCAAATATCATTATTATATAATAATATATCACCTAAAAGTAATTTACATTCTGCGTTTTGTGAGGGATTTAAATAATTTGAGTTTAAAGTATTTTCTATATTTTGTGTTGCTTCGGCTGATTTGTTTAAATAAAATGCTTGAATAAATGCTAATGCTTTTGTAAGCGAAAAAGTAGATTTAGAATAACCCAATTCTATTAGTGAATTTTTAATTTCATTTTCTAAATTAATTATTTCAATTGTTTTAACATCTGGTTGTTCTATTACTTTAGAGTAAAGAGTATTCAAATATTCGCTACGTGCACTAATAAACCAATTATTGTATTTCCCTTTATCAATAACGTATTGATAAGCTTTTAAGGCCACATCGTAATATTTGTTATTATTTGCTTGTTTTGCTAAATCCATTATTCTACTTCCATCTTCTTTAAGTCGTTTGTCAAGTGCAACAGACTGTATGTAAGCATTATCGTATTTTTTATCTTGAATGTAAAGCCATATTAACAATTCGCTAAAAATTATTTTATCGGGATTTTTTTGAATACGAGTTATAAGTTGAGTTTTTAGCAAATCTTTTAAATTATTTTCTTTATCGGCATATACTGTTGCTTGTAATCTGTTTTGAACAGTTTGAATATAACTATCGTGAATATCTAATAAATCTAAATATTCGCTAATCATTTTATTCCATAAACGTTGAGATTGATATAAGTTAGCTAGTTCAAAATTAAATCCATAAATATCTTTTAGCATTTTTCTACCTTTAAGATATGTTTGCTCTGCCATTTCAAATTCATAACGTAAAAGAAATGCATTGGCTGTGTTAATTATTTGATTGTTATTTGGTTGTAATGATTTTATTGCTTGTTGATATTGTTCTTCCGATTCATTTAATTTGTTTTCAACTTTATAAATATAACCTAAATCAATTAAATAAGTTAAATCGGAATTATTACGACGAATCTCTTTTTTTGTAATTTTTTCGGCCGATTCAAAATCTTTTAACTCAATTAAACATTTTAAGTGATAATTGAAATATATTTTATTTTTCTGATTGTTATATAATTCTAAAAAAAGCACAGAGGCTTTGTCAAATTCCTTATTATTAAAATATTGCAACGCTAATTGATTTTGCTCATTTGGATTTTGTGCAAAAGATAATTTTAAAACAAATAGAGCTATGGTTAAAATTAATATTTTTAACATTTCAAAATAAAATTATGCAAATGTAATTAAAACGTTAATAAAAATTTATGCATTAGTTTTCGTAGTAAACTTTTGATAAATCGTAATAGTTTTGGCTGTTAGTAATAAAACCTTTAATATTTCTTTTTATTATATGCTGTAATTGAATATCGTTATTAAGATTAGAAAATTGTAAAATAAATTTTGGATTATTACCTTTAAAAAATGAAATGTTTTTTTCGAGAAATTCAGTAACCTCTACATTATCAATATTGTAAGCTAAATCAAGTTTATTTTCTGACAACATTTGTAATTCTTTTTTTGATGAACTGTTAAAACTAAAAATAACTGTATCTAGATATGGCAAATAGTTGTTTTTATTGTCTTTAACGTAATATCTTGGATTTCTTATTAAACTAAGTGAGTCGCTATTTTTTGATAAGTTTTTAATAAAAAAAGGTCCACAACCTACGTAACTATTATACGAATATTTTTTAAATGCTTCTTCAGGAATAACCGATGCAGCAGGTAAAGCAAGGCAATACAAAAATAATGGATTTGGTTTTTTTAATTTTAAAATTAAAGTAGAATCGTTTTCAACAATTATACCTTTAATATGTAATTCTTTATTTAAATAATGTTCTTTTGCTCCAATAATATTGTCAATAGTTCCAAAAAAATTATTATTGTTATTATTTTGTGTTGCTAATAAATTAAACGAAAATAGAAAATCGTTTGCAGTAACCTTACGCCCAATGCCATTTTTAAAACATTCGTTATCATTAAAATAAACATTTGTATTTAAAAAAAACTTATAAACAGTTTCAGTTGAATCAATTTCCCAACTGTTAGCAATTGCAGAACAAATAGTTAAATCAAACGCATTATATTTAACCAATCCTTCATATAGTTGTGAAATTAAATGATATGAAACTATTTCATTTGTTGAATGAGGAAAAAGTGAAATATAATTCGAATGCTCATTAATTCGTAAAGTGCCTCCATAATTATTTATATTTGCCTTATATTCAGTATTATGCGAGCAGTTAAAGCAAAAAATTAGATAAGAAAGGGTTAAAATTTTTATAAAAAACTTCATTTATAACATGTTTTTTTACAAAATTAACTTAATTTTGAAAAATAAATTACACATTTTAATTTTGTTTATTATATTTGCTGATTAAGAAAATAAATTTTGATAATTAAAAATTTTAAATTACATTCGTTGATTGAATGGTAAAAATTACCTCGCCAATGAAAAAATATATAATTACTTTTCTGTTTTTTGTCCTTTTTGGATCATGGTCATTTGCTAGTGAAATAGTTATTGAAGGAATATTTCAAGGCAAAAACCTTTATGTTATGAATCCATTTACTTCTTCGGGAGTTGGTTTTTGTGTTTTTGAGGTTACAATAAATGGAAAAACATCTACCGACGAAATAAATTCAAGTGCTTTTGAAATAGATTTGTCAGTTTTTCAATTCAATGTTGGTGATAAAATAGTTGTTGATATTAAACATAAAGATAATTGTATTCCTAAAGTCCTTAATCCTGAGGTTCTTAAGCCAAAAAGCACATTTACTGTTTCATTAATTAATGTAAGTAAAGATGGAAATCTTTCATGGATAACAACTGGCGAAGCAGGTAAATTAACTTATGTTGCCGAACAATACAGATGGAATAAATGGGTTAAAGTTGGTGAAGTTGATGGTAAAGGAACGCCTTCGTCAAATTCATATAACATTAAAGTCTCACCACATTCAGGAAACAATAAATTCAGAGTAAAACAAGTAGATTACACAAAAAAACCACGCTATAGCACCGAAGCTAATTACAAATCGATGGCTCCAGCTGTTTCTATAACTTCTAAGAAATTTGAAACAGAAATAACTTTCTCTAGCGAAACTATGTACGAAATTTATGATTACTATGGTAATTTAGCTTTAAAAGGTGTTGGAGATAAGGTAAATATTTCGGGATTGAAAAAAGGCGATTATTTTATCAACTTTGATAATACAATGGATCAGTTTAAAAAGAAATAAATTTTAAATATTTATATAAAAAAAGGGGATTAATTCCCCTTTTTTTGTTTTTAATATTCATTGATAACATCTAAAATATCTTCTTTGTTTAAATAATAAGTTTTTATTCCTAATTTTTTTGCTCCTTCAATATTTATTTTTGAATCATCAATAAACAATGTTTCGTTTGGCTGAATAGATGCTTCTGATAAAACATGTTTATAAATTTCAGAATCGGGTTTAACCATTTTTATTTGAAATGAAAACCATGCTTTATCGAACAATTTGTTAAAATCGGAATATCCAAAATCAGTTTGTAAATTTTTTAAATATTTGTTGTAATGAATGGAATTTGTGTTGCTAAGTAGAAATATTTTGTAATTTGTTTTAAGTTTTTCAAGTAATTTAATTCTTTTAATTGGCATATCAAGTAAAAGGGCATTCCATGCAAAATCTATTTGATTGTCTGCTAATTTTATTTTTGAAATTTTACGCAACTCATTTCTGAAATCTTCATTTGAAATATTGCCTTTTTCCATCTTTAAAAGTAAATCGTAACCTTTCGATTTAAAAATGCAGTCTTCAACATTTATAAAACCAAGTTCTACAAAAGCATTTATTGTTAATGAAAAATCAATATTTATTATTACTCCACCGTAATCAAAAATTATATTTTTTATACCTTTTAAGTCAATCATTTCTTCTTTATCTTTGATATTTAAAATTAAAGTTAATAATAAATTTTTTATGCTTGTAAAAGGAAGAAATTATAAGGCTATTTGGGCTAATAATAAAAACAAATCTGTAAATATTATTAATCAATTAAAAATACCATTTAAATTCGAAATTAACGAAATTAAAACGTATAAAGAATTAGTTAATGCTATAAAAGATATGCGATTACGTGGGGCGCCATTAATTGGTGTAGCGGGAGCTTATGCTGTTTGGCTAGCCTGTATTGAAGCAATAAATAATAAAAACCCTCAAAAATTTTTAAAAAACGCATTTAATGAGATAGTTACAGCACGACCCACGGCAGTAAATTTAGTTTATGCATCAACATATATATATAATAAGGTGTTAGCAGAAAAAAATATTTCAAATTGGGAAACTTTATCATTAAAATATGCAAGTGAATATTACGAAAATGAAATTAATTGTTTTAAAAAAATTGGGGAATATGGCTTAGATATTATAAAACAAATTGCAAAACAAAAAAAAGGAGCGGTAGTAAATATTTTAACTCATTGCAATGCCGGTTGGTTAGCTTGTGGCGATTATGGAACGGCAACATCACCAATTTATTTGGCACATCAAAGTGGAATAAAAGTACATGTTTGGGTTGATGAAACTAGACCACGACTTCAGGGTGCAAAATTAACTGCCTGGGAAATGTATAATGAAAAAGTACCTTTTACAGTAATTGCAGATAATACAGGTGGTCATTTAATGCAAAATGGATTAGTTGATATTGTAATTGTTGGAGCCGATAGAGTTGCTGCAAATGGTGATGCTGCAAATAAAATAGGAACATATTTAAAAGCATTATCGGCTTTTGATAACAACGTGCCATTTTATTTTGCTTTACCTGTTAGCACTATCGATTTTAATTTAAAAAAAGGTGTTGGTAAAATTGAAATAGAAAAACGAAGTACCGAAGAGGTTGTTATTATTGATGGAATAAATAAAAATGGGAAAATTGAACAAATAAATTTAATGCCTAAAAATTACAATTCCGAAAATTATGCTTTTGACGTTACACCTAATCGTTTAATTACAGGTATTATAACTGAAAAAGGAATAGTAAAGGCAAATTCGAAGGAAATAATAAAGTTAAAATCAATAATGCATGGAAAATAATATAAAACAAGAAGTTGCGTATTTTATGCGACGATTATATAGAAAAGGATTAACTACTAGTTTAGGCGGAAACATAAGTTTTAAGTTTGAAAATAAAATTTATATAACCCCTAGTCAAATTGATAAAGGTAGATTACAACCAGAGCAAATAGGAGTAGTTGATTTTGATGGGAACAATTTTACACCAAGTTTAAAATTAAGCATGGAAACACAAATGCATATTGAAATTTACAAAAAACGTGATGATGTTAATGCAATAATACATGCGCATACACCTTTTTTGTCTTTTATTGCCGTTTCCGAAAAAAAAATAAATTGCAAATTGTTGGGCGAAGCGAGAGCTTTGTTGTGTGAGCCTGTATATGCAAAGTACGCTTTAATGGGAACAAAACAACTTGCACATGAAGTTTCTGAAGCGTCTAAATTAAGCAATATGATTGTTCTCGAAAATCATGGAGTTTTAACAATGGGCGAAAATTTAATAACAGCATTAGATCGGATTGAAGTTGGAGAGGTTGCGGCTCGACTAAGTATATTAAAAGATTTAATTGGAAATGTTAGAGAATTAAATGAATCGCAACTATCTGAAATAGATAAACTAATGAATAAATAAATATTATTTATTTAATAACATTAATAAATTATTGCAAAATTAAAATGAAAAGTGTAATATTGCAGTTCTAAAATTTTGGGGCCCATAGCTCAGTTGGTTAGAGCACCTGACTCATAATCAGGGGGTCGTAGGATCGTACCCTACTGGGCCCACTAAAAAACCCTTAAAAACTTTCTAGTTTTTAAGGGTTTTTGTTTTAATGTTAAGCATATAATTTTATTTTGTTTTCGATATAAGTGATTTTATTAGGTGTTATATTTTTTTAAATTCAAATCATTTCCATCAAAAACTGCATAAGTAAAATTTGTTATCCAATCGCCAAGATTAATAAATTTTGAACTTTGTGATAACAATATCTCCATTGGAACATGTCTATGTCCGAAAATAAAGAAATCGAAATGTTCTTTTTCGAGTTTGCTTTTAGCGTATAATATTAAGCGTTCTTTATCTTCGCCTAAAAATTTTAAATTTTCAGTTTTGTCGTAATATCTACTCGATTTCGACCAATTTATTCCTATCCACATTGTAAAATTAGGGTGTAATCTTTTAAAGAACCATTGAACAAATTTATTTAAAAATATTTTTTTCAATATTTTAAAACCTGTGTCTTTTGGTCCTAAAGCATCGCCATGAGCTATTAAAAATCGCTTACCATTAAATTCTTTAATAATTTCGTTGCGGTGGAGAATAACTCCTGTTTCTTTAGGTAAATAGTTGAAAATCCATAAATCGTGATTGCCTGTAAAAAAATGAATGGGAATTCCACTATCGCAAATTTCAGATATTTTACCTAAAAGTCTAGTAAATCCTTTTGGTACAACTCTTTTGTGTTCGAACCAAAAATCGAAAATGTCGCCAACAAGATAAATTTCTTGAGCATCGTTTTTTATTTCGTCAAGCCATTTTACAATTAGTTTTTCGCGAATTAAACTCTCCTTATGGTTAGGTAAACCAAGATGAGCGTCAGATAAAAAATATATTTTGTTATTTGTTTTCAAAACATTAATGGTAATTGATTTTGATATTTAAATGGTACAATTTTAGAAAAATTTAATATAAAACGAATCTTATCAAAATAAGTTGTTGTAAACATTTCATTTGTTTGTTTAATATCAGTTGACATATTAATTGGAAAATAAATTGCAAATATATCTTTTATAATATTAAGTTCTACTCCAAGTTCGTATGGAAATTGAATTGAGCCATCAAAAGCGCTTTTAGCGTTGTAGTATGTTGCAATATTTAAATATATACTAAATGGCAAAGGAACTGGAAAGGCTGCTTTAAAATTTGCCGATGTTAACCAATTACGTGAGTTTATCGGATTTAAAACAGTAAAACCTCCATCGTTTTTAACAAATTGGTGTCCCCAAATATTATTAATGTTTGAATTCAATCTATCTGGAAAAACTTCAGAAAACTTATAATCGTTATATCCAAAAGTTCCAGATAAATTAAAATTATTGTGAATGTACTTATTGTTATTGTATATAAAAGTGCCCGCAAAAATTCTTGCACTAAAACCTTTGTTTTTGTTGGTGTAATTTATTTGAATTTTGTATTCGAGCCAAGTTTTTAAATAATCGGGACCAAATTCAGAATTAAATTCGCAAAAATATGGGAAGGGCTTTGTACTATGGTTTAGGGTTATTCTTGTATTTAATAGCCAAAAATCAGATTTTGTATAATCGCTAATAATTTTACTTGTTTTTATTTCTGCATCAATTTGTTGTAATGGTTTTATTGCAGTTCTATTAAATAAAAATTTTAAACCAATATCGTATTTTTGCCAAATATAAAATTTTGTTGTGTAACTATTAAATGTTTGCAAATTAGCGAATAAACTTATTTTTTGAAATGATTTTGTATAAGGATAAACATTATATTCGGCATAAGCAATGCCTGTAAGTTCTTTAGAATTTATTCCATACATTGGCATTAAACGGTATTGGAACTTTTTTTCGGGAAGAATTGGATTGTAAATAAAAAGTCCGGGCATTATACCATCGGCATAATTCCAACCAATAACTGGGCTATAAAAAAATTGAGTATTAGTGGGGTTTTCTGCAATACCAAGTAAACTCAAGTTTAAAGGTTCAATTTTTCGGAATATACCAGTTTTTTTTATTTGATTATTGTTACGATTTATTTCGAACATTAAATTGTTTGGGTCAATTAAAATTTTATCAAAATTTTTATTGTTAATTGTAAATATTTTTTTGCCAAAGAATCCATCTACCCATATTGAATCAGTTGTTTTTCCAGCAAGTTGAAGCGAATAATTTAACGGAGAATTAAGATTTCCTTTGTTTTTTATTACAAGCTCATATTCATTAGTTTTTTTATTAAATTTTATGTTGTTTAATTTATAATCGGAATATTTAACATTATGCAAAATTTCATCAAAGAACCATGATAATTTTTTTTCTGAACAACGTTCAAAACTGTTTTTTAAATCGATAGGATAAGGATGTTTAAATTTCCATTCGTTAAAAAAAATGTGCATACAATTATCATAATTTATAGCTCCTAAATAATTTTTTAGGTAGTTCATTGCAATAGCACCTTTTGAATAAGCTATAATCCCATAGTTTTCAGTAATAAAATCTTCTGAACTTAAATCTAAAGCTTGGTCAGAGCCATTATGGGCAATGTAATCGCAGGCAATTTTATTAAAATCAAAAGGGTTTGATAATTTAATTCCGAATAACTTTAATAAATTATTAAACGAACTATAATAGCCAATGTTATTTGTTATTTCAGTTGTATAACGTTCCTCGTAATAACTGTTTATTCCTTCATCCATCCATGGGTGTAAGCGTTCGTTAAAACCTAAAATTCCGTAAAACCAATTGTGTCCGACTTCGTGTACAATAACATTTTCCAAACTTTGTGCATTTCCCGACCAGCCAATATTTGTTATCATTGGGTATTCCATTCCGCCACCAGCACCAAGTGCCGATTCTACAGCTGTACATTGGCTATATGGATATTCGCCAACCCATTTTGAATAATAAAAAACCCCATTATTAACGTATTTTATTGCGTTCTTCCATAAATTGCCTTCAATATTTGTAAAATAAATCCATGTTGTAACTTTTCTTTTGCTACTTGGTAATTCGATGCTACCTTTTAAAATATGAAAACGTTTATCGGCAAACCATGCAAAATCGTGTATACTATCTTGAATAAATCGTAATGTTTTATATTTTTTTGATGATTCAGGAAAATTATTTTCACTTTTGTTAAATGTCAATATTTTTGAAGTTTCTTCAGCGTTATTTTTAATTTTTTCTAATTCCTCTGAATTTTGCAAAACGCCTGTAGCAGCAACAAAATAATTTTCGGGAAGTGTAATTGAAACATCAAATTTCCCAAACTCAGAATAAAACTCGCCTTGATTTAAATACGAGAAATATTGCCACCCGTTATTATCGTAAACAGCGGGTTTTGGATACCACTGAGTAATTTGGTACGATTGAAAATAATGTCCTAATCGAGAAAAATCATCGCCCGGAATTTTTACAAAAAAAGGTGTGCTAATTGTTATGGAATCGCCTGGTAAAAGTATTTTGTTTAATGTTATTTTACAAATATCGCAGGTATCTTTTAAATAAGTCCAATTTACCTGCTCGTTGTTAATTTTAAAGTTTAAACTGTCAATATACCCGCGTGATGTGTCTGCACTGTAATAAAATTGCATATTGTTGCTTTTTTGCATTTGATTAGCCATGGGTGTCGATAAATTTTTATATCCATTAGGCCACAAATGAAAATATAAAAATGAGAGTGTATCGGGCGAATTGTTAGTGTAAATTATCTCTTCAAATGCTGTTAGAGTATTTTTTTTATCATCTAACCGAACATTTATTTTATATTTAACATGTTGTTGAAAATATTTTTGGCTTACTGCCATTGCTGGTAGTAGAAAAAGTGCGAACCAAAGGTGAAAAATTATTTTCAGTTTTGTTATTTGTTATAAATTGTTGAAAGTACATCAATTAATTGTTGACCACGTAAATTTTTTGCTATAATTTTTCCTTTTGGGTCAATCAAAAAATTTGATGGGATACTTTGTACAGCATATAATTTAGCCGGTACACAATCCCAAAATTTTAAATCGCTACCATGTTTCCATTGCCCAAGTCCATCTTTATTTATTGCCGAAAGCCATGAATCTTTTTCTTTATCTAACGAAACTTGAAAAACTCTAAATCCCTTCTTTTGAAACTTGTTAAAAGCAATTAAAACATTTGGGTTTTCTTGACGGCAAGGCGAACACCACGATGCCCAAAAATCGAGTAAAACATAATTTCCACGAAATGATGAAAGTTTTATTGGTGTTCCATTTGTTGATGGTACTTCAAAATCGGGTGCTTCCATTCCCTCTCTAATTTTATTGCCCATCATTTCTTCACGATTTAGTTGTTGTTTAATTTCAACAATTTGACTGTGAAATTCTTTGCTGTGCTTTGAGTTAGGGTGTGCTGCCATTAATGCAGAATCAATTAAATTATAATAAGGATAATCAAAATCGTAATTAAAAACTGGACTTCGGCTATCAAATGCCTGATATAATGCGGTTAAGCTTGCAAATGAGCTGGGATTTGTTTTAATAAAATCGAAAACTTCTTTTCTGTGGTTCTCTACTAAAATATTACTTTCATTTGTAAAAACTGTTCTAATGGAATCAATATGAGCACTATCTGCTTTTAATACAGTTTCGTTATAAAGATTTTGTACTTTATTAAAAGTGTTTTTAAGTTTTTGTTGTAGTTGCATTATTTGTTCAGATGTAACCGACCCTGTAACTTTATAATTTTGAGCAAAATTTGAACTGTCTGTTTCAATAGTTATTTTATCAATTGAGTCAACAAATAGCAAAATCGGATTTGTTTTGTCGAAATACAAATTAAAAAAATCTGATTCTGTAATTTTTCCAGTAAATTCGAATGTGTTATCATCGTTAATTTTTACTGAATCTGTTTGACTTGACGAGGCTAAATAAATTGTTTTTCCTTTAGCTCCATTAATTTTTCCCGAAATAGAATAACCATCGTTATTTGTTTTGCATGAGTTTAATAAAAACAAGATTCCAAAAATGAATATTAATTGTTTCATATAATTTAAATTTTGTTTTGCAAAAATAAATTTATTCTAACGAATTTTATGTTTTTGTGGCAAATTTTAAATTGTAACTTTGCGTTTTTAATTTTTTTAACTTGAAACTAATTGATACAAGCGATTTAATAAAACTTAAGCATCCAGTAGTTACTATTGGAACTTTTGATGGTTTACATTTAGGACATCAAAAAGTTTTAGCCCAAACTATTAATATTGCAAATAAAAAAGAGGGAACTCCCGTTGTTTTTACATTTTGGCCTCATCCTCGTCATGTTTTAGGGCACGAAAATTTTAATTTAATTAATACTTTCGAAGAAAAACGAATTTTGTTTAAAAGATTAGGGGTTGAATATGTTTATTTTCAAAATTTTACAAAAGAATTTTCAAATTTAACCTCGCATGAATATGTTAAAAATATTTTAGTTGATAAAATTGGTTTAAAATCTTTAGTTGTAGGGTATGATCATCAGTTTGGAAAGAATAGAGATGGTAAGTTTGATACACTTGGCGATTTAGCAAAACTTTATGATTTTGATTTGTATAAAGTTGATGCTTTCGACATAAGCAATATTACAGTTAGTTCTACAAAAATTCGTTTAGCACTCGAAAATGGCGATGTTGAAAAAGCAAATACACTTTTAGGTTACGATTATTTTATGTCGGGAACTGTTGTAGATGGCTTTAAAATAGGAAAAACTATAGGATTCCCTACTGCAAATTTAAAATTAGATAACCATTTAAAATTAGTTCCAAAAGAAGGTGTTTATGCAGTTTATATTGAAATTGAAAACATGTTTTATAAAGGAATGTTAAATATTGGTTATCGGCCAACTATTGAGAATCAACCACACGAAAAATCAATAGAAGTAAACATTTTCGATTTTTCTAAAGATATTTATAACCAATCAATTAAAATATATTTTGCCGAAAGGCTTAGAGATGAGCTTAAGTTTAAAAATATTAACGAGTTAATTTTAAATTTACAAAAAGATGAAAGAGAATCGCGTAAAATTTTAAAAAATATGCCACAAATGCCAATCTCTCTAATATAATTTATTCCTTTTTAATAGGTACGATTGTAAAACTTCGTTGAAAGTGTTGTTAATATCAGCATCAACTAAATCAATATTGTATTGTCCGCACCGTGATTTTAAATTTTGAAAGTAATTTTTCATTGATTTTACATATTCCTCACGAACATTATTTGGATTAAGTTTCATTTCATCGCCAGTTTCCATATCAATAAATCTAAATGGGCGATTACCAAATGAAAAATCTTGTTCTAATTTTTTATCAGTAACATTAAAAAGTATTACTTCGTGATTTTTGCTTTTTAGATGTTGTAGTGCCGAAAAAATTTCGTCGGGTTGTTCGCTACTAATCATATCGCTAAATATAATTATTAGTGACCGTTTATGTGTGTTTTCGGCTATGGTGTGAAGCGATTTTGCTGCAGAAGTTGTTCGTTTTAACGAGATAAAATCTTTACTTAAAAGTTTTTGCAATTCGGCAAATAATAGTTTTGAATGAACTACAGATAATTTACTAGGTGTTTGTATATCAATGTTATTACTAAAAGTAGTAAGTCCAACAGCATCGCGTTGATTTCGCAAGAGTTGAATTAAAGAAGCAGCACAAATAACAGAAAATGTAAGTTTAGATATTTTTTTATCTTCGTTATATGGAAATAACATTGATGATGAGGTGTCAATAACAATATGGCTTCTTAAATTTGTTTCTTCTTCGTATTTTTTAACAAATAATTTATCGGTTTTACCATAAAGTTTCCAATCGATATGACGAGTACTTTCGCCCGAATTGTAAATACGATGCTCGGCAAACTCAACTGAAAAACCATGAAAAGGACTTTTGTGTAACCCAGTAATAAATCCTTCAACAACAAGTTTAGCAACTAATTCGAGGTTGTTAAACTCGTTAATTTGCTCAAGTTTTAATGAATAATTGGTGTTTTGCATTGCTACAAAGATAATTTAATGCATAAAATTAGAGTCTCTAAAATTATTTTTTTTAAAAATAGTATGATATTACAATTTTTTTTTTATTTTTATACGTTTTTTGTTTGAAAACTATTTTTGAAAATTGAATCAAAGTAAATTTACATATAAAGAGTTTGCAAGGCTTTTAAAAATCGCCAAAAATCAGTTTGTTTTAAAAACAGAAAACTCTACATATTTCATAAATGTAATAGGTTATGAGTCGTATAACGAAAATGGATTTGTTGCTCATAACGAACTAAAAGGCACTATTGAAATTCTCCAATTTGCTGATATTTTTGAAGTAATAATTGATTGTAAAAAGATAACATACTGAAAAAAATCAAAAAAAAACTCAAATAGTTGTTTATTAATTAAAAAAGAGTTATTTTTGACGGAATTTTTAAATCAATTTAATTTAAAGTAATTATGAACATTTTTGTTGGAAGTCTTCCTTTTAGTGTAAAGGAAACTGAATTAAAAGAATTTTTTGAAGAATATGGTGAAGTAACATCTGTGAAGATCATTACCGACAAATTCTCAGGAAGAAGTAAAGGTTTTGGGTTTATTGAAATGTCTGACGACGAATCAGCTCAAAAAGCAATTAACGAACTAAACGGTTCAGAAATCGGTGGTCGTAAAATTGTAGTAAACAAAGCTGAAGAGAAAAAAGAAAGAGGCGAATATAGAGGCGGTGGAAATCGTGGTGGTAACGGCGGTGGCGGATACAACCGTGAAGGTGGAAATCGCAGATTTTAATATCTAAAATTTTATTTAAAAGCCTCATCGTTTACGATGAGGCTTTTTTTATTTTAATAGACCTAACAGGTTTTAAAAAACTGTTAGGTCTATTTTATTCTTTTTGCCTCGGTTTGCGCCTCACAAACCCAATTAAACCAACATATTAAATAAATTTTAGGTTTATTCAGATTATTAAATCTATGTGGTTTTTAGTTAATTTGATTTGTTAAGCTTAACCAAAATAGAATTAATAATACTTAATAAAACATACATAAGTATTATTAAAGGTATTGTAACTATTAGTGGAATTGAAATAATCTTAAATAATATTATTGTCAAAATAATTACTATTAAAAATATATAACGTACTAAATTTTCTTTAAAGGCAATATTTTTGAATTTTAATGCAAACATTGGAATTGGACTAACTAAAAGAAAACATTCTATAAAAATTAGAGGGATCAAAAATTTTAAATTTAAAATTATAAAAAAGTATTTTAGACTACCAGTATATGCCATTATCATTGGTAATGAGGCAATTAAAATAGCGTTTGCAGGAGTTGGTAATCCTATAAAAGAAGAAGTTTGACGTGTATCAATATTAAATTTTGCTAATCTTAATGCCGAAAATATAACTAATAAAAATGGAGACAAAAGTATTAGAGTATCTATAATTTTAGTGTGTTCAAAAGAAAATTCATTTATTAATAATACCGATTTTAATAAATTGTAAATAATAAATGCGGGAGCAACTCCAAAACTAATAACATCGGCTAAAGAGTCTAATTCTTTACCCATAGGCGAATATGCTTTAAGTAAGCGAGCCGAAAAACCATCAAAAAAATCGAAAATCGCTGCTGCTAATATAAGAAATGAAGCAATTACTGGAGACCCCTCTACTGAAGCTACAATTGAAATAGTTCCAGATAAAATATTTAAACTTGTAATAAAATTTGGAATGTGTTTCTGTGGATTCATTAAAAAAAAATTAAATAAATAAATCGAATATTATAAAATGTTTACAATAAATCGAGCAAAAATAAGTTAATTTACAATGATTTTACAAAAACATAAAAATTAATTATTTTTACATTAATTGAGAAAAAAATAACATGTATAAATATCCTCTTATATTAATTGTATTTCAATTAGTTGTGTTAATGTCTTTTGCTCAGGCACCAAAATATAGTAACGAGTTTTTGTCGGTTGGGGTTGGAGCACGCTCTTTGGCAATGGCTAATTCAACTGTTTCGTCGGTAAATGATGTTACTTCTGGGTATTGGAATCCAGCTGGATTATTAAATCTTCAAAATAATTTAAATTTAGGGTTAATGCATTCCGAATATTTTGCCGGAATTGCAAAATATGATTATGGATCGGTAGCAATAAAAAATTCCGATTCATCAGCTTTTGGATTTACATTAATTAGATTTGGGGTTGACGATATTCCAAATACTTTAGATTTAATTGATGCTCAAGGAAATGTGCATTATGACAGAATTTCTAGTTTTTCAATAGCAGATTATGCATTTATGTTTAGCTATGCTCGAAAATCGCATATTCAAGGATTAAGATATGGGGCTAATGCAAAAATAATTAGGCGAATAGCCGGCAAATTTGCTTCTGCATGGGGTTTTGGACTTGACTTTGGAG
>JAVHRJ010000234.1:0-4438 GCA_036171595.1 Bacteroidales bacterium
TTTTAAAATGAAAAAACTTATATTACTTATTGTCTTACTTTCAGCCATGACTTCTTGTTTTCGGACAAACATACTTAATTATAAAAAAAGCAATATTAAAATCCATGAGAGTAATATTCTTGGTGGTCGAATGAATCTTACTTTATTTCAAACAATTGTCAATTTTAATAAAAGATTAAGGAATTTTTCAAATTCTTTATGTTTTGACTTAATCGATACGACTATTGCTAAAAGTAAAATTTCTTTGGACTTAGAAACAGATACATTAATTGTAAAATGTCGTTACGAGACTGCTCCTGTGGACACTGCGGAAAAAATAATTGGCGGAAAAATTAAAATCCTTAAATGGAGCGAAAATAGCATTACAATTAAAGAGAAAGTAAATGTTTATGACAAAAATCGTAATATAATAAAACGTTTTTATGGTAAAAGAACTTTTACTAGACTATAATGAAAACAATTTTTCAAATTAATTTCATAACATCCTAATTCGACCATGAAATAAATAAAAACAGTTGGTAACACACGTTTGGTAAAAACTGGGCAGTTATGGGCAACTTGACAAGGTTAACAAAGTTCAATTTCTTTAGCGGTTTGACAACCACTGCAAGTAATTGCACGGTGTTGGGTAGCTTCAAACGTTAACTCAACAAAGCAATCAAAAATACTAATAAATATTCATTTAAAGTATTTCTAACAAATCGCTCAACACGTTAATTTCAAATGTTGGATTGCATTTTGTTATTCTTTTAATTGGATTAAACAGAACTTGGTCAATATTGCATTTTTTAGCACCTTCAATATCGGCTAATTCATCATCGCCAATCATTAAACAATTTTTAGGGTCAACATTAAGTTGACTTAAAACATAATTAAAAAACACTGCAGAAGGTTTCATTTTTCCTGTTTCTTCGCTTGTAAAAACACGTTCAATATATTTATCAATTTTGCAATTTTTAACTTTTACGTGTTGAATTTCTTTAAAGCCATTTGTTAAAACAAATTGCCTATAATTAATACTTAGCTTCGATAAAGTTTCAATTGTACTAGGAAACATTATTGTCATTTTCGAACTCCTTTCAATATATGCTTCTCCAATTTTATTCGCTAACTCAATATCATCACAATTATACTGAAACAAAGTATCGTAAAATCGTTTCCAGCGAAGTAAATCTTTTGAAATTTCGCCCAACCTATATTTTTCCCATAACACTGAGTTTATTTGATGATAGCTATGACTAAATTCGAAAAAACTTTTAAAATATCTTTTCAATCCAAATTCATTATATATTTCTTGCAGAACCTGTGCAGCATTTGATTCAAAATCCCAAAGAGTTCTATCAAGGTCAAAAAAAAGATGTGTGTATTTTTTCATTACAAAAATTAAATTGCAAATGTAATTTATTAAAATATATTTATCTTTACAATAAAAAAACATGAGGTTATTAATTGTAATAATTTCTTTATTTAGCTTTTGTCTAATTTCGTGTAACGACTTAAGCTCTAAGTATCCAGCAGGGAAGCTTTGTCAATCATACATAAGCGACAGTTTAGCAGGATATTGGGAGTTAGTTGACAACATCGATTCAACAGGAAGTGAGCTAAAAGTAGATTCGCATTTACTTGTAATTATTCCTTTTAACAAAAAAGAATATTTACTACAAACCCTTTCGCTCGACGATTCGGGTAAAGTATTATTTAAAGATTTGGGACTATTTAAAGGCTTTATTTCTACTATAGAAAAGCAAAGTATTGCAAATATTCAAATGCTTGTTCCGGGCGAAACAGATAAAAATGATTATCTAATTTATCCATTTAATTTAAAAGGCGATACACTTATAATGCATGGCTTTTCGTCACAAAAAGTAAGTCAAGAATTTCACTCTACTTGTCAATTACGAAAATTTCTTAGAAAAAACATGTATAATAAATCATTGTTTTCCTCTGTAAGAAAATATAAAAAGAAATACGACAAATTGTTAAACATTAAATAATATATAATGAAATCAATATTTTTTATTTTGTTATTTTTAATAACATCAATAACATTTGCACAAACAAAAAGTGCTTGCACAGTAGGTAATTGCGAAAATGGTTTCGGAACTTATGTATGGGGTAGCGAAACAGAATATGCTGGCGACAAATATACTGGATATTGGAAAGATGGCATTCGTGAAGGCGATGGAACATATTATTGGGCTTCGGGCTCAAAATATGTTGGACGAAATCATTTAAACAAATTCGACGGTTATGGTACACTTTATTATGCAAATGGCGATAAATTTGCTGGTTATTGGGAAAACAGTAAACGCAACGGTACAGGAACATATACTTATGCCGATGGATCTATTAAAACAGGTACATGGAAAGATGATGAATATTTAAATTCTGTAACTTCGGGATGTATTGCAGGCAATTGTTCAGAGGGGTTTGGTACTTATATTTGGACTACTAGTGAAAAATACGAGGGAAATTGGAAATCTGATAAAAGAAACGGACAAGGAACAAACTATTTCTCATCTGGCGAAAAATACGTTGGCGAATGGCAAGACGATTTAAGATCGGGATACGGTACAAATTACTATGTAGATGGTACAACAAAAACTGGCTATTGGGCTAACGATAAATTTCAAGGAACAGAAAAAAGCTTAATAAATAAAGGATGCATTTCGGGCGATTGCGATAATGGATATGGTATTTGGGTTTTTGACTCAGGCGAAAAATATGAAGGTAATTGGAAAAATAAATATAGAGAAGGAAAAGGCGTTAATCATTTTACATCTGGTGCAAAATACACAGGCGATTGGGTAAAAGATTTAAAAAGCGGTCAAGGTACTTATGAGTTTTCAAATGGTGATGTTTATACTGGGCAATTTGTTAACGATAAATATGAAGGTCAAGGTATTTATACATTTAAAAATGGCGATAAATATATTGGCGAATGGAAAGATGGGAAATACAATGGCGATGGCTCGTTCTTTTATGCCGATGGTACTAAAAAAGTTGGAAAATGGTCAAACGATATTTTTATTGGTAATTCAAACTCAACAAGTGGTTGTATAAATGGGAATTGCGAAAATGGATTTGGAACTTGGACCGATGGTGCTGGAAACAAATACGAAGGCACATTTAAAAATTCAACTTTCGAAGGTCAAGGCACTTACACCCTAAGTAGTGGTGATACATACACTGGTAGTTTTAAAAATGGAACTTACGAAGGTATAGGAACTTATTCGTTTACCGATGGTAGAAAATATGTTGGCGAATGGACAAATGGAAAATACAATGGACAAGGAACTTTATTTTATAAAGACGGAACAAAGAAAACAGGTACATGGAAAGATAATAATTTTGTAAAATAAAATTATTACAATTTCTTAATATAATGTATCCTGCAATTTATTGGGAAATAACAAAGGGTAAAATAAAATGCAAATTATGTCCACATAATTGTATTATAACAAATAACAAAATAGGCATTTGCAAAGTCAGGAAAAACATTGATAACAAGCTTTACACAGTAGCTTTTGGAAATTTATGTGCAGCAAACATTGACCCCATAGAGAAAAAACCATTGTTTCATTTTTTACCTTCATCTAAAACTTTTTCGATTGCAATAAATGGTTGTAATTTTCATTGTTATAATTGCCAAAATTGGAATATTTCTCAATTGCCACCTCAAGAGAATATTAAATTAACCACTCCACAACAAATTGTAGAAAGTGCAATTAAAAACAATTGTAAATCAATTTCATATACTTATACTGAACCAACTATTTTTTATGAGTTTATGCTCGAAACAGCAAAGCTTGCTAAAGAAAAAGGATTAAAAAACATTATAGTTTCAAATGGATTTATAAATAAAGAACCATTGCTTGAACTTTGCAAATACATAGATGCAGCAAACATTGACTTAAAATGTTTTGATGAAATAACATATAAAAAACTTACAGGAGGTTCGCTTAATTCAGTTTTAGAAACAATTATAACATTGCACCAAAATAATGTTTGGCTCGAACTAACCAATCTTTTAATACCTGATTATACTGACGATTTAAGCAATATAAAAAAAATGTGCAAGTGGCTATACGAAAATGACCTTTCAGAAGTTCCATTACATTTTAGCAGATTTTTTCCAACATATAAATTAAATGAGCCCGCCCCTACTCCAATTGAAACATTAAATAAAGCTTATACAGTTGCAAAAAATGAAGGAATAACTTATGTGTACATTGGAAATGTTAACGAACATGAAAATGAAAATACATATTGTAACAAATGCAAAAAATTACTAATAAAACGAATTGGGTTTAATGTTATAACTAATAACATTGTTAATACTAACTGTAAATTTTGCAATAATAAAATTAAAGGAATTTGGAATTAATTTTATTTGTTCTTTTGTCATGTTGAGGCACTCTGTTATGTTGAGGCTCTC
>JAVHRJ010000235.1:0-19888 GCA_036171595.1 Bacteroidales bacterium
TTGGTCGTGGCATTATTTGTCCAGTTACCATTACCTGTTATTATAACATTTGATGTTGGTTGTAAAATTAAATAGCCAGCATTAACAATTACTCCTTGTGAAAATAAAAAAATAGGAGAGATTAATAAAAATGTTAAAATTATTTTTTTTGACATTTTAATTTTCTGGTTTTATTTTAACTTTTAATGAATCGTTATTGATAATTGTATCTGAATTGTTTATGTTATAATTTAAAAGTGCTGGGTTGTTGTTTTGTGTGTTTGTTTTATTGTTTACTGAATTTGATATAGATAAACTATGGACAATATTTTCTGAACTTTTACTTGATTTTAAATTGTTTTTTTGAGATGATTCAGAATTTTGAAGTTTAGGGGTGTTGTCTATTTTAGCAGATTGAGCCTTTAAATTTAATAAATTGAAAGAAAAAAAGATTATTAAAATTAGATATTTCATAAAATTAATATTTAAGGTATTACTGTTAATGTCATGTGGTGTTCATCTGGTCTTGAAGCGGCATATACAACAGCGTCATAAGTCCCCCAAATTCCACCAACTTGTGATTGTATTATTAGCGTATAGCTTGTGCCAGGTGTTAACCCAGTTATGTTTTTTGAGAAGGCACAACTCCAAGGTGTTATTGTTCCTTTTGTGTCGTCATAAGTTTGCATGTGAGTGTTTGTTCCCCCGCATGAATTTCCTACAGTGCTATTCCAAACTCTAAATTGAACGTAAGACATGGAGTTAGTATATGCAAAACCAGAACATGTAAATTGTACTAAAGCTGTTGTTTTTGTAGCGGTAAAAGTAACTGACATTGGTGCAATGGTTGTCCATGATAACGCATTAACAGCATAGTCTGAAGCTAACGAAACGCATACGGGATTGTTAGCTGAACTTAATACCTCTGTCCATGCTTGAGAAGCGTTGTTATTTGTTTTTCTGAAATATAGTTTTTGATCAAAAAAACTACCAGCAATTTGTAAAGCATAATTATTGCCAGGGTTATCATGGCGACAATCAATTAAATGCCACCAACTTGATGCACCAGCAGGATAATTAGTAACAGTACCCCCATCATTTTCAAAAAATCCACTTTGTGCACCAGCATTTCCTTGTAATCCTGCATTTGTTCTGTATTCTGTACGAGAATTGTTCAACCCAAAGCCAAAAGTTCCACTAGCTAAATCAAGTCTATATCCTGGAGTTGTAGTGCCGATACCAACGCTTCCTCCCATAAAATAGCTTGTTGACTTTCCGCTTATTACAACATTTCTAACAGTAGCAGCATTATTCATAATTGCTAATTCGGTTCCAACATTTTGACCATCACCTATTTCTAGTGTTCTTGATGAGCTTGCTAATCTTAAAAAAGCCTCTTGAAAACCTCCAGTGTGAAATTGTATCCAAGGCAATCTTCCATTGCTCGATGTTAATTCGGATATTCCTAAAGTTGGAGTTTGTGTAGCACAGCAACTTGATGTTGTACCGATGTCTAATTTTGCATTTGGACCTGCGGTTCCAATTCCTACATTAGTTCCATTGTCAAAAATTTGACTGCAAATGCCATTTGTTCCATCTGATTTTACAACATAATTCGCATTTCCACAAGTTATTAGTCCGCCATTCCCTGAGTCGTAAAGTCTTTTCCATGCTCCCCAACTGCCAGTAGTTTGACTATATCGATGCCAAACATTGCCGTTTTGTGTAAATGCAAGTTGACTAACTCCACCGCCAGACCAATCAGTACTTGAACCCCATTGTCGAATAGATAAAACTGAATTATAAGTGCCCCCATCATTTAAGCTATTAGCAGCATTGCCTTTAAATTCACTTGTAATGCCCATGTTGTACGTTTCGGGCCAAGGATTGGTGGCTCTTGTGTCAAAACTTCCAAGTGTGCCATACATTACATAAGTGCCGTAAAGTGTTCCAACATTTAAGTTTCCGCCTTGTATGTCTAATTTATACCCAGGTATTGTAGTTCCTATACCAATATTTCCTCCAGAAAGTATTCTCATTCTTTCTGAATTACTGGTATAAAAACTCATAAAACCTGCTTGATTATTAATGAAATTAATATCGTTACCAGAATAATTGAGTTTAAAACCAACAATGTTGCTACCATTACCAGTAGTTGTGTTTGTTAATTGTAGTAAATTTCCCGAAGCAGCATTTAAATGCACATGTAAAATTGATTGGGGGGTAAAGTTTACATCACTAACACCTGTTTGGGCATTTACAGTGAAGTATGATGTAACTATTACAAAAATTAGTATTAATCTTCTCATAGTTTTTTAGTTTAGAATGAGTAAAAATACAAAAAAAGATGTTACAAAACAAGTTTTAATAAAAAAATAAAAATGAACGAGTCTTATATTTTTAATTTCCTATTACAATTGGCTTACTAATATTTTTCTTTTCGGTTTGTAAAATAACATAGTACATGCCAACAGCTAAATTGCTATCGTAAATATTAATTGATTGCTGATAATCGTTTAAAATAATTTCTTTATTAGAAATTACTTGACCTAATAAATTAGTAAGCTTAATTTGATATTTGTTCCCTGGAATTCCTTGTAAAAACGCATTAACATTGCCATTTGAAGGTGATATTGGCAAAATATCCTCGTTAAAATTATTAGAATTACAGTTTAAACTAATAATATCTGAATAAGTATACTGACCATCTAAATCGGTTTGTTTTAAGCGATAATAATTATTGCCATTAAATGGACTATAATCAATATCAGAATAATTTTGTAAATTGTTACTGTTCCCTTGCGATTGAACTTGTGTAAATGCAATAAAATTTTCTCCATCAAAACTTTTTTCTAAGGTAAAATAATTGTTGTTTTGTTCGCTTGCAGTTTGCCATGTTAAAATATTTTGCATGTTGTTACATTCAGCTTTAAAGCTTAATAATTCTATTGGTAATGGGCTTTTTGTACTTCCAAGGGTAATTTTATAGGTTAATAATTCGTTAGTTGTAGTTGTAGAACTAACATAATTTGAAGCAGGAAAGGCTAATGATGTTCGAGGCATCCACCATTGTGGAGTTCCTGATTTTACCCATTGGAACATTTCTAAAGTGTCCTCATTAGCTGCCTGTGTCCCTAATTCAGCATGAAAATAATTAAAATTATTTATAGTAACATTTGATTGTACAGTTGGTTGAATATCGTAATAACGAAAAACGCTATAATTTCCCGAAAAGCTTCCAGTGCCTATTTGTTGTTTATGGCCTCGAATAATTGTTGTGCTTCCTAGAGTTAATCCATTAAAATCAAGTCCTAAATTTGCAATATTTCCATTTGGGTTAGTTCGTGTTGTTTGAATTGTTCCAACACCTACTCCATCGTCTGTGCCACCAGCGTTGGTTGTAGCACGAATGCGTTTTGTTTCGGTTTCGCCGCCAGTAATATTACCCGATGTGTTTCCTAAATATGTTATTGCGCCTCTTAAATCGAAATATCCTAATGTTAATTGTAGATTGTCATTTATAGTAATGTTGCGCCCAACAAATACGGATGAAGTAGAGTTAATATTTAAATTTGAAAAAGCAGTTGTATTTGCACCTAAAATATTTTGAATAGCATTACCAGCCATATCAACTGTACTGCCCGTAACACAATTTACAGTTCCATTATTTGTCCAATTTCCATTATTAACAATAACAACATGCCCAGCGTTAACTCTAAATTGCCCAGCATTAATTAAAAGGCCTTGGGAGAAGGATATAAAACTAATAAATAAAAAAAGTACTAATAATAAAAAATTCATTGCTTATTTATGCTTTTAGATTTATTTTTTTGTAATGTATATCCATATACTTCTGGATCTGATTTCCAATGGAAAATTTTAGAAGGATTTGGTTGGTTTTTTGCTTTTGCTTTTATTGGTTCTTCATCTGCTTTTAATCCAATTGGGCCAGGAGCTTGCTGAAATCTGCCTTCACCATAATTTGTTTTAGGTTTAGCAACTATTTGGTAGTCAATTTCTCCACTGTGTGTGCCGTTATTCATTTCTATTATATCAAATCCATTTTCATTTTTATTAATTACAGCTACACCATTACAATACTCCATGTTTGGTTGACAAATTACTTTAATAGGGTTTTCTTTATCTATTATGCAAATATCTGTTAAAATTGGATCTAAACTAACATGGACTTTCCCATTTTCCATATTAACGCTACCGTAATCTATATACCAATATTCTGGTGATTCTGGACAAGTAAGGGTTATTCGGCCATGATTAGGTGTTGGAATAATTTCAGA
This sequence comes from Bacteroidales bacterium, assembly GCA_036171595.1. Lineage (GTDB taxonomy): Bacteria > Bacteroidota > Bacteroidia > Bacteroidales > GWA2-32-17 > GWA2-32-17. The sequence continues at coordinate 4,278 of JAVHRJ010000235.1, forward strand.
AACTGAGCCAACTCCAATAATTTTTCTTTGAGTAGCTCCATTGTATTGTGCTACATATGCGTAGCCATATACAAGGCTTAAAGCATAATTATAAAAATCAAAATAACCACCAGATGAGCCGTAACCTCCTGCAGCAAAACTATTATTGCTAAAAGCAGTAACATCAGAATACGCCGTTCCTACTACCCCAATAGAATTTTCGTTTTGAGAATCTGCTGTACCATGAACTCCTATAGTAAAACCAGGATTGCCTGAAGTTGTACCTCTATTAGCATATCCTTGTATTGCAACATGATTACCACCTAATGTAGAGTTTGTTAAATCTAACTGGCTATAAGAAGCTGATGGATTGTATGTAGCAGAATTGTTTTCAATATAATTATAATTAGCTATCCAAACATTAGAATAGTTTATGTTTGCTGCAACGCTGGCGTTTAAGGTAGTTCTAAAAAAACCTGCTGTTCTATCAGGGTCATCAACTACTCCATAAAAAGCCGATCCATTAATCGTTTGTGCTGGTGTTCCAAACGAGTATGCTCCATTATAACCCATGTAGCCATATGTTTGGTTTCCAGTAATATCCGAAAATCCAACTAATGCTGCAGTAGGATTATATGTTCCAGTTGTTCTAAACCATCCACCATATTGATTTTTTGCCCCATCAAAATATAATCCATATGTTTGTAGAGTGTCGTATACTCTAATATACGGATTGTACATTGGCCTGATATAATTTGATGCAGTTGGTCTTATCCAATATTCTACATTTCCAGGAATATTTGGTACACTTCCAGAATAAAGCCATTTCCATTGACTTGAAGTTGAACTCCAAAAATAATAGCCAGGAACAACATTGTTTGGTGCAACTCCAGCAGTAGCAGTGTTATAAATTAATAAGGCGTCTGCAGGTGTAGTTATTGGTGCTGCAACATTGCTAGCTGTAAGTGCTATTCGTGGTATTAAAATCCCTTTAGTTGTTGATGTTATATCAAGTAACGATGACGCATTTGGTGCAGTTGTACCAATTCCAACATTCCCGTTTGCTTGAATTCTCATTTTTTCTGTATAAGAATTTACATTATTTGTAAAAAATCTTAAGTCGCCAGAGGCGTTAGGTGCTGAATATGCTGTTAAATAACTCTCGATAGAACCAGTTCTTCTATCATTTGTTACTTGAGTTGCGGCAAAAATTAAATTTCCTGTTTTTACACCTGCTGTTGTTGAATGTGTACTTAAAATAAGTTGTGAAGGAATAGAACTTCCACCATCATGAATGTGAAGAACAGAGGCGTTTCCATCCATGTTTGTTACAGGAGCTGTAGTCCCAATGCCAATAGTTGGATATGTACTATACATAATGCGTATTCTATTCGTATTATTTGTTTTGAATTGTAAATCTTGCCCATCAGCAGTTCCTATAAAATTATTTGTAGGGTTGGTTCCGTAATTTCCTGTTAAATTCCAAGCATCTTTATTTGTTGCTACTCTTTGCCAATCGGGTGTACCGGTTGTTCCTGCATTATAATAATAACCTGGAAAAACATAAGTTGCTCCAGAACTTGCCGTTGCTGTATTGTAAACTAATAAACTTGTTAGAGGAAGGGTAATTGGACCTGCGGTGTTTGAGGCAGTTAAAGCAACTCTTGGAATTAATATACCAGTACTAGATGATGTTATGTCTAACATTGAAGATGCATCTGGTGCATTTCCAGAAGTGTTTATAGCTACTTGTGCATTTAAATTTAATGATAGTAAAATGGAAATAAATATAAAAATGCTTAGAATTGAAGTTTTCATATTAAATATGATTTATTTACAAATATACAATTAATAAAGGTACAAAGTCAAGTTTTTTACCTAATATTTTTGTGTTTTATAACTAATAAGGTGTTTATGCCTGTTTTTTTTTATAACAGATTTGAATCAATAAAAAAACCACCTTTCGGTGGCTTGCTCCCCAGTCAGGACTTGAACCTGAGACCCTCTGATTAACAGTCAGATGCTCTAACCAACTGAGCTACTGAGGAATTTTTATCCCTTATTTGGGAATGCAAAAATAATAGATTTTTTGAGAAAATAAAAATACATTTGTAAAAATTTTAAAAATAATATTTATGGCTGGAATTATTGGTATCGGAAATGCCCTTACTGATGTAATGACAATGTTAACTAACTATGATGTAATTAGTAATTTAGGCTTTCCAAAAGGAAGTATGCAACTTGTTGATAAAACAACTCTGCAAAAAGTTTTAGAATTAATAAAAAATGAAACTCAAACAATAACCTCGGGCGGAAGTGCAGCAAATACAATTCATGGATTAGCAAAACTTGGTATAAATGCTGCTTTTATTGGTAAAGTTGGTCCCGATAAATTTGGAAGTTTTTTTAGCGATGATCTTAAAAATAGCAAAATAAAACCAATAATGTTAACTAGCAATAATGAGTCAGGTTGTGCAATTGCAATGGTTACTCCCGATTCTGAAAGAACTTTTGCTGTTCATTTAGGTGCTGCTGTTGAGCTTACAGCAAACGATATTAAATCCGATTTCTTTTCTGGGTATAATTTTTTTCATATTGAAGGATATTTGTTGCAAAACCATGAACTAATGATTAAGGTTACCTCTGAAGCAAAAAAAGCTGGGTTAATGGTTTCACTCGATTTGGCAAGTTTTAATGTGGTTGAAGATAATCGTGAATTTCTTCACGATTTTGTAAAAAAATATGTTGATATTGTTTTTGCTAACGAAGAGGAGGCTAAAGCATATACTGGAAAAAATCCAGAAGAATCGTTACATGTCATTGCTCAAGAATGCAAAATTGCTGTTGTTAAAATTGGGAAAGAGGGCTCTTTGATTAAAAATAATGATAAAGTATATGTTATATCACCAATAAAAGCATATAGTATCGATACAACAGGTGCAGGCGATTTATATGCTTCAGGATTTTTATATGGGCTCACTAAAAATTTAGATTTTTATAAGTGCGGAAAAATTGGTTCGCTTTTGTCTGGAACAGTTATCGAAGTTATTGGTGCAAAAATATCAAACGAAAAATGGAAAGAATTAATTGAAGAGGTTGATAAAATTGAAAGTGAATAATATAAAAAACATGAGTCCACTCCGAGAAATATACTATTTATAAATATCAAAAAAATGATGCCGCAGATTACTCTGATTATCAAATATATAATTTTTCAAAAATCTGTGAATCTGTGGCAAATTTTCAAAGAAACGACTTTTCAGAGTGGGCTTAAAAACATCAAATTTCAAAATACAAATAACAAATAAATTACAATAAATAACAAAGTACAAATCCTCTGATGTCTGAAATTTATAACCCACAATTAAAATTAGCTTATGAATTTGTTGAAAATACTAACAAATCGGTTTTTTTAACTGGTAAGGCTGGAACTGGAAAAACAACTTTTTTGCATGAGCTTAAAAAATGTTCTCCTAAAAGAATGATAGTTGTTGCTCCAACTGGGGTAGCTGCAATTAACGCTGGAGGGGTAACAATACACTCTTTTTTTCAACTACCTTTTAGTCCATTTATCCCTAATGTAGATGGAACTGTTATTAATAAATCGTTTCAACGAAAATTTAATCGCGATAAAATCCGTATTATTAAATCTTTAGAATTACTTGTTATTGATGAAATAAGTATGGTTAGAGCCGATATGCTCGATGCTATTGATAATGTTTTAAGAACTTATAAAGATTATTCGAAACCTTTTGGTGGAATACAATTATTATTAATTGGCGATTTACACCAGCTTTCGCCTGTTATAAAAGAAGATGAATGGAGCATTTTAAGAAATTATTACGAAACTGTTTATTTTTTTAGTAGCAAGGCATTAAAACAAGTAAATTGTTTAAATATTGAATTGCAACATATTTATAGACAGTCAGATAAGGAATTTATTGAAATATTAAATAAAATACGCGACAATAAAATTGATTCCGATTTACTTAAAGCATTAAATAAAAGATATATTCCAAATTTTATTTCAAACGATGAAGATGGTTATATCATTTTAACCACACATAATGCTACTGCGCATAATGTTAATAACAATAAACTTAAAGAAATAAAAGAAAAATCTAAAATATTTAAAGCTGAAATTAAAAACGATTTCCCAGAATATGCCTATCCAACCGATGTTGAGCTTGAATTAAAAGTAAATTCTCAAGTTATGTTTGTGAAAAATGATAGCTCACATAACAAATTGTACTATAATGGAAAAATCGGCAAAATTACTCGTTTTCTCGATGATTATATTTATGTAAAATGTCCTACTGATGAAACAGAAATCCCAGTTGGAATAGAAGAATGGGAAAATGTAAAATATACTTATAACGATAAAACTAAAGAAATTAAAGAAGATGTTGTTGGTAGCTTTACTCAATATCCATTAAAATTAGCATGGGCCATAACAATTCACAAAAGTCAGGGTTTAACTTTCGAAAAAGCAATTATTGATGCCAATGCATCATTCGCTCATGGTCAGGTTTATGTTGCACTTAGTCGTTGTAAAAATTTCGAAGGTTTAGTTTTAAGTACTCCCATAACATTTAGCAGTGTAAAAATGGATAATACCATAATGAGTTTTACAGAAGATGTTCGTAACAACGAGCCTGATGAAGATAAATTAGTAAAATCAAAAATCCAATATCAACAAGAATTAATGTTTGATTTAATAGATTTTATTAAAATTAAAATATCGTTTTTATATCTTCGAAAAATATTACTGCAAAACTCAAATATTGTTGATAAACGCAATGTTGCTGATTTTGAAAATTATGAACCCATTTTGCAAAATGAAATTCATTCTATTTCTGATAAATTTAAAATTCAACTTTCGCAAATGTTTGTTAATAGTAACTTACCAGAGTTAAATTTAAGTGTTCAGGAAAGAATTAAAAAGGCTGTGATATATTTTATTGAAAAACTTAATAACTTATACGAATTTACACAAAATCAATCAATTGAATTAGATAACAGAGAGGTACGAAAAAATATTAATGAAGCTCTAGAAAGATTACAAAAAGAAACATTTATAAAAATTGCTTGTTTAAAAGCATGCTTAAATGGGTTTAATACGTTATTATATATTAAATCTAAAAACGATGCCGAAGTTGAATTTAAGCCAACATTAAAAAGCAACAACAAAATACAAAATGTTTCTAATTCGTCTTTGTACGATGAGCTTAAAAATTGGAGATCGCTTATTGCAGAAGAAAATAATACCGATGAGTACATGATTTTGCCTCGTAAAGCAATGGCTGAATTAATAAAGTATTTGCCTACTAGTATTGTCGAATTACAATCAATAAAGGGTATAGGTAGTAAAAAAATGCAACAATTTGGTACAGATATAATCGAAATAATATCTTCTTATTGCGAAAGAAATAATGTTGATAAACCAAAAATAGAAATTAAAAATAAAAAACCAAAAGTAGAAAAAATTAATTCCAAAAAAATGAGTTTCGATTTATATAAATCGGGAAAAACTATTGACGAAATTGCAATTGAACGTAAAATGGTAAAATCAACCATTGAAGGGCATTTGGCGTATTTTATTGGGATTGGCGAATTAAGTGTTTTCGAATTTATAACAAAAGATAAGGTTGATATAATTGCAGAATGTTTTAATAAATTACAAACTAAATCATTAACCGAAGTGTTTAAATCGTTAAAAGAAAAATTTAGCTATGGCGATTTGCGATTAGTATTAAAACATTTAGAGCGTAATATTGATAATTAAAATAAAGAATTCTTCGAAACTTTGTCTCGGCGTGTTTTATTGTTTCAAAATTTAAAATTATTCTAATAATTTTTTTAATCTCTAAAAAATCTTATTTTTGCAAAAAGAATTTTAATTATTAATATGGCAAGTACAGCAGATTTTAAAAACGGACTTTGTATAATTTACAACAACGATTTGTTTTCAATTGTTGAATTTCAGCATGTTAAACCTGGTAAAGGTGGTGCTTTTGTTCGAACTAAATTAAAAAATTTGAAAACCGGAAAGGTTATCGATAACACTTTTAATTCGGGGGTTAAAATTGATTTAGCAAATGTTGAACGTCGTTCGTATCAGTTTTTGTATAAAGATGATATGGGATACAATTTTATGCATAACGAAACTTTTGAGCAAATAAGTATTCCTGAAAACATGATTGAAGTTCCTGGTTTACTTAAAGAAGGAGTTCAAATTTATATAGCTTTCGATGCTAATACCGAAACTCCGCTTACGTGCGAGCTTCCTCCATTTATCGAACTCGAAGTTACTTATACCGAACATGGATTAAAGGGCGATACAGCATCGTCCACTGCTCTTAAAAAAGCGACATTAGAAACAGGTTTGGAAATAAAAGTGCCTTTATTCATCAATTCAGGCGAAAAAATTAAAGTTGATACTCGCGATTGTAGTTATTCCGAAAGAGTCAGAAAATAAATTAGAAATTTAAATGAAACTTCCCAGTCCATATAAAATTAGCGAAATAGCAAGTTTTCTGGGAACAACATTTATTGGTAATGGAGATGCAATTGTAACTGGCGTTAATGAAATTCATGATATTCAAAAAGGCGATTTAACTTTTGCTGATAATCCGAAACATTACGAAAGAGCTATATATAGTGCTGCAACTGCAATAATAATTAATAATACGCCAGAAAATACTGGTGGCAAAAATTTCATTTTATCCGATAATCCTTTCAGCGATTACAATAAATTTGTTAAACAATTTTTAAATTTTGAGCAGAGTAATCAAGCAATTAGCAGTACTGCTAAAATTGGTTTAAATACTGTAATTCAACCAAATGTTTTTATTGGCAATAATGTTGTTATTGGCGACCATTGTATTATTCATTCTAATGTAAGTATTTATCATAATTGTGAAATTGGGAGTAATGTTATAATACATTCTAACACAGTTATTGGTGCAGATGCTTTTTATTATAAAAGAAAGGTGGATGGTTTAGAAAAACTCGAATCGTGCGGTAAAGTTATAATAAAAGATTTTGTTGAAATTGGAGCAAATTGTACTGTAGATAGGGGAGTTAGCTCTAGCACAATAATTGGTGAGGGAACAAAACTTGATAATTTAATTCAAATTGGACACGATACTGTAATTGGACGTAATTGCATGTTTGCATCACAAGTTGGTGTTGCATCTGGTGTTACAATTGAAGACGATGTTATTTTATGGGGTCAGGTTGGAATACAAAAAGATATAACAATAGGCAAAGGTGCGGTAGTGCTAGGACAGTCTGGCGTTCCGAAGTCGTTAGAAGGCGGTAAAACTTATTTCGGTTCTCCAGCAACAGAGGCTCGCGAAAAAATGAAAGAAATAGCTTATTTAAAGCAAATTCCTGTTTTAATAAAAATTTTAACCGAAAAATTATGACCGAAAAAGCTTCTGTTAAACGATTGCAATTGTCTAATTTTAAGTTAGATTCACTATTAAGCATTACACAAGCTATTAACGAGAATTTATCAACAGATGGGTTGTTAAAACGATACGAAAAAATAATTCGTGAAGATTTAGGTATTGGAAAAGTTTTGCTATATAGTTATAACAAATCATGGCAATGTATTATTTCATCTGGAATTAAAGACGATTCGTATAAACAAATAAATGTAGAAAACGATTTATTGTCATTTCGCGAAATTACAAATATTACAACAATGGAGCAAACTAAATTAGCTTCATTTGATGTTGTTATTCCCGTATTTCATAAAGCCATGCCACTTGCCTATGTGCTATTAGGCGATATCGAAGAAGAACGCGATGGAATAAGTCCTGTAATTAAACATTTGCATTTTTTTCAAACTTTAACAAATATTATAATTGTAGCAATCGAAAATAAAAGATTGTATAACGAACATATAAATCAGGAAAGTATTAGAAAAGAAATGGAATTAGCAAGTAAAATGCAAACTAATTTAATTCCTAATCCTGAATTGCTTCCCAAAAATGATTTTCTTTATGTTGCTGCTTATTATCAACCACATTACGAAGTTGGTGGCGATTATTACGATTGCTTAAAACTTAGCGATAACGAATACGGATTTTGTATTGCCGATGTATCTGGAAAAGGAATGTCGGCTGCTCTTATTATGTCTAATTTTCAAGCTAGTTTAAGAGCTCTTTTTACCTCTCAAATAAATTTTAGTGAATTAGCCAAAAGACTTAATAATATTGTTATAACAAATACTAATGGAGAAAAATATATAACAGTTTTTTTAGCCAAATACAATGTTTTATCTCGCAAATTATTTTACATTAACGCTGGGCACATTCCTCCTGTTTTTTTATCGGAGAAAAAGGAAATTAGTTATTTAAAAGAGGGTTGCACAGGTTTAGGAATGCTTCCCGAAATACCAAAAGTTACTATTGGTGAAATTGATATTACTCCTAATTCAAAACTTCTGTTGTGTACCGACGGTTTAGTGGAAATGGAAAACGATAATAATTTAGAGTTTGGTACTTCAGAAATTGAAAGATATTTGGTTACCGAAGAAAATATGGATTCTGCAATTTGGAAAATTATGCAACGTGTAAATATTTTTAAAGGCAGAAAATCCTTCTTTGATGATATATCAATGCTTGGAATTAAATTTTTATAATTAATGTTTAATTTAACTATTTTTACAAGTTAAAAAACAGCTTAAACTAATGAAAATCTGCATAAACATTATAAAAGTAATTTTTCTTTTTTTTGTTTTACAAACTAATCAGATTTTTGCTCAAAAATTTTCGGAGCTTGGTACAAAACGAATTAAATACTTTTCAGCCGAAGAGTATAACGGACATTCACAAAATTGGTCTGTTTTTCAAGATAAGCGTGGTATGCTTTATTTTGGTAATAACGATGGCGTTTTACAATATGATGGTGTTTTGTGGACTCGTATAACAAATTCAAATGTGCGTTGTTTTGCTCAAGGTAAAGGCCGAAGAATTTATGCAGGTGGCGATAACGATTTTGGATATTTTGAACCCGATTCTTCAAATAGAAATTCGTGGGTGTCGCTTTCAAAAAAATTACCAAAAGAGTATAAAAATTATGTTTCGGTTTTAACTATACATCAAATTGCTGATAAAACTGTGTTTTTTGCTTTTCGTGGTATTTTTATTTTTCAAAACGACTCTTTATTAAAAGTAATACTTCCCGAAACCGACTTTAGGTTTGCATTTAATTATAAAAATCATATTTATTTAAGACAAACAGATATTGGTTTAATGGAATTTAGAAACGATAGAATTTATATGGTTTCAAATGGTAAATATTTTGCCGATAAACCAATTTATATGTTTGCTCCGTTCGATAAAAACCATGCTATTATTGCTACAAAACAAAATGGACTTTTTCTTGTAAATATTAATAATATAAATAAATTTAAATTACCTGTCGATTCAATTTATACTTCTTTTAAAACCGATGCCGATAATTATTTTTTAACAAATAACATTTATCATGGAATAAAATTAAACGATGGGAGTTACGCACTTGGATCAACAGTTGGTGGTATGATAATTATTGATAACAAAGGGCACATAAAAAGAGTTTTTAATAAACAAACAGGTCTTCCGGTAAATAATGTGAACTTTGTTTTTAATGATCGCGAAAATAATTTATGGCTTGCACTAAATAATGGTATTGTTTATATTGAAATAAATAGCCAAATGAACTATTTTGGCGAAGAGTCAGGTTATCAGGGCATCCCTGTTTGTGTAATTAATTTTAACGAAAAGTTTTATGTAGGAACACTCGAAGGACTCTATGTTTTAACATTTAACAAGGATATTTCTTCTCAGAACCCTTCATATTATCAATTTAAAAGAATATCAAGCGATTATAATAGTTTTATGATGATGGACACTGTTGATGGTGAGCTCTTAGCCGCAACTAAATATGGGCTTGTTAAAATTGAAGAGGAAAAAGTAATTCCTATTAAAAAGATGGAATTTTCTTATGTTTTGTTACATTCTAAAATAAATCCTCAAATATTATATAGCAATAGCTCTGATGGACTAGTTGTTTTTACAAAAACAAATAACAAGTGGAATTATTCGGGTAGGGTTAAAGGAGTTAATCATGAAGTTAGATATATTTACGAAGAACAAAATGGTAATATCTGGATTAATGGTAGTAATAACGACCTTTATAAATTAACAAATAAGAATAATGATATTTTTCGACCAATAATTTCAATTTACGATTCATCTAAGGGTATCCCAAACGATGTTTCACCTGTTATTATTAAAGATAATACTTATTTGTCGATATTATCACCAGGTAATGGTTATTATCGTTACTATTCCGAAAATTCACTAATAGGTAAACCCAATCATTTTTACCCTGATCCAATTTTTCCCAATATTGCTCCAAACACAAAAGACTCTATAATATACTATTATACAACTCGAATAAACGATTCTGTTTGCTATGCTTTAACTGTTAAACAGGGCTTAGTTAAAATAACAACGAGCAAAGGTAATCCCAAAATAGATGTAATATCATCTGGTTTTGGACAAACAAGTGCTACATTCTTTTTTTATTCAGATATTAAAGATAACCTATTGTGGTTCTCTAATTTTAAAGGATTGTATTCGTTTAATTTTAAAAATAAAAAAGTTGAGACAGTTAATTTTATTACAAATATTAATAAAATAACAATAGGCAAAGATTCTGTAATATTTGCTAGTGATGATACAAATTTTGTAACTGAAATACCATTTGTTAAAAACTCTATATCAATAAATTATGCTGTGTTATTTTATCAGGGTGGCGAAAATAATTTATATAAATATAAATTAGATGGTTTAGATGAAACATGGTCTGTTTGGACAAAAGAAAAATATGTTACTTTTAATTTTTTACCCGAAGGAACTTATGTTTTTAGAGTAGTAGGGAAAAATATTTATGGACTAGAAAGTAAAGAATCTGTTTTTAAGTTTATTATATTGCCACCATGGTATAGAACGTGGTGGGCTTATACTTTTTATGGAATTTTAATAATTATTGTAATATTTGTTATTGCAAAAATATATGGGAAACAGCTTAAGTTAAGAAATAATAAACTCGAAGATATTGTTCAAAGCCGAACTGCTCAAATTAAAAGTCAAAGTACCGAAATAGAATTAAAAAATATTCAGTTAAATGAAATAAATAAACAATTAGAAAAATTATCAATAGTTGCCCGCGAAATAGAAAATTCTGTGATGATTATGGATTATACTGGTCGATTTGAGTGGGTTAATGATGCTTTTTTAAGATTATATGGATACTCTTTTCAAGAGTTAATAAATAAATATGGCAATAATTTAATTGGTTATAGTCAATATCCTAATATTAAACAGGCATTAATTGAGTGTGTAAATAAAAAATCGCCATATTCATACGAAACAACTATTACTAATAAATATAATGAACAAGTTTGGACTCATACTACTCTTTCGCCAATTTTAGATAAAAATGGTAATGTAATTAAAATTATTGCTATTGATTCCGATATTTCAAAGTTGAAATCAATAGAAAAACAGTTAATCGACCAAAATGGTGAAATACAATTTCAAAAGCAATTACTTGAAAAAGCAAATAGCGAATTAGAAAAATTATCAATTGCTGCTAGCGAAACCGATAACACGGTAATTATTATGGATAAGGATACGAATTTTTTGTGGATTAATCAAAGCTTAAAAAAGAAGTACGAAGGAGAATTCGAAGATATTTCAGCAAAAAATTTATTTAATTCATCTTTTAACCCAAATATTAAAAAATTTGTAACAAAGTGCCTAAGTGAGAAAAAAACTGTTATTTATGACTCTGAAACTCAATTAAAATCGGGTAAAACGTATTGGACTCAAACAACACTAACTCCAATATTAGATGAAATAGGCGAAGTTAAAAATTTGGTGGCAATAGATTCTGATATAACAAAACTTAAAAAAGCCGAAGAAAAAATTAAAACTCAGAGTCTCGAAATTGAAAATAGTTTTGTTGAATTAGAGAGAAAAAATCGTCTTATTTCAAGCAGTATCGAGTACGCCAAAAAAATACAAGATGCATTTCTGCCTTCGCAACAAGAGTTTAAAAAAATCTTTTCAGATTCATTTATTTTTTTTAAACCACGCGATATTGTAAGTGGCGATTTTTATTGGACATACACATATAAAAATTTACAATTTGTGGCATTGGTTGATTGTACTGGACATGGAGTTCCAGGAGCATTTATGTCGATAATTGCAACTACACTTTTAAACGAAATCGTTTGCGAAAAGAAAACTTTTGACCCTTCGCGAGTGTTAACTCAACTTAATCATGGCATTGTTTCTTCACTTCATCAGCAAGAATCAGAAAGCACACAAGACGACGGAATGGATATCGTTTTTTGCGCTTATAATACTGAAAGTAAAAAAATAAAAATTTCGGCCACAAGTAAAATGTCGTTAATTTGTGATAATAAAGGAATTAAAAATGTTAATTACGATATTTTCTCAATAGGCGGTGCTTTTTCAGCTCGAAAAAACGCATTGTTTAGTGAAACAGAATTTGACTTAAGCGATAATTCGCAATTGTTCTTGTATTCAGATGGTTATTACGATCAATTTGGCGGTTCTGAAAATAAAAAATTTATGACAGAACAATTTGAAAAATTATTATATTCAATTTATGAGTTACCTATTGATAAACAAATTGCAGAAATTGAAGATAGTTTTAATAAATGGAAAGGTAAAAATAAACAAATTGATGATGTACTTGTAATTGGAATAAAATTTACCGATATTTACAAATCAACCATTAGTAATGTTTAAAATAAAAAATATATTAAAATATTTTCTATTTGTTTTGATAATTCAACAAACTGTTTATGCTACAGAGATTGCCGATTCTGTTATTTTAAATATCCCACCAAATACTAATGATTCAGAAAAAGTTTGTGTTTATATAAAAGCTGGTAAAACGCTTAAAGGAAATTCTCCAAAAGACGCCTACGATATGGCTATGAAAGCACTTAAATTGAGCAATAATTGTCCTACAAATTTTATTGAAGCTCAAAATTTAATTGGAAACATAAAAAATGATTTAGGCGAATTTAATAATGCACTTGATTGTTATTTTGTAGCACTTGAAAAGGCACAACTTATACGCGATAATTATAGAATTTCTGTCACTTTAAATTATATAGGTGCTGTTTATCAAGCAGTTGGTCAAACAAAACAAGCAATAAGCTATTTTAAACAATCACTTTTAGTTGCCGAAAACGCAAAGCAGAAAGATCAAATATTAAATAATTTATATCAATTAGGTAAAATTTACGAACAACAAGATAGTCTTAATTTGGCTTATAAATATTATAAACGAAGCCTTTTAATTGAAGAAGAAATTAAAAACAAAGAAGGCATGTTTTATAGTTTAATGGGCATTGGTTCAGTAAGTGCAAAAAAAGAAAATTATTATCAGGCATATATTATTTATAATAGAGCATTGCAAATTGCAAACGAACTTAATGTGCTTGCATATAAATCGCTGTGTTTTTCGAAATTGGGCGATTTGTTACAAGAACAAAAAGAATATGTAAGAGCTCGAGAATTTTATTTAAAAGCTTTAAAAATTGCCGATTCTTTAGAGTTTAATAACGACCGTAAAGATTGTTATTTAAATTTAGCAAGAACAAACGAAAATCTTCAATTTTATAACGATGCATATTATTATTTAGGTAGATATATTGAAGTTAAAGATACCCTTTTTAATAAAGAAGCTGTTATGCGAAATTTGCGAATGCAAATAAGATTTAATTTAAATAACAAAGAAAAAGAAATTGAATTATTTAAACAAAAAGAACAACAAAATAAACTTGTACGTAATTTTTTAATAGCTGGATTTATTCTTATATTTTTATTGGCATTTTTACTTTTTTATTTGAATAGAATAAAACAACATTCAAACAAACGTTTAAAGGAGCAAAATAGAGAAATAGAACAGCAAAAAGAAGAAATTAGCACAAACTTAGAACAACTAGCATTGATTAATTCCGAATTAGCTAAAAAAAATCAACAAATTATCGATAGTCTTGTTTATGCTAGCACTATTCAAGAAACAATTCTTCCACACTCAAATATTTTCAAAAATTATTTTAAAGATTCTTTTGTTTTTTTTAAACCTCGCGATATTGTTTCGGGCGATTTTTATTGGATAAATTATCGAAAAGGTAATGTATATATTGCACTTGCCGATTGTACCGGACATGGTGTTGCTGGTGCCTTTATGAGTATGATAGGCTATACATTGCTTAATGGCATTATCGAAGATTTATCAGACCCTTCACCTTCATCTATTCTTGAAAAACTAAATCGAAAAGTTTTAGATACAATGCATCAACACGACTCATCTCACGATGATGGTATGGATATAGCAATATGCTCGTACAATTTAAAAAATCATATTTTAGAGTATTCTGGAGCAAATCAAAATATTGCCATTGCTCAAAATAATGAGTTAAAAATTTATAATGGAGATATTTTTTCTATTGGAGGTACTTTTGGTAAAAAAGAAAATCAAAGTTTTACTAATTACAATATTGAAATATCAAATGAATCAACAGTTTACTTATACAGTGATGGATTTCAAGACCAATTTGGTGGAGCAAATAACCAAAAATATATGTCAGAACAATTTTTGTTGTTATTAAAAAATATTAGCCAATTCCCTATGCAACAACAACATGATATGCTTGACGTTGCATTTAAAGAATGGCAAGGTGCTCGCAAACAAACAGATGATGTAATTGTTATAGGTTTAAAATTTTAAATTATTGAAGACCAAAAGGTTTTTAAACCATGCTAGGTCTTATCTACACTTGATTTAAAGCAATAAAAACATTGTTTTTAATTTTTTATTATAAGAATATTTATACCTTTGCAAAAAATTTTTTTTATTTGAAAAGGTTGAATGAATATATCATTCCATTTAAAGGACTAAATGATGGGGAACATGATTTTAATTATGTTTTAAACAATTCATTTTTAAAAAGATTTGAAAATACAGATATTAAAGATATTAATATAGATGTAAAAGTTAAAATGTTAAAAAATAATCGATTATTAGAGTTTTCATTCGATTTAAAAGGCAATGCAATTGTTGAGTGCGATCGTTGTCTTGATGAATTTTCTTTGCCTATCGATTATCAAACAATAGTTATTGTAAAATCTGAAAATGTTGAAGATGCAAATGATGATATAATTTATTTGCCACTATCAGAAAGTGAAATAGATATATCACAAACTATTTACGAAAACATTGTTTTTTCAATTCCTCAAAAGCGAGTTCATCCATATAAAAATGGGAAAAGCTTATGTAATAAAGAAATGCTAAAAAAGCTAAATAAATATCTCATCGAAAATTCTAGCGAGAATCCCGATCCACGTTGGAATGAGTTAAATAAAATGTTTAACAATTAAATAATAAGAAAATGCCACATCCTAAAAGAAAGCACTCTAAACAGAGAAGAGACAAAAGAAGAACTCACGACAATGCTGTTGTTCCAACATTAGCAACTTGTTCAAATTGCGGTGCAACCGTTCAATTTCATCATGTTTGCCCCG
>JAVHRJ010000236.1:0-4424 GCA_036171595.1 Bacteroidales bacterium
AAAACTTATATGTAAATATTTTAAAAATTATTGCTTTAATTCCTGTTGGCATTATTACAACACGAGCCGAAAAAGCATTATATAAAAAAGGTTTAAGTAACAATAATTTCTTCTGCATGTTAGCATATTCTCTTTGTCGTTTTATATATGATAAACATGTAATTTGGTCATTGTGCCAAGCAAATGCTTCGTGATTATAAAATAATGGAACTTTTGCCTGAAATGCCCGAATAGCTAAATCATAATCCTCTACATCGGTCAAATTTTCATCAAACCCACCTAACTCAAAAAAAAGTTTTTGAGAGATAGAAAAATTTGCAGCAGTTATAAAAATATTTTCTTTATTTAATGGTCTTCCCGATAGTTGAATTAAAGGCAGACTCCATTTTTTACTTAAATATGCCTTATATTTTTGAATATCTGAACTACATTGTGATTCATCCTCTCCTAATCCACCTGTTACAATACTATTAGAATATTTTTGATGATGTGCAATATGCTTCTCAACGCAATCCTTAAATGGAGTCATATCATCATCAAAAAAAATCAAAAGTTCTCCATTCGCATGTTTAGCTCCATTGTTACGGACCTTTGATCTTCCTTGATTTGGTTGTTCTATTATCCTGATAGAATGAAAGTAAAATTGATGAGATTCTAATAGTTCTTTTGTATTATCTGTAGAACCATCAATTACTATAATTACTTCAAAATCTTTATAAGTCTGCTGTTCTAGAGAATTTAATAGTGTTAATATTTTATTCTTGCCATTATAAGTTGGAATAATTATGCTTGCGTTCATTAGGAACCCTATTTTCTAAAAAGATTTATTATTGGCGTTAAAATAAATTTATTCCTAAAATATATTTTCTTCCAAAGTTGAATATCTTCATCTGCTAGCAACTTTAGATCTATTGCATTTAAGAATATTTTTGCTTTAACCTTATCATTCAATGCATAAAATTCATTGGCACGTAATAATAAAAAATAGTTTAAGGTTTTTTTTACTAATAATTGGTCAACCCAGTCTATTTTTTTGATCAAATAATCCTCATTTATGTCAAGGTTCTCCTTTATAATATCAGCATAAGACAAACAATTAAATTGCCTTGTAAAAGCAAAAAACCAACTATCATTTTCTACTTGAAATTTTTCTCTTTGCAAAACAGTTTTTGAGTTATTATGTAATCGGAAATTTACAACAATATCAGAAAACTTAACGACATTTTCTGTTCCAAAGAAAAGCAAGTACTTTATCCACCAATCTCTATCCATTAAATAATTTAGTTCAATATCTAATAGTCCCATTTTCTCTATTGCAGAACGATGAAAAAAAGTTTCGGGCTGATCTATTCTTGCCCAGCCGATTGTTTTGGCAACATTGTTTGGATATATATCGGTTCCTTTAGTAAACCCTACAGTTTCGTTTTGATTTTTAAACAAACGGCTTCTTGCACATACCACTTTCGTATTATTATTTTCTAGAAATTTCTCTGCAATTTTAATAAGCGCATTTGGCTCATAATAATCATCTGTATTCAACCAATTAATTATTTCACCCGTTGCAATTTTCAATCCTTTATTTATCGCATCACTTTGTCCTTTATCTGGTTCACTTATCCAATACGTTAAATATTTTTCGTATTTTTTTATAACATCCAGTGAGTTATCTGTACTACCGCCGTCAATTATAATGTATTCTAGATTAGGGTAATTTTGATTTATCACGGATTGAATCGTTTGCTCGATAAATTGACCCTGATTATAGGATGGTGTAATAATTGTTATTTTAGGAAAACTATCCATCGAAATTTGAAAAAGTATTTTTGCTGCATTCGTTATTAACTATACATATGGATTTTTAGGCAATAATCTATTTATGAAGCCCCTTGTTTCTAATTCTAAAATACATTCTTTATTAGGCATTTTTTTAAAAATTATTGCTGTTAATAAACCTGCAGACTGTAAACCTTTTTGTGTTCGCAAATCACTTGATTTAATATTCTTCTTGATTTTTTTAAACAACTTTGAATTTCCATCGGCCTCTTCAAATTCGACCCCATCAGCATAACTATCATTTATGCCTTTAAAACTGACCATGTCGTAATTTAACCCTAACGCAACTTTTTCTATTTCCCGTTCAGATATACTATATACATAATTTCCAACTTCCTCATAATTTCCATAACAATAATATGGTTCTTTTCCAATTTGTTTCTTTATACTATTTTTAATTCCATGCTTTGTCCATTTAATAAGAGTTCTTAATCCGAATCGAGCTGGAATTAAAATATTACTATCTTGCGGCTCTATAAGTATTACTGCATTTTTTGCAATTCGTAACATTTCGTATAATGCCAAAGCCGGTCTTGGAAAATGATGATACGACTCTTTGCATAGAACAAAATCAAAAGAATTATTTTCAAAGGATAGATTTTCAGCATTTTCAATTTTATATTGTGTAATGAATTTATCATTTAATGCTATTTTCAACAAAGTATCAGATATATCCGATGCAATAACATTTTCAACTCCGTTTGAAATTAAATAATTTGCATCAGTGCCATATCGTCCATCTCCAACTGTTAACCAAGTGGACTTTGGGTAAGCCAAAATAATTGGCTTTAAACTAGAATACATTCTCTCGTGACGCCAATAATCAACAGTAGTTTTTCTTTTCCAAGAATTGAGTTTGTCTACATTTAGACTATTGGAATATCCGTTTCTGTGTGAATCATAACTGTTGGTAATAAAATCTAGTGTCATTATGAAAATTAAGTTTTAAATTGACATTATTTCATTTAATATATCACGAAAATTATTTTCTTTAATATATAAATCTGAATTCTGTGAAGACCCTAAACAATAATAGTAATTAATATTCAATGCCGAAGCCAATGAAAAATAACAATTATTTATAGTGTCGTTTTCGAACCTTAACTCGAGGACTTTCGTATTTGGTGCCATGAATAACATATTTGTTAACCCGGCTCCATGTACTCCAATTAAAATGCTTACTTTTGAAAATAATCTTATTTGTTCTTCAAATGTCAGTTCTTCTGCATAAATAATTTGTATTCCAAACGATTCTAAAATAGGAAAAAGTTCATCTTCGTTTACAAGTCTTCGTCTAGATGTTTTATTTCTTGATATATATATATGTTTGCCCTTTTCTGAATCTATATCGGTAATTGATTTAAGAAAAATTGTTCTTAATTTATTTATTGACTCTTCATTATAATTTCCAGTCAGTAATACGTGTCCTGTATAATACAATGATTTGCTAAAAACATATTTTGATTTAAAAAAAATAAAATCTTCTTCTCTGTATCCAATAATCATTAAACAATCTTTATAATACCCAGACCAAAACCCTATAGGCAATAATACTTTTGTTGTAGGCTGTTCTACCTTTAATTTCAGCAACCTTGGTAAAACGTCTAACATCCAATGGAAATACCCCTTTGACCATCCATCTGTAACTAAAGCACAATCTAATTTTATAACAGAAATATTTCTTTTTACAACTATTTGAAATAAATCATTAATACTTATCTTCTGAAATTGTGTTTGGGACTGTTCTTTGCTCTTTTTTTTTGATTGAAAAAGCAAAACTTGAGTATGACTATTTAATAAAGCCCAGTTTATTTTTCTACTTTTAACTTCTACTATTTCTTTTATTAATTCATTTTTAAATAATGCAATATCTTTCGATAAAAAGTTAACTGGCAATTTTCTTTGAACAACCATAATTAAATTATAAATTTTCAAGAACTTTCAATTTTAACTGGGGATGCCAATTGTATTGATGTAATATACTTACAACTTCATTTTTTTTATTATAGATTAATCCATCTTTTTCAATAATATTTTCTTTTGGTAATGTTACCATTGTTAAAATAAAATCTTCTTCATTTTTAATAAAGTCATAATTGCTAAAAGCACAAGTGTATAATAAATAATTATGTATGCCTTGATCATAGCCAAACGAGCCAGGAAATTTAGAACCTTGCTTAATAATTTCAGCTACCATTATTTCCAAATAATGCATAATCCCATTTGTACTGCCAATTGTTGTTCCTGAACAAGAAATTATATTTGCTCCTATTTTTTGCATAATTTCATTTCCATATAAATTATTAAGCCATCTAGAATTTGAAGCATCATTTTCTAAATGTATGTTTTTATTTTCTAATGCAAATAATAAATTTAAATCTTCAGGTAATTTTTCAAATGGGTTACTTTGAAACACTACATCTCTCACATCGCTTATTAAAACATATTCATATTTATGAGAATGTTTTATTAAAAAATCAAGGTAATAGTAGTATCGGCTTAAAGCAACGCTACAATAAAAAGCAGTAATTTTCCCAATTTTACAGATTGCATTTTTGACCCCTAAAGTTTTAAAAACAGATAAAAAAATC
>JAVHRJ010000237.1:0-4406 GCA_036171595.1 Bacteroidales bacterium
CTGCTTCCGATAATATAATTTGTTTAGGAGAAAGTGTTACTATTTCTGGAACAAACAATGGTGGTATAGGCTCTCCATATACATTAACTTTAAATGGAGGTGAAAATATTTCGTTGCCTTATACTTATTTTCCTTCAAACTCGCTACCAGTTGAAGTTTGTCTAAAAGATGCATGTTCTACGCCACAAGTTTGCGATCAGGTTTCTTTCCAAGTAAAACCAGCTCCATTTGTGAATTTCCAACCAGACAGTATTGCTGGATGCGAGCCTCATACAGTTAATTTTACTTCATGGGGAGATAATACTATAACTCAACATTTATGGAACTTTGGAGATGGGCAAGGTAATACACTGTCTTACCAATCAAATCCTCAGCATGTATTTACAAATGATGGAACTTATAGTATTTCCTTAACTGTAACTGATTCATTTGGCTGTAAAAATACAGTTACTTTTGATAACTTAATACAAGTTTATCCAAATCCGTATGCTTCGTTTATTCCAAATCCAATCTCTGTTAGTATATTAAATCCGTTAATACATTTTAATAATCTTTCGGAGCTTAATATAACAAATTACTGGATATTTGGTGATGGTGATTCATCAAGTGTTATAAGTCCAAATCATAAATACTCAGATGTTGGAAAATATAATTCGGAATTAATTGTAACATCTGAACATGGTTGTCGCGATACTGCAACTTATAATGTTTCAGTAGTTGAGGAGTATACTTTTTATGCTCCTAATGCAATAACTCCTAATGATGACGGCTCAAATGAAGGTTTTTATATTTCAGGTTCACACATTAGCTCGAAAGATTTTCATCTTTATGTATATGATAGATGGGGTGAAATTATTTTTGAAACAGATTTATATAACCCTGAAAATCCAAGTCAAAATTCATGGAATGGAAGCGTTAAAGGAAAAGATATTGCACCAGTTGGAGTTTATACTTGGTTAGTTAAATATAAAGATACAAATGGGGTTTCACACGAAAAAACTGGTTCAGTAACTTTAATCAGATAATTTTTTAGTTTAACATTAATTTTATAAACCGTATAAATCATTTTTTTATACGGTTTATTTTTTTTAATTCGATTTATTTAGTATTATTGAATGATTTTTATAGAGAGGTCGATACTGGTGTATCATCCGGTCTTCAACACCGGTAGCAGACGGATAAAACCGGCTGTGGCAGGTTCGATTCCTGCCTTCTCTGCAATTTTTTATTTAATTATTTTGTCAAAAGAAATAAAAAAAAATAGTGCCGATTTTACAAATTTACTTTCTGTAGATAAAATTCTTAATATTCCAGAAATTAAAACCTTGTTGAATGAATACGGACGCAAGTTTGTATTGTTTTCTATTCGTAATTCATTAAATTATTTTAGAACAGAAATAATTAATGGAAAACAATCTCCATCGGTTAATGAAATTTTAATTCACATTAAAAACACAATAATAACAAATAGCAATAAAAGCTTAAAAAAAGTAATAAATGCTACTGGAATTATTATTCATACTAACCTTGGTAGAGCTCCTTTTGGCGAATATTTAATTAAAGATTCTTTTAATGTTTTAAAAAGTTATAACAATTTAGAATATAATTTACAACAAGCTTCAAGAGGAAACAGAAATGACCATACTTCTGAATTAATAAAATATTTAACTGGTGCCGAAGATGCTATTATTGTTAACAATAATGCCGCTGCTGTAATGTTTTTACTTCATACATTTGCAAAAAACAAGGAGGTTATTGTTTCAAGAGGTGAGCTTATTGAAATAGGTGGTTCGTTCAGAATTCCAGATATAATGGCTGCTTCTGATTGCAAAATGGTTGAAGTTGGAACAACTAACAAAACAAATATCGACGATTATAAAAATGCAATAAACGATAACACTTCTATTCTTTTTAAAGCGCATAAATCGAATTATCAAATAAAAGGTTTTACCAAAGAAGTACAATTAGACGAATTGGTACAACTAAGTAAAAAACATAAAATTCCTTTAATCTATGATTTAGGTTCTGGGCTTTTACAAAAATCATCAAATAAATATTTAATAAACGAACCTACTGTTAAGGATACTATTAAAAAAGGAGTTGATATCGTTTGTTTTAGTGGCGATAAGTTACTTGGTGGTCCACAAGCTGGAATTATTGTTGGGAAAAAGAAACTTATTAGTAATCTAAAAAAGGAACCAATGCTAAGAGCTTTAAGAGTTTGTAAAACAACAATTGCTTTACTCGAAACATCTTTTACATATTACTTAAACGAAAAAGAGTTAATTAAAAAGAATTTTATATTTAGCATTTTTAATCGAAAACCTCTTGAAATAAAAGCTACAGCTCAAAAATTTTCTGATTTATTAAAAACAAATAACATTGATTCTGAAATTGTTTCTAGTATTGGGCAAACAGGTGGTGGAACAGTCCCAGATGGCGAAATTCCAAGTTTTTCAGTTAAATTATTAATAAACGGAAACAGTAAAGAGTGTTCCAATTTTGCCGAAAAAATATATTCTGCATTATTACATAACAAACAACCAGTTTTAGCTGTGTTAAAAAAAGGATATATCTATTTTGATATGCTAACAATTTTTGAAAATGAGTTAAATGAATTAACCCAAGTAGTTTGTGAAGTTATAAATAACAATAAACAATAATAAAATGAGGCACTTAATAATGGGAACGGCTGGTCATGTTGACCATGGCAAGACTGCACTTATTAAGGCACTTACAAACATAGATTGCGATACGCATAAGGAAGAAAAGCGACGTGGAATTACAATTAATTTAGGCTTTTCGTATTTAAATTTAGAAAATGGCGAATCAATTGGGATAATTGATGTACCAGGACATAAAGATTTTATTAATACCATGGTTAGCGGTGCTTGTGGAATTGATTTTGTGTTACTTGTTATTGCCGCAGATAGTGGAATTATGCCACAAACTATTGAGCATGTCAACATTATTTCGGCACTTGGAATAAAAAAAGGAATAGTTGCCTTAACTAAAATTGATTTAGTTGACGAGGAGTTAGTAGAAATGGCAAAATTAGAAATTCTCGATTTTTTAGATAATACTCCTTTAAAAGACATTCCAATTATTGGTGTTTCATCAATAACAGGAGAGGGTATAGGAGATTTAACAAAAGCAATAGAGCAAATTATTCCTAAAATTCAAGAAAGAAAATCAAATAATATATTTCGTTTATATATCGATAGAACATTTGTTGTTAAAGGAATTGGAACAGTTATTACTGGATCAGTTTTAAATGGGAAAATAAATGTTGGGGAAGATGTTTTTTTGTTACCCATAAACTCAAAGCATAGAGTTAAAGCTATAGAAAGACATGGAATATCTGTAAATTCAGTTTTTGCTGGCGATAGAGCAGCTATACAACTTGCTGGAATTAATAAAGAAGACGTTAAAAAAGGAATGATAATATCTGATAAACAATTAGAATTTACTAATTTAATTGATGCGAATTTAATCCTTTTTGAAACAAATTTTAAATTACCTATTTGGTCTGTTGTAACATTTCACACTGGAACTTTCGAAAGTCAAGTAAGAATTCATAAAATATATGATGAAAATAAAATAATTTTAGTGCAAATTTATTTAGAAAAACATGCTCCATTGTTAATAAACGATAAGTTTATTATACGTAATACATCTGGCGATAAAACTTTAGGTGGTGGCATTGTAATTGATACATTTCCGTTACATCACAAAAAGAAAACTCTAAAACTTTTAGAATCATTAATTATTTTAAACAAAAGTATTATTTCTGAAAATAATTTTAGCGATTTAATTTTATTAGAAATTAAAAAAGAAATAATTCCATACACTATTGAACAAATTGCAAATAAATTAAATTTTAAAATTGATGATGTTATTTCTCAAATTGAAAATATATCTCATCAAATAAGTATATATAGTAACATATTAATTTACAAAGAATACGATAATATTTTTCGTAATAAAATTATTAATATTTTAACTGATTTTCATAAAGAAAATATTTTGCTTGATGTTGGTTTATCGACTATTGAAATATTGGGAAAATTAAATTTAATAAAAATTTCTTGTGCAAACAATTATTTAAGTTGCATATTGTTAAAATTAAAATCAGAACAATTAATAGATAATTATAAAAATACGTGGATTATTAAAGGTTATAATAATGAAATTGACAACAAAATTTTAGAAGAAATAAATTGGCTCGAAAGCGAATTTTTAAATTACGATGTTCAAAAACCAGCTTTGTCAGAAATTGAGGAACGTGCCATAATTAAGAAAATTTCAAAAGATAAAATAAAAAAATATTTGCATTATTTAACCGGAAAAAACAAGCTGATTTCATATAATAATGAATTTGTTCATGAAAAAATTGTAAAAAAAAT
>JAVHRJ010000238.1:0-7554 GCA_036171595.1 Bacteroidales bacterium
GTCATAAAAATAATGTTACATTTTCTTTGCAATCTAAAGTTATTTCAATTCTAAAAAATGAAAATTTAGCAATTGGAGTTGAAGTGCAAATTAAAAATGAACACGATGAAAATAGTACAAAAACTATTCAATATTATGCTGATAAAATTATTATAACAACAGGTGGTTTATCATATCCTGCAACAGGCTCAACTGGCTATGGATACAAACTTGCAAAAGATATGGGCCATAAATTAGTTGGTCAATATCCATCATTAGTTCCGGTAGAAACAGCAGGAGATACTGCTCAAAAATTACAAGGGTTAAGTCTTAAAAATGTTAATGCAACCGTATGGGTAAACGGGAAAAAATCTTGTGAAGATTTTGGCGAAATGTTGTTCACACATTTTGGACTTTCTGGTCCAATTATTTTAACTTTGAGCAGAAAAATTGTGAACGAATTATTACTCAAAAATAAAGTTCAGCTTTCAATTGATTTAAAACCTGCACTTGATGATGCAAAGCTTGATCAGCGACTATTACGTGATTTTAATGAGCATGGAAAAATGATGTTTGCAACAATGTTGAAACAATTGCTTCCATCAAAAATGATACCTGTTTGTTGTGGGTTAATTGGAATTCCTTTTGATAAATTATGCAATCAATTATCGGCAAGCGATCGCAAAAAACTTCGTATTTGGTTAAAAGATTTTAGGTTTGACATCATTGGGCACAGGGGCTGGAGCGAATCAATTATTACTGCGGGTGGAGTTAACATTTCTGATATAAATACAAATACTTTTGCATCTAAAATAATAAATAATTTATATTTTGCAGGTGAAATATTAGATTTTGATGCAGACACAGGCGGATATAATCTTCAAATTGCATTCACATCAGGATGGCTTGCCGGCGAGGATGCTGCAACGAAGAGCAATATTTAAAATATGTTTAATAAACAGTATTCTGAAAATAATAATCGGTCATTGAGAAATAAATAATCGAACATTAAGCGAAGTCGAAATGATCGATTGTGAAAATAATATTGTACATTTTGGCTTAAATAAATGTCCTCAAAAAAATTAGAAAAATGAATAAAATCGCACTTATCACAGGGGCAACATCTGGCATTGGAAAAGCCACTGCATTATTGCTTGCACAGAATAATTTTGATCTGATAATAACCGGTAGGCGGAAAAAATTATTGGAGGAACTGCATAATGAAATTACACATATTTATAAAGTACATGTTGTACCATTATGTTTTGATATAAGAAAAAAAAATGAAGTAGAAACAGCTATTGATTCCCTAAATGAAAACTGGAGACATATTGATGTACTTGTAAATAATGCAGGTCTGGCTTCCGGCATTGATCCTATTCAAAAAGGAGATATATCCGATTGGGAAACGATGATTGATACAAACATAAAAGGCTTATTATATATTACCAGAAAAGTAGTGCCGTTGATGATTGAAAATAAATCGGGACAAATAATAAATATTGGCTCTGTTGCCGGTAAAGAAGTGTATATGAATGGCAACGTTTATTGTGCAACTAAGGCGGCTGTAGATGCACTTACAAAAGGTATGCGCATTGATTTGCTTGAGCATGGAATTCGAGTAACAGCCATTCATCCGGGTATGGTTGAAACTGAATTTTCAGAGGTTCGTTTTAAAGGCGATAAAGAAAAAGCTGCAAAAGTTTATGAGGGGTTAACACCACTTTTCGCTCAGGATATTGCAGAAGCAATTTGGTTTGCAGTGTCACGACCTATACATGTAAATATTAATGATATGCTCATTATGCCAACAATTCAGGCAAGCCCAAATTATATGGTACGACGGAAAATAGAGAACAAATGAAAGCAATGATTTTTGCTGCCGGACTTGGCACTAGACTCAAGCCATACACCGATTATAAACCTAAAGCACTAGTAGAAATTAATGGGAAACCAATGCTTGAATTAGTTATTGAGAAATTAAAATCTTTTGGATTCAATCAACTGGTTGTAAATGTTCATCACTTCTCTAATTTGATATTAGATTTTTTAAAACAGAAAAATAATTTTAATATCAATATTTCTATTTCTGATGAAACAGATTTATTATTGGATACGGGTGGTGGTCTAAAAAAAACAGCACATTTTTTTGATAATAACGAACCATTTCTTGTCCACAATGTTGATATTTTTAGCGATATTGATTTGGGTGATTTATATAATGTTCATTGTAAATCTAAAGCACTTGCAACGCTTGCTGTAAGGCATAGAAATTCTTCAAGGTATTTTCTTTTTAATAAAGAATTTAATTTATGTGGATGGACAAATGAGAAAACCGGTGTGCAGAAAATTTCAAAATTAAATGAAACTGAATTGTCAAAATTGGCGTTTAGTGGTATTCATGTTATTTCTCCAAAAATATTTAAACAACTAACTGAAGAAGGCATTTTTTCTATTACCGATTCATATATAAGGTTATGTCGTGATAATATTATTAATGCATATCTCCACGATGATGGCGTATGGATGGATTTAGGAAAACCCGAAAATATTTTAAAAGCTGAAGAATTTTACAAATAGTTTTTAAACAATTATACTCCTGAAAAAAAATCATACATATATATATAGTAAAATTATTTTTGCGATTTTATTTGTTACTGCTTTTTATTCGTCATGTTCTCAACATACAAATCATGGAAATGAAAAGCATAATGATAAAAAATATTCATGTAAATATGCAAAAGGATTTTCTGTTACATACAATAATATGTATAAAATTCTTACTGTGAAAAATCCATGGCAGGGAGCAAAAAATATTAATCTTGAATATTTTTTGGTTGAAAAAAATAAAAAAATTCCAGAAGCAATTAAAGAAAAAAACATTGTTAGAATACCATTGCAAAGGGTTGTTTGCCTATCTACAACTCATGTTGCGATGATTGATTTTCTTAACGAAACAAAATCTATTGTTGGTATTGCAGGAACCGATTATGTTGTGAATCCATCCATTCGAAAAATGATTTGTGATGGTAAAATAAAAAATGTTGGATTTGATAATAACCTAAATTATGAATTGCTTATTAGTTTACATCCTGATGCAGTAATCATATATGGAGTAAGTAGCGAAGCCTCACAGATTGCAGGAAAACTCAAGGATTTAAACATTCCCTGTATAATAAATGCAGAATATTTAGAGCAAGATGTTATGGCAAAAACAGAATGGATTAAATTTTTTGCAACTCTTTTTAATAAAGAAAAATTTGCAGATGATAGATTTTCTAAAATTGAAAATGAGTACTTCGAATTAAAATCTCAAGTGGCAAATTTACAATCAAAACCAAAAGTCCTTTCAGGATTACCTTGGAAAGGGACATGGTGGATTCCGGGTGGAAAGTCTCATATGGCTCAACTCATCGCAGATGCAGGTGGTGAATTTTTATGGAAGCAAAATACTTCACATGAAAGTTTTCCTCTTTCAATTGAAGCTGTTTTTGCAAAATCTCAGTCCGCAGATGTGTGGATAAATTCTGGTTCTGCAAAAAATATAAATGAAATTTTATTTACGGATGAACGAATAAAAAAATTCAAAATCATACAAACTGAAAAAATTTATAATAATAATGCAGTCATAAATCAATTCGGAGGAAACGATTTTTGGGAATCGGGAATCGTAAGCCCACAGGTTGTTTTAAAAGATTTAATCAAAATATTTCATCCTGAAATTTTACCAACCTACCACCTCAAATATTACAAAAAATTGAAATAATTGATTCCTATTTGCTCGATTTTTTTTATATAATTACAAAATTTAATTCTGCCATAATCAAAATCATTTTTAGTATTCTTTGCAAATGTTTTTCTAATTATAAATTGTTCACATGTATTTAAACATTGCCGAATATATTGATAAATAAGGCTTCTATGATATCAAATAATTTTGTTTCATCTGAATTAAATTTTATTTCATTTAATTTATATGATAAAATTTTATCACAAAAATAAATTCGTAAACATTTTATTGGTGTTAATTTTCTGCTTCACTAAATTTTTTTTTTTCAATTAACAACTAATTTTTTTTTTTTTATTTTATAGAATGGTAAAAATATAAATTTTATACATTCACCTGTTTTCAATGAATTAGTATATATTTTATCAAAAAATATTTGCATTATATTTATTAGAATTAAAATATAAATATTTTTTTTCGTACAATAATTTTTATTTTTTTCAATAAGAATTTTTCTTCAATAAGAATTTTAGAAAAACCAATTTAGAAAAAAAATAAAACCCCGAACAAAATTAATACTCATGAAACAATTGCTGTATCTATGTTATGTGAAATTGTATTTTAAATTTTTCTTCTTGATATATAAAAAAAATTATATAATTTTAAAAAATAAATAAAAAATAAAATGAATATTTTTCAGAATTATTTTCTTAACCACAATTTTTTTATTTTTATTTGAACAAATATTTAGAGTGTAGTTAACAATCTATGTAGTATTGATGAATAAAGGCTTTGAATAGCATTTGCTATTTTTATAGTTGAGAAATATTACATTATTAAATTAAAAAAGTTTGCATAATATTTTTTGATGTAAATTTTTTATATTTATTTTGATATAAATTGTGTGTGAGTAAAATTAAACACGCCAACAAATTTTTTCAAATAAAAAATAAAAATGGCAACAAAAAAATATGTTTATTATTTCGGCGGAAAAAAAGCTGAAGGGAAAGCAGAAATGAAAAATCTGTTAGGAGGAAAGGGTGCAAATCTTGCAGAGATGGTTAATTTAGGCTTACCTGTTCCTGCCGGTTTTTCTATTACTACTGAATGTTGCACTGATTATTATGCAAATAAATGCTCTTTACCAAAATCATTAACTGCAGAAGTTCTTGCAGGAATGAAAAAAGTTGAAAGCGTAATGGGTATGAAATATGGTGATCCCAAAAATCCACTTTTAATATCTTGTCGTTCTGGAGCAAGAGCATCAATGCCTGGAATGATGGATACCGTTTTAAATGTTGGTTTAAGCATTTCAACAATCCCCGGTCTCATTGCAAAAACTAATAATCCACGCTTCGTTTGGGATTCATACAGACGATTGATTATGATGTATGCAGATGTTGTGATGGATAAAGCAGAAGGTTTGGATATCAACATTCGTAAAAAATTAGATGATATTCTTGATGCATATAAAAAATCAAAAAAGCTTGCTCAGGATACAGATCTTTCTGCAAATGATTTAAAATTTCTTGCAGATGAATTTAAGAAAAAAATAAAAAAAGAAATTGGAAAAGAATTTCCTGATGATGCAAAAGAACAATTATTCGGAGGCATTAAAGCTGTATTTAAAAGTTGGAATGGAAAAAAAGCAATTTCATATCGCAGAATAGAAGGTATTCCTGATACATGGGGTACTGCTGTAAATGTACAAGCAATGGTGTTTGGAAATATGGGCGATTCATCTGCAACAGGTGTTGCTTTTACTCGTAATCCTGCAACCGGAGAGAATTTATTTTATGGCGAATGGCTTATTAATGCACAGGGCGAGGATGTCGTCGCTGGTATTCGTACCCCAAATCCTTTGAATGATGATACCAAAAATGAACAGAATAAGCACTTGCACAGTATGCAAGAATCAATGCCTAAAACTTATAAAGAACTTGATAAAATTCGTGCGATTTTAGAAAAGAATTATAAGGATATGTTAGATATTGAATTTACTATTCAAGAAAGTAAATTGTATATGCTTCAATGTCGTGTTGGAAAACGTACCGGTACAGCTGCGTTAAACATGGCAATGGAGATGTTGAAAGAAAAATTAATTACTGAAGAAACTGTTGTAACACGTGTAGAACCTGCTCAGTTAGATGAATTATTACATCCAATATGCGATCCTAATGAAGAGAAAAAAGTTCCAGTTTTAGTAAAAGGATTACCTGCCGGACCTGGTGCATCTGTTGGAAAATTAGTTTTCAATGCTGAAGACGCTGTTGCTTGGGAACGTAAAGGCGAAAAAGTAATTCTCCTTCGCGAAGAAACTAATCCTGAAGATGTTGAAGGGATGCGTGCTGCTGTTGGCATTCTTACAGCTCGCGGTGGAATGACCTCACATGCTGCACTTGTTGCACGCGGTTGGGGAAAATGTTGCATTGTTGGTGCTGGTAAATTACACGTTGACGCAGCATCAAAAACTGCAAAAATTGAAGGATCAAATGTGATTTTAAAAGAAGGCGATATTGTTACTTTGAATGGTTCTAAGGGTCATGTTTATCAAACAAAATTGAAATTAATGGATGCTTCTGAAAATCCTCTTTTCAAAGCTTTCATGACAATAGTTGATAAATTTCGCACTATGGGTGTTCGCACAAATGCAGAGACTCCACAGGATGCAAAAATTGCTCGTGATTATGGTGCAGAAGGAATTGGCCTTTTCCGTACAGAACACATGTTTTATGGTGTTGGATCAGAAAAACCATTATTTCTATTACGCAAAATGATATTAAGTGAAGGTGTAAATGAACGAGTAAAAGCACTAAAAGAATTATCGGTTTTTGTAAAAAAAGATATTAAAGATACTTTATTAGCAATGGATAAATTACCTGTTACATTCAGGTTATTAGATCCTCCATTGCATGAATTTGTTCCGCAGAATCCCGAAAAACAAGCTGAATTGGCAAAGTCTCTTGGAATTTCGGTTTCTGCAATTGCTAAACGTGGTGAGGCTTTACATGAATCAAATCCTATGATGGGACACCGTGGTGTACGTTTAGGTGTAACATATCCCGAAATTTCAGAAATGCAGTTTCGCGCTATTTTTGAAGCAACGGTTGAGCTATTAAAAGAAGGTCACAAACCACGTCCTGAAATTATGGTCCCGGTTACTTGCGAAGTGGCCGAATTAGATTTTACAAAAAAAATAGCAGATAAAGTTTATGCTGAAGTTTGTGAAAAATTCAAAGTAAAATCAATAGATTATTTATATGGAACCATGATTGAAATCCCACGTGCATGTTTATTAGGTAATGAAATGGCAAAAACAGCACAGTTTTTCTCTTTTGGAACAAACGATTTAACCCAGATGACTTTTGGTTTTAGCCGCGATGATGTTGGTGGTTTTATGAATGATTATTTAGATAATAAAATATTAACTGCTGACCCATTTCAGACAATTGACCAGAGTGGAGTTGGACAATTAATAGAAATGGCAGTTACAAAAGGACGCGCAACTCGTAAAGATTTGAAAGTTGGTATTTGTGGAGAACAAGGTGGTGATCCGGCATCTGTTGAATTTTGCTTTAAAACAGGTTTGTCTTATGTAAGTTGTTCTCCATTTCGTGTACCTATTGCAAGATTGGCGGCAGCACAATCTGCAATAAAAGCAAAAAAGAATGCTGCATCAAAAGTAGTAGCAAAGAAAAAAGCTACTCATAAATAGTCTCATTTTTTATTTTTTTATATTTTTATTTACTAATTTAAATCAGTGATTATGGCTAATGTAGTTAAAAAAGCTGCCCCTAAGGCTGCTGCTAAAAAAGTTGCCCCTAAGGCTGCTGCTAAAAAAGTTGCCC
>JAVHRJ010000238.1:7654-11361 GCA_036171595.1 Bacteroidales bacterium
CTCCTAAGGCTGCTGTTAAAAAAGTTGCTCCTAAGGCTGCTGCTAAAAAAGTTGCCCCTAAGGCTGCTGCTAAAAAAGTTGCCCCTAAGGCTGCTGCTAAAAAAGTTGCTCCTAAGGCTGCTGTTAAAAAAGTTGCCCCTAAAGCTGCTGTTAAAAAAGTTGCTCCTAAGGCTGCTGTTAAAAAAGTTGCTCCTAAGGCTGCTGCTAAAAAAGTTGCTCCTAAGGCTGCTGCTAAAAAAGTTGCTCCTAAGGCTGCTGTTAAAAAAGTTGCTCCTAAAAAATAGGCGGAGTCATTTACTTTTAAAAAAAACCCAAGAAACAATTTTCTTGGGTTTTTTTTATTGCCTAAATTACTTTTCAAGTTGACATGTTGAATATTTTTTTTACGTTTGATGTAATAAATTTAATTTTATTATAAAATAACCATGAGAAATAAATTTCACAACATTTCGACAAGCTCACTTCATGCTCTGTGCATCGAAACTAAGATGATTTTCTCATGGCGAAACGGAGTTCGGCAACACAAATAAAAAAGAATAATACGTTGCCAATTCCATATGATTTTAATAAAAAAATATACAGATGAAAAAGTTTTTATTAATTATTTCTATTGTTCTTTATTTTTGTTTTCAAAATATAGCTCAAAATAAAGTTCCAATAAATTATAAGGTTTATGATACATGGAAAGATATAGAAAATGCAATAATCTCTGAAAATGGGGAATGGGTTTCCTATGAAATAAATCCTCAAAAAGGAGACGGATGGTTGTTCAATTATAATATAAAATCAGGGAAAAAAGATTCTATTGCCAGAGGCTATGCTGCTAAATTTTCAACATCTTCAGATTTCCTTGTGTATAAAATAAAAGCTCAGGAAGATACTATCAGAAAAGCTAAAATTGCTAAGAAAAAAGATGATGATCTTCCAAAAGATTCTCTTGGAATATGGATATTTAAAAACAATAAAAATATAAAATTTCCACAATTGAAATCTTTTAAAATTGCAAAAGAAAATTCGTCTCATATAGCATATTTTTTAGATAAAAATGTATTGAAAAAAGATTCTATTATTTCAAAAGATTCCACTTCAATTAAAGATTCAACTAAATTAAATACAAAACCAAAAAAAAAGAAAAAAGAAAATAAGAAAAAATCAGATACGTGGCTGCTTAATATTTATAATCCCACCACTTTTAAATCTTACCAATATAAAGATGTCTCTGACTATTCTGTTTCAAATAATGGCTCAGTAATTTGTTTCATTACCTTGAAAAAAGATTCTATAGCGGATACTTGTTCAGTTTATTATTTTAATACTACAACTGAAAAATATTTTCTGATTTATAAAAATAAAGGAACTGCAAAAAAAATATTTTCAGATGATTCAGGAGAACAAATCTCTTTTATTTTTTCTTCCGATACCGCTAAACAAAAATCTTATAATCTCTATTATTGGAATAAAAAAAATAATCAAACAAAATGCATCATTGATACTATGAATACTTCAATTCCAAAGGGATGGAGCGTTAGTGAAAATTATGAAAATTATTTTTCTAAAGATGGACTTAAAATATTTTTTTCAACTAATCAGAAACCTGAAATAGAAAAAAAAGATACCATTCCGGATGATGAAAAAGTAAAACTTGATATTTGGAATTGGAAAGATACTTTAATACAATCTCAACAAATAATAAATATTGAAAATGAAAAAAAACGATCTTTCTTAGCAACATATTTTATTAAAGAAAATAAAACGGTACAACTAGCTTCTGAAACAATGCCTCATGTTACAACACTTCTTAAAGGTAATAGTAATATAGGAATTGGCTATTCATACAAACTTTATAGTAAATCTATTTCTTGGATTACAAATCAATTTAAAGATGTTTATTCTGTAGATTTTAATACCGGAAAAAGAAAAATAATACTACAAAAAAAACAAAGTGTTGCGAATATTTCTCCTAATGGAAATTTTATTATCTGGTATGAAACAAATGACAGTATTTGGTATATTTATTCATTGAAAAATGAGAAATTATTTCCGGTCACAAAAGGGCTAAATGTGAACTTTTATGACGAAGAAAATGATGTGCCATCTGTGCCAGATCCATACGGACTTGGAGGCTGGATCAAAGATGATAAATACGTATTAATTTATGATAAATATGATATTTGGAAAGTAGCTTCTGATGGAAAGGAAAAACCACAGAATTTGACAAAAGGATTTGGTCGTAAAAATAATATTTCTCTCCGTTATATTGAGTTAGACAAAGAAGCATTGTGGATTAATCCTGAAAAACAGATGCTTTTAAGTGCTTTTAATTATTCCACCAAACAGGCAGGATTTTATACAACTAAAATAAATTCAAATGAAAATATTAAAGAATTAATGGTTGGGGATAATAAATTTTCAACACCTCAAAAATCTAAAAATTCTGATAAATTAATTTGGAGAAAATCAAATTTTCAGATATATCCTGATTTATGGGTTAGTGATTTCTTTTTTAAAAATTCCACTCAGATAAGTGATGCAAATCCTCAACAAAAAAAATACGCTTGGGGTACAGTTGAACTTCTTAAATGGAAAGGATTTGATGGACATGAAACAGAAGGGCTGCTTTATAAACCTGCTGATTTTGATAAACAAAAAAAATACCCAATGATCGTCTATTATTATGAAAAAAATTCAGATCAATTGCATCAACATTACTCGCCACATCCAAGCCGATCGGTTATTAGTTTTTCAGAATTTGCCAGCAATGGTTATGTGATTTTTATTCCTGATATTAAATATAAAACAGGGTCTCCCGGGCAAGATGCCTATAATGCTATAATAAATGGTACAGATTATATTTTATCTCTCGGTTTTGTTGATGAAAACAATATGGGTTTGCAAGGTCAAAGTTGGGGTGGCTATCAAACTGCATTTGTGATTACTCGTACTAACAGATTTAAAGCAGCAATGGCTGGTGCTGCTGTAACTAATATGACCAGTGCCTATGGTGGCATTCGCTGGACATCGGGCGTTAGCCGAATGATGCAGTATGAAGATGGACAAAGTAGAATAGGAGGGACTCTTTGGGAAAAACGCGATAATTTTATTGAAAATTCTCCTATTTTCTTTGCTGACAAAGTGCAGACTCCTTTGCTTTTGATGAACAATGATGCCGATGGTGCTGTCCCTTGGCAACAAGGTATTGAATTTTTTCTTGCACTTAGGCGACTAGAGAAACCTGTCTGGTTACTCAACTATAATGGCGATGATCACAATCTGAAAAAACGGCCCAATTGTATTGATTTAAGTATCAGATTGAGCCAGTTTTTTAATCATTTTCTAAAAGGAGACTCTATTCCAGAATGGATGGAAAAAGGGATTCCTGCAATTAAAAAAAATAAAGAAAATGGTTATGAACTCATAAAAAAATAAAAAAACCTGAACACATTATGTATTCAGGTTTTTTATAATTATATGAAAAATAGATTCATTTTAAAATATTTCAAAATAATTTATCCATTTTATTTTTTATATGTATCAGATATGCATCGGTTATGTTTTATAAACTTTGTAACTTAATAACTTAATAACTTAATAACTTAATAACTCTATAACTCTATAACTCTATAACTTAATAACTCTATAACTCTATAACTCTATAACTTAATAACTCTATAACTTAATAACTTAATAACTCTATAACTTAATAACTT
>JAVHRJ010000238.1:11461-19694 GCA_036171595.1 Bacteroidales bacterium
ATAACTTAATAACTTAATAACTCTATAACTTAATAACTTAATAACTTAATAACTCTATTTTTTTGTCACCTGTTTTGTTTTTCTACGAAGATTTAATTTTTCCCAAAGCTCCATAGATTTCTTTATACATTCAAAATATAACGTTACATACAAAATAGCAGTCATCAGCCAAATAAAAATCAGATTAAACCAAAAAGTGTCAATAAAGATGCCGGCAAAATATTTTCTTGGTGCAAAAAAGTGAGCCCTAAAGTTCACCGGATTATCAGATGGAGGGTCTAAAAATATAGGATCAATTTGCTGTATCAACTCATTTTTATATTGAACAATTTTATTTTTCTCATATATTTTCTTTGCAATATCAGAAATGGCATCATTATTAAAATCACTTCTTTTTTTATTGTATAATGCTTGATCTCGTCCAACCCAAAACTTGATTAGTTTTTCTCTGTTATTATCGCACATTTCAAATAGCTTAAAATAATAGGCTTTAATTCGATCGAGATGATTAAGTGTTTTTTCGCCAATTTCATTGGTAAATGATGCTTTCGTTAGCTTTTCAAGTTGTTTAAACGAGCCTGTTTTTTTCTGTTCTTTTTCTAATTCGTTATGTAAAAGGGATAGACTGGAAACGAGCAATGAATCATTGTTATTTATTTTTGCCATCATGGCATCTTCAACCGCCGATTGAAGTTTTGGGATATAATATACCTGTTTAAAATCGGCAATGCTAATTTGTTTATCAAGTCCATAAAAATATTTTTCAAAATCATTGTCCACGAAATGCTTTACCATAAGTCCTTCGTAAGCCCACCTAGAGACCATGATTTCTGCCACCCATGGTACTTTTCCCGGCGTATTTATCCAACGATTCAGCTTGTCAAAACTAAACATTGCACCGCCTAATATCATTTGAGGAATGAGTAGTAAAGGGATTAAAATATAAATTGTAACTGCGGAATTAAATGATTGCGAAATATTTAATCCCATCATATTGGCGCAGGTAGAAACAGAGAATAGAGCAAGCCAGTAATCGAAAGACATTCCTCTGATGCCAAGAATAAAGTTTCCAACAATTACAAATAAAAGTGTCTGTATTGCAGAGAGACTAAAAAGGATCACAATTTTAGATACAAGATAACTGGAGCGGCTTAAATTTAAAAATTTTTCTCTTTGCAGGATTTTCCTATCACGGAATATTTCTTCTGCGCTAACGGTAAGTCCCAGAAACAGGGCAACAACGATACACATAAACACATAAGGTGGAATGTTATCGTTATCCTTAAATAGGTACAATGATGAATTTGGATTTGCAATATATCTAATTAAAAATGAGAGAATAAAAGCCAGTGCTGGAGCTTCAATCAGGTTTAAGGCAATATATTGTTTATTGCTTAATTTCGAGAAGAAATCGCGCGCAGAAAATATTTTAAATTGACTAAACCAATTGGGGATATTCAAAGATTTTGGAGGAGGCTCGTTGACCTGTTCTGATGGTTCCGGCTTTATGTTTGCTTTAAAATGTTCTTCCCATTTTGTTGGTGTAACTTTTCGCTGATTTGTATAGTTCCCAAACTCATCAACTACTTGTGCTTCAATTATATTAAAAATAAGTTCAGGGTTTACATTTCCACAAGTAGCACACTCGCCAACATCACTGTTGATCTGGGCATCAATCCGTTTAAAGTACATCACCGCTTCAACAGGGTTGCCATAATAAGCCATGTAACCGCCTGTGTCAAGGATAATCATTTTATCAAACATCTTATAGATTTCGGATGATGGTTGATGAATGACAACAAATATTAATTTCCCTTTCAAGGCAAGTTCTCGCAAGAGATCCATTACATTTTCAGAATCACGTGATGAAAGCCCAGATGTAGGTTCATCAACAAAAAGTATAGATGGTTCGCGAATCAGCTCAAGTGCAATATTTAATCTTTTTCTTTGCCCTCCACTTATGAATTTATTTAAAGGCGACCCAACTTTCAAGTGTTTTCTATCGAGAAGACCAAGAAGCATCAGTGTTTTATCAACTAAATCTGATAGTTCATTTTCTTTTTTATCCTTAAAACAGAGTTTTGCGTTGTAATATAAATTTTCAAAAACGGTTAGTTCTTCAATAAGCAAATCATCTTGTGGGATAAGCCCAATTACGCCTTCGATTTCATTTTTAGAAGTGTGCAGGTTGACCCCATTGATGAACACTTCGCCTTGCGTAGGTTTAGAAATACCACACAGAACATTTAGCAAAGTAGTTTTCCCTGCACCACTGGCACCCATAATTCCAATGAGTTTTCCATGATTTTCAGAAAAATTAATATCCCTCAAGCCAATATCACCATTTGGGAAACGATATTCTAAATTACTTGCGGTGTATGCTATTTTATTAAAAGTGGTATCTTCGAGATAGCGTGAAACAACATCGCTATAATAAATTGGTTTGCCTTTTGGGAGCTTAACAGTGCTGCCTTTGGCAAAAAGATAGATACTACGGTTACGTAAAATCAGTCCATTTAGAAACAAGTTTTCGTTGCCTGAATATTTTAGGAAATAAAGGTCAACACTTTTAATTCGCAGAATAAATAAATTTGTATCAAGCTTATCTGTTTTGATGTGTTTGCACGAGTTGCTAGCAGAAAGTTTATCGTTTACAATTAGAATATCTGAAACATCAAATTCATCGGCTTGCGTTTTCATCACAAAAGATTCAATTGCAAGAAACTCCTCTTTCACAATTTTAAATACTTCAGCAACCGTATTGATAATAGCCAGTCGCTGTTCTGTAAATTTTCTATCAGCATTTACCAATTCGAACAAACGAACGAGGGCTACAATTTTTTGATTTTGAGTAAGTGTTTTATTGATTTTTTTACAAAGCCCGAGTATTCTAACAGAGTCTTTAACGGATGTCAGTTGGTGTTCTTCCTCGCCTGATTTTTCTTTGTTGTATCCGGTTTGTTCATCAAAGAGTTCAATATATTGTTTTGCAGCCTCTTCGCTTAATTGCTGCTGTAGGAATGTAATAACAAAAGAGCGTTCGGTTTCTTCAACGCCACCATCCTGCTTTGCAATGATTGCAAACAGTTGCATTAATGCTTTTAATATGCCTTCGCTCATGGATAAAAATAATTATTTTTTATATGCTATCAGCTCAAATGGAATCTCAATCATTTCAGCATATTCCTCGCCTGCTTCTTTCATATCTTCGTCAATATCCGGATAAAACCAGTGAACTAAAAGTTCGTGTCCATTCTCTTGGATTTCTTCAAGTTTAACAAGGATGTCCAGGATAAGTTTGGAAGAAGCGGTATTAAAATACGTAAGTTTAAAGTTAAATACCGTATGCTCATTAGGTTCCTGAGAATATTTATCAATCCATTCAAGAATCGGACTATAAAAGGAGGTAACATCTTCGGGCATTGATCTGCCTGCAAGTTCAAAAGTACCACTTTGAGCATCAAGAGTGATTGAGGGAGTATCGTCTGTGCCAATGTATTTTATTGAATTCATAAACCAACTACTTTATTTTCGTTTCTATTTACTGTAGATATTAACATGAAAAATGAATGCAGTTCGTCAATGGTTAAAAACTGATATTGCAATTTATTTCCTGTTTTCCTGGCAATATCAATAAATCCAAGACCTGCACCACCTTTTTCAGAAAGTGTTCCACCTTTAATTTGTTTTTTATAAGCTTCTTTCAACCCTTCTTTGTCAAGACTGTTAACGTATTCTAACGAAGATTTAAGTTCTTCCACTTTATTGTTTTCAATAATATTCCCGGTAGTAACATTATATTCGCCATTGCCTTTACTTACGATAAAAATACCTCTTCCATCTTTTTCGCCTTCAATTTTATCGGCATGTTTTCCAATATTCTGTAAACATTCAACCATTACATGAAACACCTTTCTTTGAACATTTCCATCTTCTGCTTCGGTTTCCATATTGTTTTCCGCCAAAGAGGTAAAGGCTTTTGTCACCTGATGTGTAATCTCGCCTTCGTAGGCAAGGCTGATTTCATTTTCCTTCATCGTTCTATAGAACTTATAAACGAACTCTAGAAAAACAGAATTTTTAACATTAAATATCATATCAATTATTTTTTAAGGAAATAAAAATACATATTATTGCCTATTTTGCAAGAGAAATCAAAAAGTTTTTTTTCAAAATAACACAACCTCTTAAAACTCAATGCCTATTAACAGTATATCATCTACCTGATTCATTTTTCCACGCCAAGATTGGAAATCTTTAAAAAAAGCAGTATAGGTTTGTTGCATTGTAGATGATTGATTATTGATAATAATATCCCTGATTCTGGCAGGTGAATATTTCATTTTATCGCGATTAATCTGGTCTTGTAAGCCATCAGAGAAGAAAAATATACGATCACCTTTTTCTATTTGAATTGCATATGTTTCAAATTTCTTTTCGATTTTTTTCCCAATAGAAATTCCACCTATAGCCTTCATGTTTCCTTTATACTGGATGATTTCGCTCTTTCGTAATAAGTATAGTGGGCGGTGTGCACCTGAGAATTCGAGAATATTAGTTTTCAAATTAATTTTACAAAATGCAATGTCCATTCCATCGTGTGCTTCAGCATTTGCCATATCTTGTTTCAAAGCCTTGCGAACATTTGTATGGAACTGATCAAGAATTTCGCCTGTAGGAAGAATGCGTTCATGGTCAACCACATTGTTGAGTATAAAATAGCCAAGAATCGATAGCAAAGCCCCGGGAACACCATGCCCTGTACAATCTACTGCGGCAATATAGGTGTAATCTCCTTTTACAAAAAACCAAGGAAAATCGCCACTAACAACATCTTTGGGTTCATAAAAAATAAAATTACTAGGCAAAAACCTACTTACTATTTTTGAATCTGGTAAGATTGCAGACTGAATGCGATAAGCATAATTTATACTTTCAGTAATTTTTTTATTTTTTTCCTGTATTTCTCGCTCAATCATTTTTGATACAGTGACATCGTGAGCAACAATAAGAATTGATTCAAGTTCATTGTCTTCGTTGTGTTCAGGAATAGCATTTACTTGCATAATCCTGTCGCCGGAAGGAGAATGAACAGTCCGTTCAATGTCTATCTTTTTATTTTGCTGTGAGATTTCCGAAGTAATCTCTTTAAATAATAATATGTAATGTTCATCAAAGTCCACCTCATAAAACGACTTTTGTATCATATCCTGTGGCTTACAACCGGTATATTTTTCAACGTTTGGATTGGAATAAAAAATCTCACTTTGTAAACCAAGACGGACAATCATATCAGGGCTGTTCTCTGATAACGACTGCATTTTGCTACGCATTCGTTGTTCTTTTTCAGCAATTTTTTGCAATGTAATATCACGTGTATTAAAAATGATTCCATGAACGGCAGGGTTGTAAATCAGATTCCGCCCAATAGATTCGAGCCACACAACATCATTATTTTTTTTAGTGTACTTAAATTCGAATGTCTGTGGTTTGTCGGGATTTTTTAAGAGTTTCGCAAAAATTATCTGAACCATGTCTGCTTGTGAGTCGTGTATTCTCGAAAAGCCATCGGTCCCAATAATTTCATCAGAATCATACCCAAGAATATTTTTTGCGGAAGGGCTTTCATAGCGAACAGTCCCATCAGGATTAAAAATAGAGATTACTTCTGAAGCATTTTCAAGAAGCGAGTGCAGTCGTTTTTCGGAATTAACAATTTCTAAAATTTTCGATTCAAGATTTTTATTTACTTTTTCCAGCTCTTCTTGCGAAGCTTTCATTTCCTCGGCATTTAACTTAAGTTCTTCTTCATTTTCGCGAAGTTCTTCAGTCATTTGTTGTGCATCTTTCAAAAGATGTTCTGTGCGATAATTCACTTTTAAGTTAAAAATTGTACGTGCAATTATGTGACTTAGCTCTTCAATAAAGCGAATCGTTAATGCAGGGATGTGATCGCTGATAGACGCTACTTCGATTACGCCATGTAGTTGATTGTCGGATACCAACGGAACAATGAGCAAACTGCCGGGTTTTTTATCACCTAGAATTCCTGATGTAATAGTTACATATTCAGCCGGAAGTTCTTTTCTGTAAATCGTATCCATCTCAAATGCAGCCTGACCTACCAATCCTTCGCCAATAGAAAATTCCTGTTTTCTTAATTTCTTCCTCCCATAAGCATAGGTTGCTGTATTGATGATTTTTTTTCTTTCATCTTCGTAGATGTAAAATGCACCTTGTACCAGGTTTGTGTATTCAATGATTTTAATTAATACATTTTGCGAGAGATTATTTATATCTGAATAAATGCGCAATTCGTTTGAAACAATTTCTTTCCCTTTGGCAATCCAGTTGATTTCATCTTCTCTGATTTTATTTGCAAGCAAATTGGAACGCATAATAATTAGAGAACGACCCACTACATCTGTATCATCAAGATGCTCTGTTGTAGCTGAAAAATCGCCTTCTCCAATTTTTTTTGCAAAGTCGGCATTCTTTTGAATGATAGCTTTCTTCTCTTCTATTAAAGCATTGGCCGATAGCATGTCGATTTCAAACCTGCGGCTCACAATTATCCACGAAATAGTTATGACAGGGAAAAGGAGGAATAAAAAATGCGATGGATTTTTGATATACAAGCCAAAAATTGTTTCGCAAGAAAATGAATTTTGCTGTACCAGCAGGTCGAGAAACAATGCAAATAACGGAATGGCAAAAGCAATTGACATGGCAATCACAACATTGTTTTTTTTCAACAGCGAAGTAGTTGCTATTTCAGGAAAAATAGCATGAATTTTTTGTTCAATTTTTGTTAATCTTATTTTGTGCATTGATTCAATGGGATATTACAAATAAGTTTAATCACCTGAGCTGCAATAGTAGAAATAAAATTGTTCAATTGCAGAACATCGGAAGAGTTTAACGTTTTTAAAAATGATAATTCTATCACGGCAATGCTAGTATTTTCAGCTTTCACTGGGAATATCAATATTTGTGTTGGCATAGCGTGCCCCAACCCGGAACCAATTTCCAAGTACCCTTGAGGAATATCCGAAATATTAACATAATGACCCGATAAAGCGGCTTGACCTGAAATCCCCTCGCCCATTTCAAATGCTTCCGGTACATTATCTTTTGGAAATGCGTAGGTTGCAATTACTTCAAATCGAGTAGTACCGGGGGCACAAACAAATGCAACACCACGTCCCATATCATATTCCTTTGATAGTAATGAAAAGAGCTTTTCAAATGCAACTTTTGCTTCAAGTGTTTCAAAAAAAATATCTTTAATTTTTTTAAGGTCTCGCTTTTCAATGGATTTTTCAATATCCCGATTTTCAATATCCGCAGGTGCGACCTTATCTGTTTGCTGATTTTTCAGAATTTCTGGTTGTACTTTATAAAAGCATGAATAATAAAAAAAAGAGTATGGTACAAGCGTGATAAACAACAGCATAAAGAAAAGCATATTGGCTGGAATAAATGCAGGACAATAAACAAATACGGTAAATCTTAATGTAAAGATAAATGCTATCTGCATAAGAAAAAAAACAGTAATAAGAAGTCGGTATTTTTTAAGTTGATTCAATTTCCTTTTATTTTTATAATTCTCCAAAATTCATAAATATTATTCAAATATAGACAAAATTAAGAGTTGATATATCTCAAGAACAAAACCATGAGCGATTTTATTTTTAACAAAAATTATATTGCATTGAAAACGAGCAACATGCAATTTAGCGTATTGAATTTTGAGATGTAAAATTATAATTATAAATAATAATTTATATTTTTACACGAATCTAAATTTATTTATGGTGTTTGATTTCTATAAATATTTGCAGCCGGAAGAAATAGACCTGCTTGAATTTAATAAGCAAGAAATTACATTCCATAACGGAGAATCCATTTGCAAACAAGGTGCTTTTGCCTCGCACATTTTGCTGCTTAAAACAGGAAAAGCAAAACTTTTACAGGAAAGCAAAATCAGAAATCTGATATTAAAAATTGTGATGCCAGGTGATTTTTTACAACTTCCCTCTTTATTTGGAGAAAATGTTTT
Source organism: Bacteroidales bacterium (assembly GCA_036171595.1). Lineage (GTDB taxonomy): Bacteria > Bacteroidota > Bacteroidia > Bacteroidales > GWA2-32-17 > GWA2-32-17. Next base: position 19,524 of record JAVHRJ010000238.1, read on the forward strand.
TCAATTTTCTGTTGTATCAATAGAGGAGCGCACTGTGGTGTGGTTTATCAACAAAAACACAATGGTTGAACTGATTAAAAAAAATTCCAATTTTGCAATTGAAATCATAAAAACAATTAATAAAAATAAACTTGATATTATTGATCGTTTTAGATGCCTTACTCAAAAACA
>JAVHRJ010000239.1:0-4378 GCA_036171595.1 Bacteroidales bacterium
TATCAAAAAAATCAATTATATTATTAATATTTTTCAATTTCTTATTACTTTTACCAATGGGGATTGATACTATCAAGGGGCATAGTGGTTTTCGTTTTTCCTATATCGGCATATTCACCATGCCCCATCGTGAACAAATTACCGACACCATGCGCTATCAAGATATTTCACTTTCCCACCTCAATCAAACAGGCGTAGTCACTCCCATTTATTCCAAAATTTTTCATAACAAATATCAAATAGTAATTTCAAAATTTATTGAAAACTATATATCTAGTTTTTCTCCCAGCTTTTTGTTTATCAATGGCGACAGCAACATTCGTCATGGTTTTGGCAGTCATGGTCTACTATATATATTAGATTTTTTCCTTATATTTATTGGAATATTTATTAAGAACCGCAATCCCACCAAAATCGGTAAATTATTTTTATGGCTACTTTTCCTTGCTCCCATTCCCTTTGCCTTAACCCGCGATTCCCTCGGCCCTCATTCAACTAGACTAATAATTATGTTACCTTCACTAATATATTTTTCTTCTCTTGCACTACAAAAATACAAATACTTGGTCTTAATATATTTATTACTTTTCCTAAACTTTTGGCACTATTACACTATTCATTACCCCCAAGATAGTGTTGCAAATTGGCACTACAATCTCGCCAATAGTGTTATTGAGAGTAAAAATTATAATTACTCACAAATATATTTCTCAGATAAATACGAACCATTTTTACCATTTTTTTTAAACTATCAACCATATTTAAAAAACATAGATTTGCATAATACCAATACAGAATATTTTTCGGGCAAAAATTTAGATGATAAGTATTTTTTTGGCAATCTCAATCTAAATAATCTTGGTTTATTTCCTCAAGACAGTTTGTTTGTAATTCCACAAATCGAAATCAGTCAAGTTACTAACTTAAAATTACTCAAAAAACTTCCCAAAACCTACGAAATGGCTCAATCTTTTTACATTTATACCAACAATGAAAAATAAAATAAACATATTAATAATAGTTTGTTTATCATTTTTATTAACATACAAAGTCATGAAAACGGGGATGTGGTCAGTCCAAGATGATCTCCACATTTTTCGGCTATCTGAATTTGACTTATGTCTACAATCAGGCCAAATACCCTGTCGCTATTCTCCAAATTCTGCTCTTGGTTTTGGCTCACCCGTCTTTAACTTTTACCCACCAATCACCTATGTAGCGGCAGAAATTTTTCACCTCGCCAGTTTTTCATTTATCAATAGCATCAAAATAATATATTTATTACCATTATTTTTTGGCCCTATATTTATTTATTTATTTGCCAGTATTTTTTGGGGCAGTACGGGTGCGTTAATTTCCGCTTTTGTCTTTGCCACAGCACCATATCAAGCTCTAAATATTTTTGTGCGAGGTGCAATAGCCGAAAACTTTGCCCTTAATTTAATTCCTATTATTTTCTACTTTTTTGCCAAAAAAAATCAAAAACTAACCATAATATTTTTAAGCTTACTTTTTTTAACCCACCAATTAACTACTCTAATAGCTCTCAGTTTACTAATATTATTTAGTATTTATCAAAAGACCAACAAACAATTGGCAGTCATTTTAATGTGGTCTCTTGGTTTATCTACTTTCTTTTTACTCCCATCTATTTTTGAAAAGAATTTAACCACCAATTTTATGATGACTCAAGGTTATTTTAATTTTATTATTCACTTTGTTACCCTAAAACAACTGTTTGTAGACAGATTTTGGGGTTATGGTGCCTCCCTCTGGGGTCCTATTGATAACATGTCATTTCAAATTGGTTATCTTCAATGGCTATTACCAATTATAGCTAGTTTAATATCTTTCAAACATAATTCAAAATATAAATATTTAATAATATTTTCAACAGCACTAGGCTTATTTTTTGCTTTTCTAACCCACAACAAATCAACATTTGTTTGGCAATCATTACCATTTATGGCATATTTCCAATTTCCATGGCGCTTTTTAGGAGGCATTATTTTATGTTTTGCTTTTGTGTCTGGCTCAATTATTTTATTTATTCCCAAAAAACTAAACAAAATATTTACTGTTCTAATTTTACTAATATTAATTGTCTTAAACTACAATTATTTTAAAACTGATCAATGGTCAAATCTAACAGATAATCAAAAATTATCAGGTAACAATTTAATAGCTCAACAAGGAGCAGGCTTAACTGATTTTTACCCAAAATTTAGTATTAATACTCCAACAATAGATAATACGTACACTATTCAAACTATTTCAGGCATTACATCAGATATTTCATTTACAAAAAATTCCACCAATGCCTTTGGACAAATTAAAGTAATTGGTAATAATGCAACTATAAATTTACCTATTGCCTATTTCCCCAAAATGGAACTTAGATTAGATACTAAAAAAATTTTATATCGTATTGAACCAGATTTAGGCTTAATCCAATTTGATATTCCTAGTGGAATTCACCACTTTAATTTACAAATAGTAAATACACGCGTACGTACCATATCAAACTATATTTCAACATTATTTCTTTTTGGATTTATAATTAAGTTAATCCGTGTCAAAAAATAAAATACTTTTTATTATTATTTTTGTAATTTCTGCATTTTTTCGTTTTATTAATTTAGATTCCCTTCCTTCATCATTAAACTGGGATGAAATCTCCCATGGTTACAATGCCTATTCAATTTTAAAAACTGGCCAAGACCAATGGGGACAAACATGGCCAATTTTCAATTTTCGTGCCTATGGTGACTATCCCACCACTCTTAATTTGTATCTGACTATCCCATTTGTCTATTTCTTTGGCCTAAATGCTCTGACCATACGCTTTCCCGCTGCCATTCTCAGCCTATTATTTACCGTTTTAATATATTTATTTGCTCGACTAATTTTCAAATCTCGCAAATTAGCCCTAATTACATTTATTATTGCTTCTTTTTCACCATGGACTTTTTTCCCCGGTAGGGGAGTATTTCAATCAAATTTAGCACAATTTTTCCTATTGTTGGGCATTTATTTATTTTTCATAAAATCAAAAAATAAGTTAATATGGATTCTATCAGCAGTAACCTTAGGACTATCAATGTATTCCTATCACAACACTCGTTTAGTTGCTCCATTAATAGCCATATTATTAATTTTTATATACCGTCCATCCAAAATAAAAATTACTATATTTTCGGTACTATTTTTAATATTAGCTATTCCCAACATTGTTAATTTGTTTTCTTCAGAATCGATGGCTAGAAATAGGTGGGTGGGAATAATTAATCCAAATTCCATAAACCTCATTAATGAAAGTCGGCGGTTGTTTGAGGGTCCCCAGATATTAAATTTAGCCATAAACAACAAAGTCACCTACTTTGCAAAAGAAGTTGTCAGCAATTTTTTCCTATTTCTCAGTCCAATTCCTATATTTTTCAACGGCAGTCAAAACTATCAATTTAACCTACCCCGCTCGCCACTAATATTTATCTATTTTTTACCGTTTTTTTACATCGGCATCATCTATTGTCTTAAGAATTTATCAAAAAATACGATATTTATATTGGCTGCATTTTTAATTACCCTAATACCTGCTGCCCTCACTGTCGGTGACTATCCCTCGATTCGTCTCACCATCGCCACACCCTTTATTTATATTTTTATAGCATATGGATTATTAAATATTTCCCAAAAATCAAAAGGATATTTATTACCAATAATTTTGATTACGACTATAATATTTTTTTCAAATTATTGGCAAAATTACAAAAAATATAATATTGATTTCGCACCTAGCTGGCAATATGGATACGAACAATCAATAATGGAAGTAAAAGCACTTTATCCCAAATACAATCAAATATATTTCACCAAAAAATATGGTGAACCACATGAATTCATTTTGTTTTACTGGCCTTGGGATCCCCAAAAATATTTATCAGATCCAAATCTAAACACTGATTTTCACTCCGACTGGTACTGGGTCAACGACTTTGACAAATTTAAATTTATCAACGACTGGGAAGTAAAAACAACCGTAATTCCAAGCAATTCACTGTTAATCACCAGTCCAAATAATTATTTACCAAATAATTCGATGCTATTAAAAACCATAAATTTTCCCAATGGGTTACCTGCATTTGATATAGTTGCTTATGACTAAAAAAATATTATTAGCCATTACCATAGTTGCCTTTGTGGTTCGAGCAATCTACAGCAACTACCCACCATTACTTTGGGACGAGACTTCAATTGGCTACAACGCGTATTCACTCTTACTTACAGGAAAAGACGAATATGGCCATTCTTTCCCCATAATTTTTAAATCATTTGGTGACTATAAACCAGGATTATATATTTATTTAGCAATTCCTTT
>JAVHRJ010000240.1:0-4344 GCA_036171595.1 Bacteroidales bacterium
GTTAGGAAACATAAATAAATAACTTGGACTTTTACAAACTGTCTGAACCCGTTATTTCAGGCTTCTATAGTTCGTTTCAATAACTTAAAAAGTCCAAGTAATTGTTTTACGGTCACTTAATCGCCACATGCGCGATTTAGAATTGGAGATGACGCTCCCTACTTTTCTTTATTTAGTTAATCGCCACATGCGCGATTTAGAATAAAACTCATCGTTTTTTTTTGGATAGCTATCTGTTAATCGCCACATGTGCGATTTAGAATGAAACAGCTAAAGCAGCTGAAGTAGCAGAAGAGTTAATCGCCACATGCGCGATTTAGAATCTGATTGCGACTCATCTCGTAAATATGAACCAGTTAATCGCCACATGCGCGATTTAGAATTAACTATGGAGGAATGGCGATCACTAGGATAAGTTAATCGCCACATGCGCGATTTAGAATTTGCTTTTTCCCTGCTTTGCGCTTTTGCCTTGTTAATCGCCACATGCTCGATTTAGAAAACTATGTATTAAAGTAATTTTTAACACAAGATGTTGATTCCCCATGCTTGCGATTCGCTGCCGAACTGAATGTACCGATGTTCCTTGCCATACTAACTTTTGCCCTGAATGCAGGTTTTATTATCTCAATATATTAAAAATCCACTCAATGAGTGGATTTTTAATAAGTTCTAATTTTACTAGTCAGAACGAGGTTTGAAAGCCGAACAATCAAGTGAATAAACCAATCCGCTTTTTCCGTTATCTTTTTCCATTACATCTCGTTGAATAAATGCAGTTTTTAAACGTTCTACTGTAACTTGCTGATCAACACGAGTTGATAACTCATTCATTTTATTTTCATCATTAACTGATAAAGCTCCATGCCCAGCATAAAAGTCAGCATCAGAACCTTTAGTTAAACCACACATTTCTCTTTCTGTACCTTGAAAAACACTGTAAGTTTGGCTGTATGGTAATGCATCATAAAATCCATCTATAGATTCAAATGTTCCACCATTAAAAGGAATAAAACCTTTTGTTTTACTCCATGAAACAACACCTTGATCTTTAATCATGGCAGCTAATCCAAATGCTCCAGGACGACCCTCATCTTGATCTGATGTAATTGTTAAACGAAAGTCATATTTAAGGCATTGAGTACCATTATCACTATTGTTTTCCTTAATACAAACCTGTTCAAAACTTTGTCCAGCAAAAGAATTAAAAGATAATCCAATTAAAAAACATAATATTAATTTTTTAAACATATTATTTCCTTTTTAAAAGTAATTTTAAATTATAAACTAAAAAATAATCACAATCAAGAGTTTATTCATTAGTCAATAATGTTAAAGGTTTATCATAACCTTTCCCAACAAGATTCCATTCATCCAAATTAAAAACAATATTTTGAGCTGTTTTATGCTTTAATGACATTAAAGTATATCCAATATGATTAATCATTCTTGTTTCTTCAATAGTTAATGTATTAAAAAAAATATAAAATTCATAAAATAGTCTTTGATTAAACCAAAAATCACATATCTTCATATGAGCATTCATAACTTTTTTAGCTCTTGCTATTACTTTATTTAAAACAACTCTTTTTGACTTCTCTAACTTTAATGATATTACTTTTAATGGTTTTGGATCAATATTTAAAATTGAAATTCCGATAGCTAATTGAAGTGTTGCAGATGGACTTATTGGTATATTAGCTGGAGGGATGCACACATTAGGTGCAACAGCATAAGCCAAAGTATGATTTTTACCTTTTACGCTAATGACCAAAGATGATATAGATTGCCATCTCATCCATTCTATTTTTGTCAATGGACGCATGCCATTTGTGCCACCAGGCAATGGTCTAACGTCATTTGCAATACTCATTAAATCATGATAAGAATAATTGCCTTTAGCTACATTAGCTAACACGCTAACAATTATTAGATTTCCTGGCGAATAAGCCGCATTATTATTTACACGGTCAATACTCCAATCAGTTTCATTTCCTGTGCCATGAGTTAATTTTATATTAGTAATAGGACAATATATAACATTTATTTTCTGAATAAATTCAGGAGTTACCTGGTTATCAAAAGTACGATTTCTTGTCCATGCATTAATTCTAAGATTTAGCCATTTTCGAATAAAAATAGTATCTTCAAGTCGTTTAATATTTTTATTTTTAGCGGCTTGATAACCGATTAAAGCTAAATCAAATTCCTCTTTTGTTAATCCATTTGGTAAAATAAAGCCATGAGAATAATAATCCCATCCAATATTAAATCCAATTTTTTTATCTAAATTTATTTTCATATTTATCTCCTACGGATATTTTACCATTTTTTACAAGATTAAATAAGACAAGTGCTACACATTTTTATGTGTAGCACTTAATTAAAATTTAGACCAACCTTTTTTGATTTTCTTGGGGGTAAGAACCCCCATTTTAATTTCGAATTTTCCGTTTTTTAAACGCAACATCGCTGTAAGCATGATTATCTCCTGTTAGTTTGTACTAGAGATAATTAACATTACTTTGTATTTTTCGGCGTGCATGTGTTTTATTCATTGTTTCTCTTGATGATTCTTCAAGCAAAATAATATGCATGTTATCAATTTGATAAGGCTTTGTTTTGTCAATCCTAATCATCACATAAGTACCTTTGCCTTTTCCTCGTTGATGAATATGACCCGACTCTAACCAAAGGTCATACCACTCTTTAATAGTAATCGAGCAAGTAGTTGTCGCTTTCCATAATTTTAATTTACAAGTAAAAGCAACACGAAATTTTGATGGTATTAATTGTTTTTCAGCATATGAACATCCAAATTTTTGGATTTCCGCATTAAGTTTTTTATCTTTTTTTTCTTTATTTGATTTTATGGAACTTACAGTTTTACCACCCTCTTTTGCTGAAATTGAATTACGAATAATTTGACGAACTCGCTCTTTTGTAATTCCATACTGATTGCCAATTTGCTCTAATGTTTTGCCTGATCGATAAAGCTTAATCATCTGTTCTTTACGATTATTTTTCATAATTTTCTCCATTTTTTAATGATATTACAACTTTATTTAGTATCAATAGTACTTTGTATAATTATTCCCAATATTGCACCATCAATTGAAGTTTTTCTTCACCCCTAAATCGATTAATTCCAACACTGTAAATTACTCGAATACTTTCAGGAAGTTTTTCAACACAATTAAAAAGTACGGCTTCAAATTCTTTTCCATCTAAAGCTAATGTTAATCTTAAGTGTTTTTCACCCATAATTTTTTGATTGATTACTTGAAATGTTCCGTCAAAAACAGGCGAAGGGAATGCTTGACCCCAAACTTGTTTATCAATATCTTTAGCGAGTTCTATTGTAATTTCATTGTTTAGTAACTCACCATCAGTCTCAATACATTGTTCCAGATTTTCTTTACTTAAAAGTGATTTACAAACTTCTTCAAAAGTTTTAATAAATTGATTAAGATCAGCTTTACCAATTGATAAACCTGAAGCCATTGCATGTCCACCGAATCTTCGAATTAGCTTAGGACATTTTTTTGAAACCAAATCCAACGCATCACGCAGATGCAAACCTGGGATTGATCGACCAGAGCCTTTAATTTCACCCTCGCTTGATTGAGCAAAAACAATAGTTGGACGGTGATAAAGTTCTTTGAGACGTGAAGCAACAATACCAATGACACCTTGATGCCATGAATCTTTAAATATCACTATGCTAGATAGGTTTTTACAATCAATAAATTCCAGTCCAGACAAAGCTTCATCCTTAATTTCTGTTTCAATTTCACGTCGCTCTTTATTTAACGAATCTAGCTTTTCAGCATGAATAATCGCAATACTTAAATTATCTTCCAATAAGCATTCAATACCTAAACTCATATCATCAAGACGACCAGCTGCATTTAAACGAGGTCCAATCGAAAATCCAAAGTCGCTGGAAACAGCATATTCAGTTGATTTTTTTGCAACCATAAATAAAGCTTTCACTCCAGCATGAGCTTTACCTTGACGAACACGAATTAGACCTTGTTCAACAAGAATACGGTTTTGATGATTAAGTTTTACAACATCAGCAACCGTTCCAAGTGCTACAAAATCAAGAAGCTCTCCTAAATTTGGAATAATTTTATTATCAAACATGCTGCGATTTTTCATCTCTGATCGCAAGGCAATCAAAACATAAAACATCACACCAACACCCGCTAAATCTTTATTCTCAAAAGTGCAACCATGTTGATTAGGATTAACAATGACCGCAGCATCAGGAGTAACATCCCCTGGTAAGTGACCGTAAAACAATTACTTGGACTTTTTAAGTTATTGAAACGAACTATA
>JAVHRJ010000241.1:0-4339 GCA_036171595.1 Bacteroidales bacterium
TAATAATCCATCAGACCAACTTTCATCCTTTCCTATCTTTATGCATTCAAATGATGATTCTGGTATTGATTTATTATTTGTTATGAAATATTTATCATATGGGCAATCTGGCCAGTATTTATCAGTGAAATGTATAAACATTGGCCATAGATCTGAATAATTGTCACAAGTAAGAACTATAAAAGCTATCGATTTATTCATATTAGATTATTTAATTATTTTCAGACTCTATTTGGTTTTTTATCCAAATATATTGAGCTTTTAAACCATCTTTTAAGGTGACTTTAGGTTCCCAGTCCAATGTTGCTTTTGCTTTTGAATAGTCTGCACTCCGGGCTTTATCGCCTTCTGGCTTCGATTTGTCGTAGAATGCATCGATTTTTTTTCCGGATATTTCAATAATCTGTTCTGCAATTTCTTTGATAGAAGTGCAAACGGAAGGTCCAATCTGGATAACTCCTTGCCCCCAACCTTTATCTAAAGCCAAACATAATGCATTTACAATATCATCAACATGTATAAATGCACGACCTTGTTCCCCACTACCCCAAACGTGAAATGGCTCAGCAGGATATTTAATTGCTTTTTTTATTAATGCTGGAATAACCTGACTACGTTCACCAAAATCGCAAGGCGAGCCATAAACATTATGAAACATTAACGTACAACAGGGAATTCCTGTTTCCTTTTCTAAATATTCAGTTTCAAGTTGCCCCATAAGTTTGCTCCATCCATAAGCAGATTCAGGTAATGCAGGGAAAAGTTCATCCTCGCGCAATGGAATTACATCTAAAGAATTCTGCCGAGTTAAAGGAAAACTACAAGCCGTACCAACATAAACAAATCCCTTCAATTGTTTTTTACCAGCTTTTCTGCAAGAATTGATTACATTTGAGTTTATTAAATTGTTTTGACGAAACAAGTCTCCTTGATTATTAAATACATAATCAATTCCTGCCACAATATCGGCTAAATGAATGACATAATCCATACTAGATACAATATTGTCGCTTAGATCAGCTAAAGATAAATCTAAATTAAAATAATGAGTTTCTAAATCAATAACTGGATTGTCTGATTCATCGTTTAGATACTCCAATTTGCCTCTCCACAAATTGTCAATTACATAAACATCATTTTTTTCTTTTATTAAACGTTTAACAAGGTTGGATCCAATCATACCACATCCACCGGTGACAAGTATTCGTTTCATACTAATTCTGTTTTTAAAAATTTAAAATTACTTATTTTTACTAAAATAGATTTTTGATCTAATTTTTTTTGGAACTAACCTTAAAAAAGTAAGTATCCAAAAATCTCTTATGTCCATTTTTGCTATTTCTAGAAAAGTGAAGGAAGGTCTGTTCAAGTTTACTTCTGGTAATATCCGCTTTAGGGTATTATAGTCATTTGGGACCAATTTCCCCTTTATTACAACATTAATTGTTTTGAAAAAATTTTTATACACACAGAAAAATTTGTCGTATTGGAATCCTCTTTTCACACCAATTTTTTCAAATTCCCAAGCATCCTCGTCATCTTTTAATATGTTTTTAAGAGTCTTAATTTTCCATAATGTGAACACGCAGGTTTGTCTATAAGGCGTATAATTTTCAGTTTCACCAAAAAATTTATTAAAATACTTTATTTGAGGCCATAATATTTTATTAAGTCGTAAGAAGTTTCCTTCAGCTAAAACAAATGAATCAAACATTTTTGTCATAAATTCGTTATCCAACTTCTCAATGAAGTAATAATCTTCTAATAATGTAAAAACGTATTCATACTGTTCTTCCAATTTTGCCAAAACACATTTTAGTCCATAGCTCCATGATTTATCGTCGCCAATAAGAATTGGGGAAAACCCAAAGGAAGCAAACTCCTTTGTATTAGACGCTAAATACTTGTCATAAGTACAATCTGGCCAATATTTATTAAACATCTTTGCACAAGGTTCCCATAGATCAGAGTACTTATCACATGAGATTACAAGAATTGCTATCTTTTTTGTTGAAGGATTATTCATAGAATTAGTTATTTTAATATATTAAATATGATTAATTAAAGTTTTTATAATAATCTCTCCTGCATTTCCATCCCCATATAATTTATTGTTAAATTTTATTTTATCAAATAAAACAATTTCATTAAATGATTCAAAAATCATTTTATAGTCGGAACCCACCAACAAATTGTACCCACCATTTACTAACTCTACCCATTCCGTCTCTTCTCTTAAAGTAATACAATATTTATTAAAGAAATAGGCCTCTTTTTGTAATCCACCACTATCTGTCATAACTAAACTACAATTTTTCAACAAATAAATCATCTCGAGATATCCAACAGGTGGAATAAATAAAATACTACTTTCTTTTAAATTATATCCAATTTCAGCTAATTTTGATTTCGTACGAGGATGTAATGGTAATACAACTTTAAAATCTTTAGATATTTCTTCCAAAGCAGCAAAAATTGAATTTAAACAACTTAAATCATCTGTGTTTTCTGCCCTATGAGTTGTACATAAAACAAACTTATTGGGCAATTCAAATTTTGGCTTTAAAGATTTATTCTTATAAAAAATAGCTGCATCTTGCATAACATCTCCATTTTTTTGTATTAAGCAAGAAATATTATCATATCCTTCTTTTTTCAAATTATTAATAGCCGTATCCGTAGGGCAGAAAAGAATATCTGAAATTCGATCAGTTAAAATTCTATTTATTTCTTCAGGCATCTTCATATTATATGAACGTAAACCAGCTTCAACATGTGCTACTTTTATCTGTAATTTCTTGGCAGCTAAAGCACCAGCTATAGTGGAATTTGTGTCCCCATAAACCAACACCCAATCAGGAGTTTCTTTGATTAGCACTTTTTCAATTTCTGCCATCATTTGCCCAGTCATAGCTCCATGTCCAAGACTATTTATATTCAAGTTATAATCTGGTTTTGGAATAGATAGTTCTTCAAAAAAAACATCTGACATATTTTCATCAAAATGTTGACCAGTATGAATAATTACTTCTTGAATATCATTATGTTTTGCAATAGCCCTACTGCATACTGCAGCTTTAATAAATTGAGGTCTTGCCCCAATAATTGTAACAATTTTCATTAAACTAGTTTTAATAAACGTTATTATTGTATTGACCTATAAATATTTATCAGAATTGGTTCCTGTGAATTCCAATTAAATTCTTCCTTAACTGCTCTTTGGGCATTTTGTCCCATTTGATAAGCTATCTCTTTATTATCCATTAAATATTGAATAGCTCGCTGAACCTCTTCAATACTATTTGGATTTACACAAATACCACAATTATATTTATCAATTATCATTTCTTTCCAAATTTTAAAATCAGTACATATTATTGGTAATCCATATTTCATATATTCAAAAAACTTTGTATTACCTAATGTCCCTTGTGTGTGACCAACATTAGCATGATAATGTAATAAAGTGATTGCTATGGTAGATTTATGAAATGCAATTTCCAATTCCTCTTTATTGAGGTAGCCCAAATAATCCACTTTATTCCATGAGGGATATTTCGAAAGTTTTTCTTTATAGTTATCAAAAAAAGTTCCTGCCAAATTATATTGAACATTAGGAATCTCTTCAATGGCTTGCAAAATGACTTCTTGATTTGATACTGTTCCTGAATAAAAAAGAGTATCTGGTCTATTTAAATATTCCTCTTTTGAAAACAATGTTTCATTTTTATAATCATATTTTGGATAATTAGTGATCATATATGCATGATTAGAAAATTGCTCTAATTTAACAAGAATATGAGGAGAAACAGTGATAACAGCATCAAAGATATTAAGATGTTTCTTATATAAATAAAGTATATATTTAGAGATAGGTTTTTTTATAATGTTTGGCAACCAAGATATGTCATTTGCATACATTAACCAGTCCTCATGGCTATCAAAAATAACTTTTTTCCCTTTTTTCTTTAATTTAACCCCATACTTAAAAAGTTCAATATCATGAAAATGATATATTTCTGCATTAACTTCAATGGCTTTTTTATAAATTAATTTAGATCCTATAAAAACACGTTTGATTGGGTGAAGATTGCATTTAACTCCAATTATTTTAATACCGTTTAAAATCTCATTTTCTACGTTAGGTGCAATATAAGTGACATCATATCCTTCTTTAACTAAGGTTGTACATTCATTTCTAAAAATCCGATTATCTGTTGCAAAATGGGTAACAGTTAGGTGGCAAATTTTAATTTTATTCATAAATTTATATTGTATTATGTCTAATTAGTCGAGCCTTAAAAACCATATTTTAGGGGAATTGTATTTATAAATGTGG
>JAVHRJ010000242.1:0-4330 GCA_036171595.1 Bacteroidales bacterium
TTTAATCATTTATGGAATTAAAAATTGTTTCCCCATTTTCTCCTACTGGCGACCAACCCGATGCAATAAAACAATTGGTTGATGGAGTGAATTTGGGATTAAAATACCAAACTTTGCTCGGTGTTACAGGTTCGGGTAAAACTTTTACAATTGCAAATTTATTAGAACAAGTTCAAAAACCTGCATTGATTTTAAGTCATAATAAAACGCTAGCAGCTCAGTTGTATAGCGAATTTAAACAATTCTTTCCTGAAAATAGAGTCGAATATTTTGTTTCCTATTACGATTATTATCAGCCTGAAGCATATTTGCCTTCTTCCGATACTTATATCGAAAAAGATTTATCTATAAACCAAGAAATTGAAAAGCTTAGATTAAGTGCTACGTCGGCTTTGCTTTCTGGAAGACGCGATGTTATTGTTATATCTTCTGTAAGTTGTATTTATGGTATTGGAAATCCTGAAGATTTTCATAATAGTGTCATCGAAATTTCTGTTGGTCAGAAAATTAATAGAGATGATCTTTTAAGAAATTTTGTTGACAGCTTATATTCGCGAACTGAAAATGAATTTACTCGCGGTACATTTCGTGTTCGTGGAAATACAATTGATGTATTTATTGCTTATGACGATTTTGCTACAAGAATAATTTTTTATGGCGATGAAATTGAAGAAATATTAACTATTGATCCTGTGAGTTGTATTACAATTGAGTCGCATCAATCGCAAAGAATTTTTCCAGCGAATATTTTTGTTACTTCTAAAAAACGTGTAAATCAAGCTATTAAAGAAATTCAAGATGATTTGTTTTTGCAAATTGAAGCTTTTAAAAGCAAAGGACAAATGTTCGAAGCAAAGCGAATTGAAGAGCGTGTAACTTTTGATTTGGAAATGATTAAAGAGCTTGGTTATTGCTCTGGAATTGAAAATTATTCGAGGTATTTTGATGGTAGAAAACCTGGTACTCGTCCTTTTTGTTTGCTCGATTATTTTCCTGATGATTTTATAACAATTATTGATGAGAGTCATGTTACTGTTTCTCAAATTAAAGGTATGCACGGTGGCGATACTGCCCGAAAAAAAAATTTAATTGAATATGGATTTAGACTTCCAGCTGCTGCCGATAACAGGCCATTGCAATTGGATGAATTTATTGAAATAGTAAATCAAGTAGTTTTTGTAAGTGCTACTCCAGCCGATTTTGAGTTGCAACTAAGCGAAGGAATAGTTGCTGAACAGGTTATTCGTCCAACAGGTATTCTTGATCCAATAATTGAAGTTCGCCCTAGTTTAAATCAAGTGGATAACTTAATGCATGAAATTGAGTTGCGTGTAAAGTTAACTGAAAAAGTTCTTGTAACAACACTCACAAAACGAATGGCAGAGGAATTAACAAAATATCTTACAAAGTTTAATGTTAAGTGCAGATATATTCATTCTGATGTTGAAACACTTGAACGTGTTGAGATTATGGAAGGGTTACGTAATGGAGTTTTTGATGTTTTAATTGGTGTTAATTTATTACGCGAAGGGTTAGATTTGCCTGAAGTTTCGCTTGTTGCAATTTTAGATGCCGATAAAGAAGGTTTTTTGCGTTCTTCGCGTGCATTAACTCAAACTGCTGGGCGTGCAGCACGACATTTACAGGGAAAAGTTATTATGTATGCTGATAAAATAACCGATTCTATGCAAAAAACCATTGATGAAACTAATCGTCGTCGCGAAAAACAACTTAAGTATAATACAGAAAATAACATTACGCCACAACAAATTGTAAGAGCTTCAAAATCGATGTTAAGTGAAATGAATCATCTTAATAAAACTAAAGCCTACGTTGAAAATGATAATGTTGATTTTGCAGCAGACCCAGTATTAAAATATATGAGTACCGATCAAATTAAAAAGGCTATTGAAGTTGCTCGAAAAACTATGGATAAAGAAGCAAAAGCATTAAATTTTATTGAAGCAGCAATGTATCGCGATGAAATGTTACGTCTTCAGGAAATATTAAAGTCTAAAAATTTTTAATAATTACAGCTTTTTAACATATAAACTTGCTAAATAATTTTGTAAATTGTTTTTCTTTTTCTAGTCGTCCATAGATTCTCTGTCATGCTGAGGCTCTCGAAGCATGACTATGTTATTCCTTGCCACTCTTCGAGATCCTCAGAGTGACTGCTTCATATCCTTGATTTTGGTTATTTGATAAAGATTAAGTTATATACAAATATTCTAAATCGTTTTAGACATTTGATTTTATTAAAATTATTATTTATATTTCGCAAAATATAAATTAATTTTTATGAGATTCATTACTGTAATTTTCGTTTTAATTCCATTTTTAATGGCAAATAGTTGTAAGTCATCAAAAAAAGTTGAAAAGACAAAGTCTGCATCAACATCCCAAATTCCTGTTAAAAAGGTTATTGTAAATAAAGACTTTGATTACATTAATTACAAAAAGGATTTTGCAATAAAAAGTGCAACTATTGCAGATAGTATTTTAACAATCACATTTTCCTATTCTGGTTGTAAAGATGATGATTTAAATATGGAGTTTAACGGAAATTATTTAAAAAGTTTACCACCAAAAGCATCTTTATACTTAACAAATAAGTCTGGAACTATAGATTGCGAAAAACAAATAGAAAAAACAATGATGTTTAATTTAACTAGTATTCAATATCCAAACAATAAAACACTTGTGTTAATGTTTCCAAACTTTGAAACAAAATTAATGTATAATTATTAAAATCAAATAAATATGAAAAAAATTAAACTTTTTTTGTTTGCGATTATTTTAAATTTGTTTTTTATTGGTAATATAATTGCACAAATCAGCTATGGTGGAAAGCCATATAGTTTTAATACAAATTCTTCTTCTATATTAAAGCAGACCATTCCTACTATTACAATGGAACCGGTAAATGTAAGTTTATTGCAAGCCGAAGATATTGTAAACGACCAAAATAAAGAAATCCCTTGGCGTTTTGGAAAAAATATTGATGTAAATATTTCATTATTTACAGCAGGGCAATGGGAATATTTACCAAATGGCGATAAATTATGGCGACTAAGAGTTTATTCGCAAGGTGCATATACATTAAATTTTGGATTTAGTAAATATAATTTACCAAGTGGAGCTACACTTTTTTTATATAATGAAACCCATTCCGAAGTATTAGGTTCATTTACTAGTTTAAACAATGTTTCATCACAACAATTTGCAACAACGTTAATTCCTGGTGATGCAATAACATTGGAATATTACGAGCCTGCTGATGCACAATTTAGTGGTGAAATTGTAATTAATAGAGTTACACATGGTTATCGAAATGTTTTTGATTTTGCAACTAAAGGTTTTGGTGGCTCTGGTTCTTGTCAAAGAAATGTAGCTTGTTCTGAATCTGCAGGTTGGGAGCAGCAAATACGTTCAGTTTGTATGTTAGTAGTTGGTGGAAGTGGTTTTTGTACAGGAGCACTTATCAATAATACTGCAAACAATGCAACTCCGTATGTTTTAACTGCTAATCATTGTAGTACAAGTAACGATTTTGCTCAATGGATTTTTTGGTTTAATTGGCAAAGTGCAACTTGCACAAACCCTAGTTCATCGCCTGCACACGACCAAGTTACAACAAGTGGAAGTGCATTAAAAGCAAGAAATGGTGGCTCCGATTTTTGCCTTGTTCAAATGAATCAAACTCCACCTTGTACATTTAATCCGTATTATTCTGGATGGTCAAGAAGTACAACACCTTCAACATCAGCATGTGGTATTCATCATCCATCGGCTGATATTAAAAAAATTAGTTTTTCTACACAAGCTGCAGTTTCGGCATCGTATTCTGGTGTTGACTCATGGCAAATTCTTTGGGGAACAACGTGTACAGAACCTGGTTCGTCTGGTTCGCCTATTTATGACCAAGATCACAGAATTATTGGTCAATTATATGGTGGTCCATCGGCATGTGGGCTTGCACAATCAAGTATGAATGATTATTATGGAAAAGTTGCTACATCATGGGCTGGTGGCGGAACAAGTGCTACACGACTAAGCGATTGGCTAGACCCATCGGGAACTGCACCACAATTTATTGATGGTTACGATCCTTGTCTTTCTAACCCACCGGTTGCAAATTTTTCTGCAAATCCTACAAGTACTTGCTCTGGAATTATTCAATTTACTGATATGTCTTCAAATTCGCCAACATCATGGTTATGGGATTTTGGCGATGGTCAAACTTCAACTATACAAAACCCATTGCATTCATATTCTACTAATGGAACTTTTACAGTTACTTTAACAGCAACAAATAGTATTGGTAGCG
>JAVHRJ010000243.1:0-4292 GCA_036171595.1 Bacteroidales bacterium
AAAGGATTATTTGTTGCAAATAATTCTTTAGCCCAATAGACCATTTTGTAATAGATCTTAATATCAGATAAATAACAATGATAGGCATAAGATATATTATCCATCCCAAAGAATTCACTAAAAAAGCCTTAAAAACGTATTCAAGATTTTTTAACATTAGTGTCTTTACCTCAACAGGCAAATTGATAAAATAATCGTTATCATTTGATTCTATTAATTGCCGGCTTATAATTAAATTATATAACATTTTAAGATTAATCTGTGGAACCATTCTAATGCTTTTACTAAAAGCATAGTCTAATTTCTGAAATGTAGCATCGTTAATTAAAACATCGTTATCGAACTTTAGTTTTCTAAAATTATCTCTTATTGCATGTAATTTATAACGAAGCTCAATGCGAGCACTTGGTACAATAACTGATTCAATTACAAAATGCGTAATCGAAAGAAGCATTAAAACAAATAATATAGTTGCCATTTTACTTACTGGTATTAAGTTTTCTCTTTGAGAGTAATATTTGTAATTCCTTTTTTTCGTTTGCTAACCTATCAATTTCCATTGAATGTATTTTTCTGAGTCGTTTGCCATTATAAACAATTCCAATTGTCAATATAAGTGAAAGAATCCATCCTAAAATATGCCAAGTTTCGAGAAGATCTAAAAATTCGTGTATAACAGTATATGTCTGTTCAGTTGGTAATTTTACAATTAATACGATAAATATTAAAAATAAACCAAATATAAGAATTTGACCTTTATTGATTGCTGCTATGAAAATATTTTGAATCATACCCCATACATTTGGACGATATGTAGACGATTTACTTCTAACGTTTTGAGTTTTTGCCATTAACAATAAAAATTCTTATGAATTTTTGTCAAATGTATATTATGTGATCATATTTACAAAATAAAATGAAGTAAATTTTCTTAAAACAATAAAAAATTGTTTAATAAAACCATTTGCGTCAATACCAAATTTGTTTCGATACGCTTTTGCCTTCTTTGTTTTTGTTGTATCTTTGAGTAATTGCTGTCAAAAAAGTCACTGTCATTAATCTTGTTGTTTTTATATTTAAAATTTTTATAATGTAACGAAATATTTTCTAAATTATTACTGCTAACGGTTCAATGTTTGATTTAGCGGGCATTTGCTTGCAGTCTTTGTCAAACCGCTAAAACGTTTGAATTTTGTTATTCCTGTCAAGTTGCCCATAACTGCCCAGTTTTTACCAAACGTGTGTTAGCGGCTGCTCTACTTTCCGCCCGAAGTCGTGTCGTCGTGTCAATGATAACAGTCATTGCTGTTTAAAATTCTTATCTCTTGGTTATATCCTATCGTTTTAAAAACAAAAGTCTTTTCTTGAAGTGCAAAATTGCCTGAGGCATCAATTATTTTTACTGTTGCTGAGTATGACTTGTCAATTTCGAAAATAAAATTGCTACCGCAAATACTGGAATAAATTCCGGGGTTACTACCGTCAGCAGAACAAATAAATTTTTGGTTGCCCAAAGTCACTTCATAAAAGAATGGTAGCGATAGTTTTCCGCTTAACTTGTAATTGTCGCTGGTAATGGAGTTGTCAGTAACCTTAGGATTAAAGTTTATAGAATAACCAGGTGCAGAAGAATTTCTTGAGTCATCAGTTGAATAGCTGATTGTGTCGCTTGCCCAAGCTGGAATTTCATTGTCAGTTTGAAATTTTACAACCCATTTTCTAAAAGAGATTATACTTGCGAATTTTTTTATCTTGCCTGATAAGGTATCGTCATTTAGTAATGAAACATGAATAAAGATGGTGTCCCCAAGTTTAAGGTTGGATTTAACTTTAAGAAAAACTTGTCCCATTGTTCCAGAAAAATTCGTTTCTAAAACTGTCAACTTAAAGCATTTCCCTTTTGTAGTTATTGCGGTAAAAACCAAGTCGGAAATTTTGTTTTTTAGTGCAAAGTCATGTTCTGCAAAGTCAATTAGAAATGTTGCATTTGAAGAAATATTAAAACCTCTCGGGAAAAGTCCAATGTAATCACCAGCACAACATGCAATTGCTGTTTGTGAATAAAGAAAAGTCCCAAAGATTAATATTAAAATAAGTCGTTTCATTTTGTTTGTTCGTTAAATGTTTAAATGTCTCAAGTTATTTGCTTTCCTTAGAGTTGCCGCTAACGGTTCAATGTTTGATTTAGCGGGCATTTGCTTGCAGTCTTTGTCAAACCGCTAAAAAGTTTATTTATTGTTATTATTGTCAAGTTGGACATATCTGCTCGTTGTTTTCGTAGGTGGTGTTATATGCTGCCAATTTTATCTTTGAATTATTAATTTTTGTTTTCCAGTCCATTCTTTGGATTTAATTTCAACCAAATAAATTCCGTTGCTTAAATCTCCGGTATTAATTTGTCGGTTGTTTTGTTTCAGCGTTTCCGATTTAACTAAAGTACCAATTACATTATAAATATTCAATGTCAAATTTGCATTATTTCTATTGTCAATATTTAAAGTAAAAATATCAGAAGCGGGATTCGGATATAAATTAAATAAAGTATTTTTTAAAGTATTTTCAGAAACAGGAGAAAAAACAGAATCACAAGTTATTATTGGAAGTGGTGCCTGACAAAAGCCATAAGTTGGAGAAGGATTTCCATATTTTAATTGTTGAGCTTCATAAAAACAAGTTAAGTCGTATGAATTATCAGTTGCGCTCCAAAAGGTAGCGAACGGCAATCCCCATGAACTGCCAACGCCTTCAATCCAATCTTCAATATGGTAGATGTTAGATGGGTCTTGCAGATGTAAGCGTACATGAAATTGTGTTCCGATTAAAACGGAATCTTTATTTGTAATTAAATGTCCGAAAAGATTTGGATTTCCCGTAAGAACATTTGTGTATATGGTATCACCAACATCAGTGTGATTGAAATCATATACTAACTTTACTGATGTATCGGCAGAAGCCCATGTTTTCCACATAAAAATTTGCTTACCGGATTCCCTTAATCCTCCAAAAAATTCTGTTGGATAAATGGTATCATTAACTGTGCCAGGTGAATGGTGGTTTGAAATATTGATTTTTTTAAATGGTGAGCCATTATGTATGGTATCCGTTCCATCCATTGTTAAAGTGTATTCATCATGCACCCCCGCCGGATAAAAATAAAAGCATCTTGCTATTTTCCATGTTGCAGAATCTGTTGGGAAGGGATGGTACATTTGTGCATTTGCCGTAATAGTTACAATAATTAAAACCGTTAAGTTCATTGTCAATTTTTTCATTTTATTTTCGTCAGTATTTATAGTGATGACTCCGCACTTTTAGTTATTATTGATAAATTTATTTTCATTGGTTGCATATCGTTTGGCGCTTGGAAAAGCTGGGCATTTGCTTGCAGTCTGTGTCAAACCGCTAAGAAATTTATTTAATGTTATAATTGTCAAGTTGCACATAACCGCCCAGTTTTTACCAAACGTGTGTTATAAGTAGGCGATTTATTCTATATACTATTTATGTTATTTTAAGGTTGAGATACCCAATTACTAACTTCAAATTTTCCGGTTTTAGCATTTACAGAAACTGTTGTCCCACTTCCATATCCATTACTTTCCTCTCCTGTTTCAACATTCCACCTAGGTCCGTCAATATTTCCGCCCCAGAAAACAAAAGTTACTTTGTATTTAGTCTTATCAAGATTTAAAATGCTTTGCTTTGCGATTAAAATTGCATCGTTTTTATTTAATAGAAGCTTTGATGTATCACATTCGGATATTGTTTTTCTATTTATGTTTGAATGAGCAAAGTCAATATTTTGTTTATTCAAATAAACGGGTACGATATTTCTTTCTAAACAATTTTTATTATTGATTTGAAAACAAACTATATTATAAGAATGTGAAAATATTCCAAAATAGACTAAATTTTCTTTTACAAAGTCTTCTCCTAAAAGGGAGTTCAAAAATCCTGTTGCTTTTATTTCACAAATTTCATTATTAGATAATTCCTTTTCTGTTTGGCAATAACATGTAAATTGGAGGAAAATTAATAAAATAAATAATAATAGTGTGATTGTCTTCATTTATTAATATTATTTTGAAGTTCTTGTCTACGAGCAATAAAATTGTCAAGTTGCATAAAAATTGTCAACGAGAAATATTTTTTTCATATTTTTCTTTTTTCAATTTGCACAGTCTATTCAATTTGCTCAAATTTGTCATGGTGATTTTTTTATTTTATCGCTTACTTATAACGTCAGTCCGTCTAAAAACCCATTTTTTACAAAATTTTAATCAAATGTAAGA
>JAVHRJ010000244.1:0-19392 GCA_036171595.1 Bacteroidales bacterium
TGTCAGCCCAGCTCAGCAAGCACTACAGTTTCAATATTTCCTCAACAAATTACAGCAAACGCTGGTGTTAATCAAACAATATGCAATACAAGCTCATCAATAAATTTATCTGGCTCTGTAACTGGGGCAACTGGAGGAATTTGGTCTGGTGGCAATGGTAATTTTTCCCCTTCAAACACATCATTAAATGCTACTTATTATCCAACTACAAACGAAATTACAAATGGCTCACTTACCTTAACTTTAACAACAACTGGAAATAGTGTTTGCCCCGAAGACTCAGATTCAGTTACTATTACTTTTGTTCAATTTAACGAAAACACTTCCATAAATTCTGTTGATGTATTATGTTATGGAAATTCTACAGGCTCCGCTACAATAAACATAACAAATGGAAATCCACCATATACTTTTTTATGGAACACCACCCCTCAACAAACTACACAAACAGCAACAAATTTATCACAAGGAAATTATTCGGTTACAATTACAAATGTTTATGGCTGTTCTAACATTGAGAACATAACAATAAACGAACCTCAACCATTAACCGCTATAGCTTTAACAAATAACACAAGTTGTTATGGCACAAATGATGGTTCAATAGTTATTACACCATTTGGCGGAACTCCAGGTTATAGTTATAATTGGTCAAATGGAAGTAATGCTGTTAGTATTTCAAATTTATATTCTGGAAATTATACATGTACAATTACAGATGCGCATGGATGTACTTTTATTATAAATTCAACAATTACTAGCCCAATACAATTAACAGCAAGCATTAATAATTTTATAAATGTGCAATGTTATGGGGGAACAACAGGAAGTGCAAGCGTTTCTACTTCTGGAGGAACACCTGGGTATAACTATTTTTGGTCAAACAATGCAGGGACATCGCCAAATGCTATTGGATTAACATCGGGCATTTATTATGTAACAGTTTCTGACATAAATGGATGCTCCACTACAACATCTGTTCAAATAACACAACCAACAGCTATTAACATTAATTCAACAACAACTAATACAACTTGTTATGGCGGCAATAATGGAAGTGCAACAGTAACAGTTACAGGTGGAACACCCGGTTACATGTATTCGTGGTCGCCATACGGTGGAAATAATGCTACAGCAAATGGATTAATTGCTGGAAATTATGTATTAACAGTTACAGATAGCAGAGGATGTCAACAAACTATTATTGCAATAATTGCACAACCGCCACAATTAACCGTTTCGTTAAATAATTTTACAAATGTACAATGTTACGGAGGAACAAATGGAAGTGCAAGCGTTTCAGTTACAGGTGGAACACCTGGATACACATATCAGTGGACACCTTTTGGAGGAAATAGTTCTGTTGCAACAGGGTTATCTGCAGGAAATTATACTGTCTCAATAACTGATGCAAATTCATGTTTAAATCAGATAACAATTTTTATAAATCAACCTTCAACAAATTTATCAGCTACCTATAATCAAACAAATGTTGGTTGTTACGGTGTATCTACTGGCAGTATAACCGCTAACCCATTTGGAGGCACACCACCATACTCATATATTTGGCAACCAAATGGGTTAACCACTCAAATAATAACTGATTTAACAAGTGGAAATTATTTTGTTACAATTACTGATGCTAATGGTTGTTTTATAACAAATTCAATAACTATTTCGCAACCTGGCGGGATATTAATTTCAAACACAACATTATCACCAACTTGTGGTTCGGCAAATGGTGCAATAAGTCTAACGCCTACAGGTGGAACACCCGGATATACATACAATTGGATGCCTGGAGGACTTACAACTCAAAACATTACAAATATTTCATCAGGAATATATTACGTAACTGTTACAGATGCTTTGGGCTGTAGCCAAATATCAACAATTACTTTAAATGATGCTTCAAGTTTACTTGTAACAATGTCAACTGTTCAAAATGTTTCTTGTTTTGGAGGTAACGATGGTTCGGCATCAGTAAATGTTATTGGTGGAACTCCACCATATACTTATTCCTGGTCGCCTTATGGTGGAAGCACGTCAACTGCAACCGGATTAAGTGCTGGAATATTTATTGTTTCTGTAGCCGATGCCGCTGGTTGTATTAGTTTAGTAGCTACAAATCCTGAAATTACCCAACCTACTGCATTTTCAATAACTTCAACTCAAAATAATATAACTTGTAATGGTGCTAATAACGGTTCAATAAATTTATCGGTTAGTGGCGGTACACCACCATATACATATTTATGGTCAACAACTTCAACGTCTCCAAGTATAATGTCTTTATCGCCTGGCACTTATACTGTAACTGTAACCGATTTTAATAACTGCACCGACACATATTTTGTAAACATTGTTGAACCAAACATTTTAAATATAAGCATTAACCCTTATCAAAACATAAGCTGTTTTGGCGGAAACGATGGATCGGCAACTGCAATTGTATCAGGTGGTACACCTCCATATAATTTTTTATGGTCGCCCGGAGGATCAACTTCACAAATTGCAATAGGATTTACAACAGGCAATCATACTGTATTTGTTACCGACTCAAAAGGATGCTCTGGTAGCGCATCAATATTTTTATCGCAACCACCAATTATGTCGCTAATTACAGGATTTGAAAACCCCACTTGTTTTAGTGGAAACAATGGATTAGCTTGGGTTGTTCCATCAGGCGGAACACCTCCATATAATTACAACTGGACTCCAATAGGTGGAACAAATGACACTGCAAATAATTTACAAGCTGGCATTTATTATATTACCGTTACCGACCAAAATTCATGTAGCCATTCTGTGCCAATTAATATTTCACAACCTCAACCTGTTGTTGCAAGTATTGTTAATTATACTAATATAAGTTGCAACAATGGAGTTAACGGTACAGCAACTGTTTCGGTAACAGGTGGAACGCCTGCATATCAATATAATTGGTCTAATGGAAGTACATCATCGAGCATTTCAGGAGTTGATAACTCAACCTATTTTGTTACTGTTACCGATGCAAATGGATGTAGCGACACATCGGTAGTAAATATTTTTGAGCCATCTCAGCCTTTAAATGTTACAATTACAAGCCAAAATGTATCGTGCAATGGATTTAATAATGGTGTTGCAAGCTGTTTGGTTTCTGGTGGAACACCTCCTTATTCGTTTATTTGGGTTCCAGTTGGACAATTTACCTCAACTGCAACAAATTTAATTGCAGGAACATACACCGTTTCAATTACCGATTTTAATGGTTGTCAAATTTTTCAAAATATCTCCATAAATGAACCCACTGAACTTAATGCAACCGCTACTCAAACATTAGCTGTATATTGTTACGGCAGTAATACAGGCTCTGCTTCTGTTACTGCTTGGGGAGGAACTCCTCCATTTAATTATAATTGGAACACTATTCCTACTCAAACCACACAAAACGCAACGAATATTTTTGCTGGAAATTATTACGTTACTGTTACAGACGATAATGGTTGTAATATTATTGATTCCGTAATTATTAGTCAACCTACTTTACTTACTGGAGTAATTATTTCTACAACTGACGTTTCGTGCCATAATGGTTCCAATGGTATTGCGACTATTGATGCTAGCGGAGGAACTCCGCCATATAACTTTTTATGGGGCACAACACCACAACATGTGGGACCTTCAGTTTCAGGCCTTTCAGCAGGAGTGTATATTGTTACAATAACCGACAATAATAATTGCACAACAACAATTTCTGTAACAATAAATAATGCAAGTCAAATAGTTTCAAATATTATTGGGCAAAATGTTATTTGTTTAGGTAATTCAACTACCTTAACAGCTAATGCAACTGGAGGTTCGGGAAATTATATTTATTTTTGGACACAAGGATTAGGATACGGAAATGTTCAAACAATAAGCCCATTAAACACAACAACATACGAAGTGTTTGCTTACGACCAAAATGGATGTATAAGCACAGGCGATACTATTACAATTTATGTTAAAACATTTAAACCACAAGATGTTGCAGTTATTGTAAATTCTCCTATTTGCGAAGGAACATCTACAACTGTTTACGCAACAGCAGTTGCAAGTACTTTTGATACATTAACCTATAGTTGGAATAATGGATTAGGCCCTGGATTAGGTCCATTTACACTTACTCCATTACAAGAAACCACTTATATACTTACTGTTACTAATACATGTGGAATTACAATTATTGATTCGGCACGAGTTTATTTTGCACCACCACCAACAATCTACTTTATTACTAACATTACACAAGGTTGTGTGCCAATAACAGTAAACATAACCGATAGTTCGTATAGTCAATTTGATGATTTAAGTAGTTGGACGTGGAACTTTGGTGATGGCACATACTCTAATTTACAAAACCCTTCGCACACCTATAATGCTGAAGGCACATATTACATTTCACTAAATATTCAAACAACAAGTGGTTGTGTTTCAAATTCAATAAACTATCCACTACCTATTTACGTTTTCCCTAACCCAGATGCAATATTTACAGTTAATTCTAACACTCTTCATATACCAAACGATCCTGCAATTTGTTACAACAATTCAACAGGAGCTATAACATATCTCTGGAATTTTGGCGACGGAACTACCTCAACACAACAAAGCCCTACTCATAATTATTCGAATATTGGGGAATTTACTATAACTCTTTTGGCAACAAATTTATATGGGTGCGTAGATTCTGCATCTACAGTTGTTAATGCTACCGGGGATATTGTATTCCCAAACGCTTTTACACCTGATGTAAACAACTCATCAAACGGTGAATATGACCCTAATGATTTAACAAATCATATTTTCTTCCCTTTTGCAACAGGAATTAAAGATTTTTATATGCAAATTTTTAATAGGTGGGGCGAATTAATATTTGAAACAAATAATATTTATATTGGTTGGAACGGTTATTATAGAGGAAAACTATGCCAAGAAGATGTTTATATTTATAAAGCCAAAGCATCTTTTATTGACGGAAAAACAATTGAAAAAATTGGCGACATACTATTATTAAAATGATAAACAAAAAAATTTTTATATTATTTTTCATTTTGTTAAGCATTTTTGCAAAAAGTCAAGACTTGCAATTAACTCAATTTTATGCAGCGCAATTATTTTTAAACCCAGCATTTACAGGAGCAAATGCCGATTCTAGAATTTCATCATCGTACAGAAACCAATGGGCTGCTCTACCAAGAGCTTATAACTCATATTTACTTTCGTATGACAGATATTTAAACGAAATAAGAAGTGGTGTTGGGATATTACTAACAACCGACAAATCGGGAACTGCTGGGTTAAGCAATAATACTATTGGAGCAAATTATGCATACGACTATAAATTCTCTAGATTTTGGTCTGCATCTATTGGAATAAGAGCCTCTTATGGATATCGTTCATTAGACTTTAGTCGATTATTATTTGGCGATCAAATTTCTAGAGGAGCTTCAACTTCAATACAAACACCAACACCAGAAAAAGTAAAATACTTCGATTTTTCAACAGGAATTCTTGTTTTTTCAGAAAAACAATGGATGGGATTATCATTAAATCATATAAACCAACCTAATGAATCGTTTTTAAATCAATATTCAAATTTACCTATAAAGGGATCTTTTCATGGGGGAGCAAATATTCCACTTGAAAGTGGAGGCGATGGTCGAAAAAGTGATAAAGCAACTCTTACAATTGCTTTTCAATATCGTTTTCAAAAAGAATTTGACCAAGGCGATATTGGATTATATTATAAAAAAACAAACATTTTTTTTGGTGCTTGGTACAGAGGAATTCCAATTTTTAAATCGTATAAACCCGGTTATTCTAACCATGACGCTGTTGCATTAATGGCCGGATTTATATATAAAGAACTTATTATTGGATACAGTTTTGATATTACTGTTTCAAAACTTACAATGGCATCTGGAGGCTCTCACGAAATTTCATTAAATTATCAATTTTATAATCCTAAAAAGGCAAAACACCACAGAACTAAAATAATTCCTTGCCCCAAATTTTAATGTTTCACACATATTTATAAAAACGTATTTTTAATTTTTTTTTTATCTTTGCTATCTTATAATTCAAAATTTGTTATGTATAAAAATGATTTTGAGGAAATAAGACCGTTTTTAGATTGCGAAATAAACGATGTGTTAAAAAAATTGACTGTAAATCCTTTTTTTCAACAAGTTTTAAATGGATATTTCCCAAAAGAAAAGCACCAAGATGTAATTACGTTATTAAACAATACTCACAATGCCTCCGATTTTCAACGAACATTTATGCATCATATTATTAATGGTGTAATTGATAACACATCGAAAGGAATAACTACAAGCGGAATTGAAAAATTAAAGAAAAATAAACAATATTTATTTATTTCGAACCATCGCGATATAATTTTAGATTCGGCTATTTTACAAAAAGTTTTTTTTGAAAACAGTTTCCCAACAACCGAAATTGCATTCGGTAGCAACTTAATGGACGTGCCATTAATAGCCGACTTAGGAAGAGCTAACAAAATGTTTATTGTAAAAAGAGGCGGTAATCCTAGAGAAATATTAAAAAATTCAACTGTATTATCGGCATACATAAGATATGCAATTACAGAAAAGAAAACTTCAGTTTGGATTGCCCAGCGTAATGGCCGCACGAAAGATGGCAACGACAAAACCGAAATTGCACTTTTAAAAATGCTTAATTTAAGTGGGCAAAAATCAATTAAAGAAAACATTAACGAATTAAATATTGTTCCAATTTCTATATCGTACGAATTTGAAACATGCGATACAGAAAAAGTAAAAGAAGTGTATTATTCTAAAGAATCTAAATACGAAAAAAAATCTGGCGAAGATACTATTAGCGTTATTAAGGGCATTACTCAAGACAAAGGAAAAATTCATCTTTCATTCGGAAATCCCGTTACACCTGAAACGATAAATTTATTCTCAAAAATTTCTAATGCTGAATTTTTTAAAGATTTAGGCCATTACATTGATAATGAAATAATTTCTAACTATAAATTGTTCCCTAACAATTATATTGCTTTCGACATGCTTAATAACAATTCTACATTTGCCGATAAATACACTGAACAAGAAAAAGCAAAATTTGTTTCTCACAAAAATAATATTCTTAATAACATTAATTGTGGCAACAAAAATGAGATAAGCATTATTTTGTTAAGCCTATATGCAAACCCTGTTGCAAATAAATTTGAGTTAAAAAACAGTTAATATTTGCTTAATTTTTAAATTTACTTTAGGTTTACAAAAAATTATCAATTAATAATGTTAGTAAAAACCTACGCAAGTGCTGTTTATGGCATTAATGCAACCACAATAACTGTTGAAGTTAATGCTGTGCAAGGGTTAAAATATTATTTAGTTGGATTGCCAGATAACGCTGTAAAAGAAAGCTTACAACGAATTGAATCGGCACTAAAAACTAACGGATACAAAATGCCTGGTCAAAAAATAATTATAAATTTAGCACCAGCCGATATTCGAAAAGAAGGATCATCGTACGATTTACCAATGGCAATAGGCATTCTTGCAGCATCAAATCAAATAAAAACTGATAAATTAAAAGATTACGTGATAATGGGTGAGCTTTCGCTTGACGGAAGTTTACAACCAATTAAAGGGGCTCTACCTATTTCCATTCAAGCTAGAGAAGAAAAGTTTAAAGGATTAATTTTACCCGAACAAAATGCACGCGAAGCTGCAGTTGTAAGCGATTTAAAAGTTTATGGAGTAAATAACATTAAAGAAGTAATTGGTTTTTTTGAAGATTCACTCGAACTTGTTACTACTGAAGTTGATACCCGTGCTGAATTTTATAACAATTTTGATAAATACGATATAGATTTTGCCGATGTAAAAGGACAAGAATCTGTTAAACGTGCTCTCGAAATTGCCGCTGCAGGTGGTCATAACATTATAATGATAGGACCTCCTGGAGCTGGAAAAACTATGTTAGCTAAAAGAATTCCAACAATTTTACCTCCTCTTACTTTACAAGAAGCATTAGAAACAACAAAAATTCACTCTGTTGCAGGTAAAATTGACAAAAACACTTCATTAATGACTCGTCGTCCATTTCGCTCACCACACCATACTATTAGCGATGTAGCACTTGTTGGAGGTGGAACATTTCCACAACCTGGCGAAATTTCACTTGCACACAATGGGGTTTTGTTTTTAGATGAGCTTCCCGAATTTAAACGCACCGTTCTCGAAGTTATGCGACAACCTTTAGAAGATAGAGTTGTAACAATAAGCAGAGCAAAATTCACTATCGAATATCCTGCTAGTTTTATGCTTGTTTCATCAATGAATCCTTGTCCATGTGGATTTTATAATCATCCCGAAAAAGAATGCGTTTGTTCGCCCGGTGTTGTTCAAAAATATTTAAGCCGAATATCTGGTCCGTTGTTAGATAGAATTGATATTCATTTAGAAGTTGTACCTGTACCTTTCGAAAAACTTACTTCGACTCAACAAAAAACAGAAACCAGTTCTGATGTTCGACAAAGAGTTATTGCAGCAAGAAAAATACAAGAAGAACGATTTGCCGAAAACAAAGGCATTCACAGTAATTCGCAAATGAACTCTAAATTATTTCATAAATATTGCCAAATTGATTCGGCTGGAACAGAACTATTAAAAAACGCAATGAACAAATTAGGATTATCGGCACGAGCATTTGACCGTATTGTTAAAGTATCGCGCACAATAGCCGATCTCGAAAACGAAAAAAATATCAGAATACATCATTTAGCCGAAGCAATTCAGTACAGAAGCTTAGACAGAGAAGGATGGGCAGGATAAAAACAAATTGAAATACTTTGAAATAATAAAACAGAAATAAGTAGAAATTGATATAAATACTTGAAAAACAAAATAAATATAAATAGAAGAACCTTGTTGTCATATTGAGTGATTAGCGAAATATTTTTTTATTAAAATAAAATTAACAGATCTAAATTAAAATATTACAAAAAGAAAATTTTATGTTAAATGTTAGGACTATTATATTGTTTGTTGTTATAATATTATTCAGTAATTTTATTTTTGCACAGGGTAGTCAACCCGTAGTTTTAATTTCTGGAAAGGTTGTAAACGAACGCAATATGGAACCACTTGAAGCAAAGGTTATTTGGGAATTATTACCAGATGGAACCGAAGCAGGTATTGCTCGTACCGACCCAACTAATGGCGAATATAAAATTATTTTACCTTTCGGGAAAAAATATGGATATTTAGCAGTTGCCGAGGGATTTTATTCAGTAACAAAATATTTAGACGTTACCGATTTAAAAGAATATCAAGAAATTGAGGAACAAAATTTATTTATGGCACCAGTAATGGAATCGCAGGTTGTAAGATTAAATAATTTATTTTTTAAGAAAAAAACCTCAGAAATATTAAAAGAATCATACCCTGAACTCAATCGTTTTGTTGAGTTTTTAAAAACAAATAAAAAAATAACAATTGAAATTGGTGCTCATACCGATAATAAAGGCGAACCTAACGAAAACATGAAATTGTCTGAAAATCAAGCTCAAGCAGTTACCGATTATTGCGTTTCAAAAGGAATAAAAGAAGATAGAATTAAAGTTAAAGGATACGGACAAACCCAACCTATTGCTTTTAACAAAGATGAAGAAGGGCGCGAAATGAATCGCAGGGTTGAATTTAAAGTTTTAACAACAGGAAAATAAATTTTGTAGTCCCCTTTCAGCAAAGAGAAATCGAGGAATTATTTAAATTATTAATTATGTTTTTGTAATTTCGTAAATTATTTACAAAATCAATTTATAACAAAATGAGCAGTAAGTTATTTATATACAATACTATAAACAAGAAAAAAGAAGAATTTATTGCGTTAAATCCACCTTTTGTAGGAATTTATGTATGCGGACCAACAGTTTATGGCGACCCACATTTAGGACATGCTCGTCCAGCAATAACCTTCGATGTGTTATTTCGTTACCTACAATTTTCGAATTATAAAGTTAGATACGTTAGAAATATTACCGACGTTGGACATTTAGAAAACGATGCAGACCAAGGCGAAGATAAAATTGCAAAAAAAGCTCGCATAGAACAACTTGAACCAATGGAAGTTGTGCAATATTATACCGACAGGTATCATACTTTTATGGACCAATTAAATGTAAAAAAACCAAGCATTGAGCCACGTGCATCGGGACATATTATTGAACAAATGCAATTGATAGAAGAAATCGAAAAAAATGGTTACGCCTACGAAGTTAATGGCTCTGTATATTTTGATGTTGAAGCGTACTCAAAAAAATATCATTACGGAAAACTATCGGGAAGAGTGTTAGAAGATTTATACTCTAATACCCGTGATTTAGATGGACAAAGCGAAAAAAAGAATTCGTTCGATTTTGCTCTTTGGAAAAAAGCCTTACCCGAACATATTATGCGTTGGCCATCGAAATGGAGCAATGGATTTCCTGGTTGGCATTTAGAATGTTCTGCTATGAGCACAAAATATTTGGGCGAAGTTTTCGATATTCATGGTGGTGGTATGGATTTAATATTCCCACATCACGAATGTGAAATTGCTCAAAGCGTTGCTGCAAATGGTAAAGAAACCGTGCGTTATTGGATGCATAATAACATGATAACAATTAACGGACAAAAAATGGGTAAATCGCTTGGTAATTTTATTACACTCGAACAGCTTTTTACAGGAAATCATCCCGTTTTAACAAAAGCTTTTAGTCCAATGACTATTAGATTTTTTATTTTACAAGCACAATACCGAAGCACACTCGATTTTTCGAACGAAGCACTAACATCGGCCGAAAAAGGATTTGAAAGATTAATTGAAGCATATAACAATATATCTAAAATTAAACCCTCCGAAAATTCTACTGTAAATATTAGCGAAACTCGTAATAAATGTATCGATGCACTTAACGACGATTTAAACACACCAATTGTAATTGCACATTTATTCGATATTGTTAAAACAATTAACTCAACAATTGTTGGTAACGAAAAATTTGACATGAAAAACATTGAAGATTGTAAAAAACTTTTCGACGATTTTATATTCAATATTCTTGGATTAACACAAGAAACAACTAACACAAACAATCAGGTTTTATCAGATGTTGTTGATTTATTGTTAAACGAACGTTTATCGGCAAAACAACGCAAAGATTTTGAAACAAGCGATCGTATTCGCAACAAACTAACAGCATTAGGAATAGAGATTAAAGACACTAAAGAAAGTTTCGAATGGAAATTAAAAAACTAATAACTATATTTTTATTGTTGTTTATAATGTTTTTGTATTCTTGTAACAATAATCAAAACAGTACTAACAATACTGCTAACGACACCCTGTCAAACAACAATATTTCTTATGTTAATTTTATTAAACCTAAACCACTTTCACTTTATACTATTGGCGATAAAATTGAAATAAAAACTAACATTTCAACTGAAATCACACCCGACTCCTCAACAATAAAAATAAATAACATTATACAATCAGTTGAAAATAATTTTATTTTAACCGACTCCTGTCATACCGGAAAAAACAATATTCAAATTAAAATATGGAGCAAAGGTAAAGAATATGTTTCGAATGTTACAGTAATTTTATTGTCTAATGTTATTCCCGAAAAATATACATATAAAATTATAAAATCGTATCCTCATAACATTAAATCTTATACACAAGGGTTAATTTACGAAAATGGTTTTATGTACGAAGGAACCGGCCAATACGGCGAATCTACACTACAAAAATATAAATTACAAAACTCCGAATTAATTCAAAGTTATAATTTACCCGAAAACGTTTTTGGCGAAGGAATTGTAATTTATAAAAATAAAATTTTTCAATTAACATGGCAATCACAAATTGCATTTGAATTTGATAAACCAACATTTAAATTAATTAACAAGTTTAATTTTAATACCGAAGGTTGGGGAATTACAAATTTGGGCGAAAACCTTATTATGAGCGATGGTTCAAACACATTATATGTTTTAAACCCCGAAACTTTTAGCGAAATAAGCAAAATAGAAGTTTACGATAACATTGGACCAGTAAACCAGTTAAACGAATTGGAACTTATTGATGGTAAAATATATGCTAACGTATATCAAACCGACAACATCGTTATTATTGAACCCAAAAACGGAAAGATTATTGGAAAAATTGACTGTAAAGGATTACTCGATAAATTAAAAGTTACCGATGAGGTTGATGTGTTAAACGGCATTGCCTGGGATGAACAAAATAAAAAATTGTTTTTAACCGGAAAATTGTGGCCTCAAATTTACGAAGTGCAAATTGTTAAATAAAAACAAACATGCCATTTAAGTTCGGTAAAACAGAACATTTAAAAAGTAAAAAAAGCATAGGTTTATTAATTACCGAGGGCAATTCGTTTGTTGTTTTTCCAATAAAAGTACGATGGGCTATTTCTAAAACACAAGACACCACAATTAAATGTGCGTTTAGTGCACCTAAAAGAAAATTTAAAAAAGCAGTCGATAGAAATTACATCAAACGTATTATGCGTGAAGCATATCGCCTAAATAAACAACCATTAATAACAGTATTAAATAGCAAAGAACAAAAATTACAACTTTTATTAACATTTATTGGCAACGAAATGCCAAATTATAAAGAAATTGAAACTAAAATAATTCTAACTTTACAGCGTTTAATTAACATTAATGAAAAAAATATTAATAGCAGTACCGATTCTATTGGTTAATATCTACAAATATTCCATTTCGCCTATGTTACCAAACGCCTGCCGCTACAATCCCACATGTTCAACTTATTCAATTGAAGCACTTAAAAAACATGGCCTTTTTAAAGGCACATATTTATCAATAAAAAGAATATTATCGTGTAACCCGTGGGGTGGACATGGTTTTGACCCCGTACCATAAAAAAGTTAAAAGTAAAAAGTTGAAAGTTTATAAAGTAAAAAAGACAATATGATTAAAAATAGAATCAGAAAAATAAAGCTTTGGATTATTGCTTCGGTTATAATTATTTCGTCGATAACACTTGTTGCATTCGACGATAGTGTAAATTTTGAAATTGCCAAAAACTTAGATATTTACTATACGCTTTTTAGAGAACTTAATTTGT
Organism: Bacteroidales bacterium; assembly: GCA_036171595.1. Lineage (GTDB taxonomy): Bacteria > Bacteroidota > Bacteroidia > Bacteroidales > GWA2-32-17 > GWA2-32-17. The sequence goes on from JAVHRJ010000244.1 coordinate 13,189, forward strand.
ATTATGTTGACGAAACCAAGCCTGGCGAATTAATAAAGAAAAGTATTGACGAAATGCTTCGCTCGCTCGACCCATACACGGTTTACATTCCAGAGTCGCAAATGGAAGATTTTAGATTTATGACTACCGGACAATATGGCGGAGTTGGTGCACTTATTAGAAAAGATGGCGATTATATTGTTATTACCGAACCTTACGAAGGTTTTCCGGCCCAAAAAAACGACGTTAAAGCTGGCGATGTTATTTTAGAAGTTGATGGAAAAACAATTAAAGGAAAATCGACAAGCGAAGTAAGCGATATGCTTAAAGGTCAACCAAAAACAAAACTCACATTAAAATTACAACGACCAGGAAATTCTACTCCTATCGAAAAAACTATTGAACGCGAAGAAATTAAAATTGATGCCGTTCCATACTCTGGATTAATTGGCGATAGCATTGGTTATATTAACTTATCGAGCTTTACAGAAAGCTCATATATGGAAGTAAAAAATGCCTTAACAAAACTCAAAGAAAATCCAGCAGTTAAATCATTAATTTTTGATTTAAGAGGTAACCCCGGTGGATTGTTAATTGAAGCTGTAAACATTACAAATTTATTTGTACCAAAAACAGAGACTATTGTTACAACAAAGGGCAAAGTAAAAGATTGGGATAAAAAATATACAGGATTAATGTCGCCTATTGATACCGAAATTCCTATTGCAGTTCTTGTAAACAGTGGCTCTGCTTCGGCATCAGAAATTGTGTCGGGTGCAATTCAAGATTTAGATAGAGGAATAATTGTTGGACAACGAACCTTTGGAAAAGGCTTAGTACAAACAACTCGCCCACTAAGTTATAATGCAAAATTAAAAGTTACTACTGCAAAATATTATACCCCAAGCGGGAGATGTATTCAAGCGCTCGATTATACTCACAGAAATGCCGATGGAAGTGTTGGCAAAGTACCCGATTCGCTTATCACTCCTTTTAAAACTAAAAATGGACGTACGGTTTATGATGGTGGAGGTGTAACACCCGACATAAATGTTGAAATTGAACAACTTAGCAATTTAACCGCATCGTTATTTGAAAAAAATTTAATTTTCGATTTTGCAACACAGTATAGTTTAAAGCATTCATCAATTCCAGAAATAACAAAATTCTCAATAACCGACGATATTTATAATCAATTTACCGATTTTTTAAAAGATAAAAATTTTGATTACGAATCGTTAAGCGAAGAAAATTTAAAGACATTAACTGAAACAGCAAAAGAAGAAAAATATTTCGACCTTGTAAAAAACGAAATTGAAACATTAAAAACAAAGCTCGCTCACGACAAAAACAAAGACCTTCAAGTGTTTAAAGAAGAAATTAAACAATTCCTTTTCGAAGAAATTGTAAGTCGTTATTATTTTCAAAAAGGGAGAATGCAAGCTTTACTTAATAACGATCCTGTTATGAAACAGGCAATTTCTATTTTAAAAGATAAAGAAAAATATAAAAAAACACTTTCGATAACAAAAACTAATTAACCCTTTCGCTCGCTTCTAGCGAGTTAACATATATTATCTTATTCTTTTACATTCGCTTGCTTCTTGCGAGTGAATTTCCACATACCCCCATTCATTCGCTCGCATCTTGCGAGTGAACATGTATGCTTCCACTTAATTCGCTCGCTTCTAGCGAATGAATATTTGTCGGTTTAATTTTTATTTAACTCTCGTAATAAGGAAGCGAGAGTGTAGATTTACACTCGCTTAAAGCGAGCGTGGGCAAGTTATGTGAATATAAATTTCGCAAAACAAATAACAAAAATAAAATATTTTTTGATATTTAATTTTTGTGTAACTTGTGCAAAAAATTTTTTAAGGAATTAATAATATTTTGAATATATAACCTTATGAGAACAAAGAGTTTATTATTATCCGTAGCAATATTAATTTTTGCTGGATTTAATTTTTTATTTTTTTCGACGTTAGCTAGCAAAACTGATTTGCATTTTACAAAAAAAGTTGCAAATAAAATTGAAGCAACAAATTTCGATAAAAAAGACAAGTCGAAATCGGGAACTAAAAGTTTAAAAAGCACAACTGCTCAAATGAATTGGATTGAAATGGGTCCAAGTAACATTGGCGGTAGAACAAGGGCTTTACTTATTGACAAAGACAACTCTAATCTTATTTTTGCTTGTTCGGTTGGTGGTGGAATTTGGAAATCGACAGTTGGAGGACTTTCTTGGGTTAAAGTTACCGGTGGCGATTTATTTGATAATTTAATTGCAACAAGTATTTGTCAAACATCTAACGGCGATATTTATGTTGGAACTGGCGAATATTTTGGCACTTATAACAGATTAGGATTTCAAGGACAAGGTATTTGGAAATCGACCGACCGTGGCGAAACATGGACAAATTTAAGTTCTACATGGAACGATAACGACAACTCAAAACAAATTTTTAATTATGTTTCAAAACTTGTAGCACATCCAACAAATGCGAATAAAATTTATGCTGCAACATACAAAGGATTAATGATTTCGTCCGATGGTGGAACCACTTGGTTAAATCCAATTACCGATAGTTTTGCAGATTCTGTTTGCACAGATATTCAAATAAGTAGCGATGGTCAGGTTATTGTTGCAGAAATTAGCCGTAAAGCATATATTTGCAATACTGGCAATGATGTTTTTATTAACAAATCGGGCGTTAATCTTTCTACACCAATTGATACAATTCCTACAGATGTAAGAAGATTAACATTTGCTATTGCACCATCAAATTCAAATTACGTTTATTGTTTAGCAGCCGACATGAACGGAGCATTTAACAATGTTTATCAATCAAAAGATAAGGGAAATACATGGAATGCACTTTTAACAACTATTCCATCTCAATTGCTACCTTTTGGTTCAAACAAATTAGGTTTTTATAATAATTCAATTGCTGTTTATCCAAATGATTATGAGCATATTTTAATTGCTGGAGCAGATATTTACGAATGGTCGCCAGCAAATCCTTGGCAACAAGTTTCAACAAATATGGGCGATTTTACAAGTCCTGTTTTTGTTCATTCTGGAATTCACACAATTGTATTTGCAAACAATTATTCCGAAACAAATCAGTTAATTTATATTGGAACAGACGGTGGAGTATTTCGCTCAACTTATGGAGGTTATGCTTGGCAACAACTAAATAAAAATTACAACACAACCATTTTTAACTCGTTAGCTTTTTCGAATATTGGTAAAATTATGGGTGGAACATTTAACAACGAAACAATAATGCTTCCTTTAACTGGCACTACCGAAAAAGATGCTTATCGCATATATTTAGGTCAAACCGATGCATTTAGTTGCGAATACTCTATGTTAAATCCAAAATTAATTTTTGTTACAAATGCTTATGGAATTCTTGGTCGTTCAGATGATGAAGGTACTTTTATAGAAACAGACCCAGCCTTATTATATAATAAATATTTAACAGATAATGAAACTGTTACAATTACCGACACAACTCAACCTTATCAAACACCAATAAAACTTTGGGAAAATTTTTACGACACAAATAGCACACAAATGATATTATCAAAAATAGGAAAATCGTTAGTTTTAGGCGATACTATTTATCCCGAAAGTTCATGTAAAAGAGTTATTCCTCACATTTTAACTATTACCGATATGAATGGAAAAGACACCCTTAAAAAAGGCGACACAGTTTATGTTAAAGATACTTATCAATCGGTTTTAGCAGTAGGTTTTAAAAATTCGGTTTGGATTACACGTGAAGGTTTAAACATGACTAAATCGCCAATGAATTGGTATAGAATATCGAGCTTAACAACAGTAAAAAGAGTTCAAAATATTGAATTTTCGAAAGATGGTAATTACTTATATTTTTCGGATTATAATTATTTAGACGACACATCAAGAATATATCGTTGTGCTAATTTAACTAACGGCAGAGACAGTTTAACCGGTAACTACACATCAAACCAAAATGTAATTACCACACAAGAAATTGGAAAGTTTGGTCATAAAATCACCAGCATTGCAGTTGATCCAGAAAATGCTAATAATGTAATTGTTACATTAGGTGGATATGGCAAATCAGATTATGTTTACTTATCGTTAAATGCAGCAACAACATCATCTACTGCTACAATCGATAATTTTATGTTACGTCAAGGTGATTTAAAAACAATGCCTGTTTATAGTTCAATTATTAAATGGAATAATTCGACACAAGTATTTATTGGAACCGAAATGGGTGTTTATTCAACCGACGATATTACAGCATCGAGCCCAGTGTGGGTTGAGCAAAACACAAGTTTAGCTCACGTTCCAGTTGTTCAGTTACGTCAACAAATTCATGAAAATGGCTGGTATCACGCACCAGTAATAGACGGTGGATTTAATTCAGATATAACAAATCATGGAGTAATATATGCAGCAACCGCTGGTCGTGGTATTTTCCGTTGCGAAGATTTTAGAGGCCCAGTAAGCGTTCCACAAATATCAACAAACAAAACCGATGCTTCAAAAATATTAATTTATCCAAATCCAGCTAAAGATTTTGCAAACATTTCGTTTACTTTAAATAATAAAAGCGACGTAAAAATTAGTATTTATAATATTAATGGCAACGTTGTAAGATCGTTACAATTTAACAATCAACATTCTGGTAATAATACAATTAGTTTTGTTACAAGCGATTTAGCAAAAGGAACATATTTTGCCAAAATGGAAGCAAACGGAACAAAGAGCACTGCAAAATTTATTGTATATTAAAACAATATTCGCATAAATTAAACCCCTGTTAATAAATTTAGCGGGGGTTTTTTGTTTAATAAATAGTTTAACTGTTTTAAATTTTACATTTTTACAAACAAAATAACAATATAAAAAATACAAATTTATTTTTTGTTATTGTAAATAAATATTTTATATTTGGTGAGTGATTAAATGCTGATTTTTAGGCTTGTCGCCATTTTTTTAGATAAAACACATGTGGCTGACAAGGCTTTGCTGTGTTAAAAAAAAGAAAAAATGAAAGCCGAAAAAATTATTCATAAAGGAGAGCCAAGGATTAAAATTGATTTTCCATACAATAAATCAATAATAATAAAATTAAGACAGATACCAGATACTAAATGGAGTAAAACAAAAAACACTTGGCACATACCATACACTAAAGAGGCATTTAAGCAATTAAAAGAGTTGTTTCCCGAAATTGAGTTTCCGAATAAAAAAAATGAAATTAAATTGCCATTTTCGATTGCTTATTTAAATTCAATTAAAAAGTTAGAGCTTTGGATGCAACATAAACGTTATAGTGTATCAACAATAACAAGCTATTGCGATTGCATTAAGATTTTCTTGAAATTTGTAAACCCAAAACAGCTAAATGAGATTTCAAATGAAGACATGGTAAATTTTGTTAACGACTACATAATAACAAATAAATTAAGCTATTCATATCAAAATCAAGTAATTAATAGTGCTAGATTGTTTTTTAATGAAATAATTAAAAGCGATTTTGATATACAAAAGTTAGATAGGCCACGAAGAGAGCATAAATTACCTAATGTTTTAAGTAAAAGCGAAGTAGCATCGATATTATCAGCATTAAAAAATATTAAACATACATCAATGTTAAGTTTAATATATGCGTGTGGTTTAAGAAGAAGTGAATTATTAAATCTAAAATCATCAAATGTAGATTCGAAAAGACATTTATTATTAATATTAAATTCGAAGGGGAAAAAAGATAGAATTGTACCAATATCGGACAAAATAATAGAAATGTTAAGAAATTACTATAAGCTATACAAGCCTAAAACGTGGTTGTTTGAAGGGGAAAAAGTTGGTGAGCAATATTCGGAACAAAGTTTACAGTCGGTTTTAAAATTAGCGGTTTTGAAAGCCAAAATAACAAAACCAGTTACATTACATTGGCTAAGGCATTCGTATGCAACTCACTTATTAGAAAGCGGAACAGATTTAAGATATATACAAGAATTATTAGGACATAAAAGTTCGAAAACCACAGAAATTTACACACACGTTACAGAACAAAGTTTACAAAAAATTAAAAGTCCGTTTGATGATTTATTTTAATTTTTCAATATCTTTACTCAAAATAAGAAATGAGTGTTATCATACTTATCTTCCTATTTTGACATGTTAAGTATGAAAAAAGAATACATATAAGCTAGTTA
>JAVHRJ010000245.1:0-4216 GCA_036171595.1 Bacteroidales bacterium
TTATTTGATTATTGTCTATTAACTGTGAATTGGATTTAACATTTATCTTGTTGTCTGGAAAAGATTTATAGTTTGGAATTTTATTAAAATCATTTTTAGCAAACATTAAATTATTTGATGATGAAAACCTTAAGTAACATATACCATTACCTAATATAACATAGATTGAATCTCCATAATAATCCCACGAAATTATGTTCCCGGTTAAAGTTTGAGTAAATGAAAGTTGGGAATTATTAATTGGGCTTGCGAAGATAATTACAGTATCGACATTTGACACATTAAATTTGTAAAAATCAACGTCACCTGCGGGAGAGATGGATGCAATTATTGTATCCCCATATACTATAGAATTTGCAGTATTTGTTGTATCATTTGGTTCTGTTTCATATTTAATCCCTTGGGGGTAAACTTTACTAAAAAAGAGTACTGTAATAAAGTAACACAAGTAAATCTTAATCATTTTTCACCTCTTTTTTGAAATGCCTAACGGCGTTGCTTTTCACCCGTCCGCCCCGAGCGGCAATGACAAAATGAAAAGCTACTGCCAATAATTATTAACAATTTTATTTAATAGAACATACTTACTTGCAATGCTTACCCTTTTAGCCAAACCCGCAAACTTGAACAATGCCGCAATGAAAACGCGGTCGGGTGGAAAAGCTTGTTAGGCATATTTCTTTAAATATCGATTGTAACTCCAATAACCAATGATTGTTCTAATCGTCTTTTATTTGATAGCTCTTTATCATAAACCAAACGATTAGTATACTGTATGGAAATAAATTTAATATCCAAACTCGCAAGGATTAACGAGCTGAATCTTGAATTGCTTGTACTTTTAAAAAAATCTTTTTTCATCATAAATAAAGAATTCATTGATGCACTAAACGACACATCTTCGCTAAATGTTTTATTGAAATTGATTTTAAAAACTGCCGATGGACTATTTATATACTCTGCATCACTGCTTGGCATATCTTCACTTGAAAGAACAAAATGCTTTTTTATTACTTGTTGAAACGAATAGCCAATCCCGTAAACTAATTCAAGTTTTTGCTCATCCGTGTTTTGAATTAAATTATTTTTTTCGCCAACAAAGATTGTTTGAGTAAGAAAAAGTGGATCAAAAAAATTGGTCTCTTGTTCGCCAATGTATCCTTTCTTTAATTGTGTTTCTGCTTTGCTTTGAAGAAACAATCTTATGCTTGGTGTATCAATCAATTTTATAGATGGCATTAAGTTGAAAATAAAAGCATCTTGAGTTTTTTCAGGTCTGTCTCCAGAACTTACAATTTGACCATAGTTAATAAACCAATCAGAATCAAAATGAAAGTTATCGCTGTGATAATTAAAGTTTGCTTGTAAATTTAAGAGCCACTCAAGATTTTCGTTTTTTTCTTCTTTGCTAATGCTCGTAAATGTTAATCCAATATTAGAACGAGCATTAAATTCTAAATTAGATTCTTGTGCAATAGCATCGAAGGAAAAGAAGAAAAACAGAACGATTATTGTCTTTAACATAAATTCCTCATTTTGTAAGAAGTTACTTCCTCTAAGTCATATTTTTCCCACTGACAGCAAATCCGCCTTTGTTTGATTTGATGGGGTCGGGTCGATTCCATATTAAAATGAATTTAAGCGTGGTACCTTTAGTACCTTTCTGTTCATCTTCCATATTGCTGTGCGCGTGTGAATACGGACCTCCTATGTAAGTACAATAAGCATCTATCTTGCCATTTTTAGTATTAAACTTAACTGTAATTTTTTGTTTAGTCGTTGGATACTTTCTACCGCCTATTTCAGTCCCGTTCAGTTCTTTATCTTTAGCACCAGAAGTTTTAGGAGGAGTAATTGTAAGAGTCAATTCACCGCTACTTGGCAGTTTGTATCCTTTTGGGAAACTAAACTCAAACTCCCCATTTTTATCAGTAATACACTTTGCAGAATAATTCCTTTGTACATTGGAACGTGTAGAATTATGAGCCACAGCCTTTATTGGTACGTCATTTGGCTCTTGTTCTACTAAAATTTCTGCACCCGGTACGGGTTCACCCATTGCTTTAGTTTGTGCTTGACTTTTGTTAAAACAGAATAACAAAACAAAAATAGAAAGTAATAACAATTTGAAACTGTTTAATGCAAACATAATATCACTCCTTTTTATAATATTAAAGAAACCAAACTAAGCAATCGTTCATTGTATTTAACGAAATGCCTAACGGCCTTGCGGTTAAGCTGCTGCCCAGAACAACAATGCAGCACTGAAAAACCTAAGCCGATAATTATTAAAAAACTTTTTTATTAGAACTACTTTGAACAAGTTACTTTAAGCGAAATATTAAAAATTAAAATTTCACAAAAGCCAAATGCGAAAGAAGCAGTCAGCTTGAACCGCTTGTTATACCCATTTTGTTAATTATGATTATAGCCTATAAATATTCCTAAACCAATAAAGGATGTATTTTTTTTTAGTGAGGTAGAACCTTTCAATATAAATCCAAAGATAGTTCCATATCTTATTTCAAATCCAGTTCTAAATAAATACTTACTAGGAAAATAATTTTCATCAGTTGTATAATATGTAAGTCCAATTAGGAAGCTCGTCGATAAATCACCGGCAACATTACTCATTCTTGCAAAAAAATTATAATCGGTAAATGGCGAGCCATAATATTTATCTACAAAGTTAGTCAGATAATAGTGTTCAATTCCGATTCTAGTTCCAACACAAAAGTTTTTATTTTTTAGTTGATAAATATCAAAATCAAATTCTCCGCCAATTTGGTTCATAAGTACAATTGAAGTTGCATCAATTTGAATACTATGAATACTTGGATTAAAATAAAATAATTTGTCATCATACTTTGACGAATCAACTTGAGAATAATTAACTTGAGTAAAGATTCCTAAAATCAATATTATCAGAAAATGCTTTTTATAATTAAGTGAAATAATAAAAATTAATCCTTTGAATTACTTATGGGTATAACGACGTTGCCGATAAGCGGCGCCCCAGAACAGCGATGCCACTTAAAAAACAACTGCCAATAATTATAAAAATATTTATTTAACAGAACTACTTTACAGAGCAACAATACACGGAAGAACAAAGCTAAGAATTACACAAATGACCAATGCGAAACCGGCGTCCGCCTTGATTGGCTGGTTAGTTGCCTTATTCGATACTAATATCAAAAATCATATTTTTGAAGAACAGGTGGATTAATTATTCTTCCATTTATTTTATCTATATCTGTATTAAAGTTATTTACTAATTCTTGATGTGTTCCATTAAATATATGTTTACTCTCTTGGATATATATAAAGGTACCATTGGGCAGTAGTTCCATAATTTCGATATCATCACCAATGTAATATGGTTTTTCAATACTTTTTTGTTTAATTCTTTTGTCTACCTCGTTAATAATATTTTGCCTATCCTTTGGGAAAAGATTTTTGTTATTCTCGCTATCCACAAAACTACCTATAGGTAACTCACCATAATCAAATGTATTATCATATGTGTTAAAAGTGCAGACATATGATACACCTCTATTATATCCGGTCATAACACCTTTCACATATTGACCGGTATTATGAGATTCACTTATTGAAACAAAATATTTAAATATGTGTTGGAACTTATCTTTTATACTACCGTCAATTTTATGACTATTTAATTTCTGTATAAAATGAGATAATGGATATTTGTTGGTATTACTCAGTTCTTTGTCTTCAAAATAACCGATACCTAAAAAATTAATACCAACTTGTGCGCTGGTAATATAGAAAGTCTTCCTAATACAGTCTGCAATTGCTGTTACTCTTTGATATCGGACTCCATCTAATTCAACATCGTTAAAATAGTTCAACCGTGTATCTGAACTCATCAAAATCGAGTTTGGAGTTCTTACAGTGATTATGTATGTCATCTTCGCTAAATGTATTTTGTTAATATTATTATTTGTGCAACTGGAAATAAATAATGTTGATAAAAAATATAATTCTATTAAAAAATGGTTTTTAATCATATAAATACACAGCGTATTTTCTAAAAACAATTTATCGGCAACTAACGACGTTGCCGATAACCCGCCGCCCAGAACAGCAATGCAGTTTAAAACGACAAAGCCAAATATTTAGCAAACTGCACTTATTTTTCTTTGCAAGTGCAGTTTGCAACAATGTTAATTAATAGAACTACTTTGAACAA
>JAVHRJ010000246.1:0-4214 GCA_036171595.1 Bacteroidales bacterium
GCCTTAACGATAACGAACAAGTTTAACACGATCTACAATAGTAGAAATTTAAAAAGGCTTATAGCCCTTTAGCGATGGAACTACTTTAGAGGTGTATCTACAATAGTAGAAATTTAAAAAGGCTTATAGCCTATTATTGGCATGGTGTTAATATACCTATCTACAATAGTAGAAATTTAAAAAGGCTTATAGCCAAAAAAACAATCGAAAAAACAGACTTATATCTACAATAGTAGAAATTTAAAAAGGCTTATAGCCTTTTCGTACTCTATTCATTTCTTCCAGATCTACAATAGTAGAAATTTAAAAAGGCTTATAGCCGGACAAATATTGCCCGACTATCCTGTATCTACAATAGTAGAAATTTAAAAAGGCTTATAGCCCATGCTGACAATGCGTTAAACGTCTTATCTACAATAGTAGAAATTTAAAAAGGCTTATAGCCTTGCTCATTATTAGATTTAATATTCAATCTACAATAGTAGAAATTTAAAAAGGCTTATAGCCGTGCCAATAATGAGTAGAATGAATAAGATCTACAATAGTAGAAATTTAAAAAGGCTTATAGCCTATAGATTAGAAATATTAGGTGCAGACATCTACAATAGTAGAAATTTAAAAAGGCTTATAGCCTCTATGTATAAAACGTATTGGTGTAAAAGTAGTTGTTTTATTGTAATAATACAATTAAAAATACCAATACTATTACCCCCCCTTTTTTCAAACAATACGTCAAAAAACTTAATATCAATTAGTTATAAATATCGAGAAATAAATAAAGACTTTCTTTTGTTAGGTAAAAAAAAGTAAATCTTGATCTCTGTGTATAGCATTCCCATATTTAACAGCTTTATGTTCATCAGTTTCAAAAATAAAAATACTATCACCGCCATCAAACTGTTTTGCAAAAGTATTTTCAATTTTAATTTTTAAAATATCTTGAATACGTTTAGTGTTATTTATTTCAAAAACAGAATATTGTAATCTAATTCCTCCGTTTTTTTCAAGCATCTTAGAAAATTGAGTTCTGAGTTTATTATTAGAAATATCGTAACTTACTACTATCATAATTTATTTAATTATAAATTTAGGATATTCTGGTGTGCTTTTCTTTTGCATAAAACAGCGGTAATAACTTCTAACATATAAAAACACATCTGATTTATATTCAATTAAAATTTCATAAAATAATTTAGAGTAATCGCTGTTTTTTTCTCGTTTTAATAAAAATTCGTTTTTAAAAAGATTAAAATCTTCAGCTTTACACTGTTTTGTATTAAATGCTTTACGTACCTGTTGGTCAATTAAACAGCGAAATGGTTCCATTAAATCGCATATCAACGATTTTCTTTTGAACCAAAGCCGATGATAAACACCAATATAAGGATCGAATCCGAATAATCGCACAAAAGCTTCAATATAATTAAATAAAATAGTATAACCAATGTCGAGTGTTACGTTTAAAGGGTCTGTTTTTGCTCTTGGGCATCGAGCTTTCCATTCCAAAATTTCAAAGTAAGCTGAAAAATATGTTTTTGCTATTCTTCCTTCTAAACCCATTAGAGTGTTATAGTCTGATGTATCTGTAACTATTGACAAAGCTAATTCGCATTGTTCTTTAGCGTTTTGTATTAAATGAGTTTTCATCCTTGTTTTTTCCAAATTACGCAATTGATTCTGAATTTTATTTGCAACTAATATTTTTGGTATTTGTAAATCATTTTTATCTAATTCATATTGTTTTTGCCTTAATAAGAAGTTGGCTTCGGCAGTTATTGAAAAGAAGAATACTGGACGAAAATTGGGCTTCATTACTACAATAGGAATACCATTTTTAGTACATTTGTCAATTAGAGCAGTTGTTATTGTAATATGCCCAATAACAAATAATGCAAGAATTTTTTGAAATGGCAATTTGGTAAGTGTTTTCTTTATTTCAGTATTTTCTAAAAGTAGTTCACCATTTACTACTTTTAAATTTCTGTTTTCAATACAATTTATTACAAAAATAGAGCGATGCTCTATGTCTTTATTAGTAAACATTTTCTGTGTCGGTTTTATCGCATAAATTGCAATAAATACAATGAATGCATTTGTTTTTGTTTATTTGAATATTCTGTTTCGGGTCATATTGTTTAAATCGAATAATAAAATTCTGTAATTCTTTTTTGTTTTCAATTGTTGGAATGTTAATTGGGAATATCTTATTAGTAGAAATAGCATAAAAAGCTAATTTTTCAATATCATAACCCATTTCTTTCATGCAAAAATATTGTGCCCAAAGCTGATAGATTTGCCCCTGATAAATATTATTAAGTTGGTATTTCCGTTCAATCAATATCTTTTCTTTTCCTTTATATAAATCTATTTTTCCAATAACACCTAATTCGTTGCTATATACCGATAATGAAGTAATTTCGTCTTTGCGGCTACTGTATTTCTTTTCATCAATTGCCTCATGTGCTGCCTTACCTTTTGTTTGTGGAGTAGCATGAACTAAGTCTTCGTCGCCACCCATATAAACATTATGCAGGTAAATGGAATACGGGCAGAAGATGAAGTCGTTGAGGGTTGATATGGAGATATACTCGTACATGGCTATAAATTTTGCAACCCTCTTTTTGCAATATTGAATGCAGCGATTTTGTCATTGTCATCTAAGCTTTTATGTCCCAATGGATTATTTTTGTTATGGAAACTACATTTATAACAATAAAATACTTTAATCTTTTTATCTTTAAGATAATTAGAATCGTTACTACTTGCATAAGCTTTTTCGTTACAGTTTGGACAAGTTAAGCTTGTCTCTTTTTCGCTTACAAATTTAATAATACCGAATTGCTTTATTCCTTCATCAACTTCTTTTTTACCTTTCATTTTTGTATGATCTTCAAGTTTCCTTAATTTAATAAGTTCGCTAATGGGAGGAACAAATCCTTCTTGCTGAAACTTTCGATACAATGCCCATTCTAAAGGTCTTTCAATATTCCCTTCAAATCTCTTTCTGTCCGATTCAACTTTAGTTTGCTTTAAATCTTCAATCGAAATAATTCCCGGATATTGCTGATACAAGAAATAAATCACTCCTATCATGTTACCTACTAATGCCCTTCGTGTTTGATTAATTTGTTCTTCCACTCTTGCTTCATTTTTTTGTTGATTAGCAAAATAGGCAAACAAATAATCTTTTATTTCTTGGTAGGGTTTAATATGTTCAAAATCCAATCTGCTTAAATAAATTTTTCTGACATATTCTTTTCCTTCAATCTCAAAATAGAATTCGTAATTTTTTTCTTTTAATTTAGCTTGTGGATTCGTAATAAGTTCCTGATATATTTTTCGTTGAGCATGTAATATTTTTAGATTCAAAAATGTAGTTAGGTCTCCGTTCGTTACAATCTTTCCATTAATCACTTTTGCTGTTGTTAAATCAATAGCTGACACTAGCTTTTTCTCAAACAATTTATTGAAAGTTTCAATGAATTTACCATCTTGGAATGTCTTCTCATATAATTCTTTATTTAAGAAATATGATAAGTTTTGAATGGCTTTGTATGGTTTTTCGCGTTTTATCAATTCATGCTCTTTGTTAAATATGTATCCTTTTTGGGCAAAATTCAATTGTTTAAGTTCATAAGTCGTAAATAATTCAGGTTTTTTGTCTTTCCCCATTAACGCCAAAGTAGCTAATTCCACCTCTCCGGCATCAATACCATAAAACCACAGTTTGTTCCTCGTTAGTTTTTCCTTTAAGTAGAGATTTATTTTATCATTAAACTTTCCGATTTCAATTTCTTTTTTCTTTGTGTCTTCAAAAGCAAAAGTAATCTCATTACTCAACGCATTTTCTGTAATTGTGGTGCAAAGAGTATATTGCTCTTGCAAATATCTGTTCCGTTTTGTCAGGTCATACAATTTAGAGTCTTTTCCGTATTTTTCTAATCGTGTTTGTTTTGCAATACGCCAAATGATAGATATTTCAGGATTCAGACGTAAATTATAATTCTGTTCTTCGTTTTCTTTTGTCCAGAATTGGTGCCAAATTCGAGTGTGTGCTTTTAGGTTCTTCTGTTCTTCTCGTTGCAAATCAAGGCTTGTAATTTTAAATATTTGAGCATCGTATTTTTCAAGTATTTCTTGTTTCAACGTTTCGGAAATGATTTGTTTTTTTGCATAACAACACTTTTCCAAGGCTATTTGAAAATCTTGTAACG
>JAVHRJ010000247.1:0-4212 GCA_036171595.1 Bacteroidales bacterium
CAGGAAATGCTTGTTTAAATGCGAATAATGAACTAAATAACGCCGAACAAATTTCATCAATAATTTCACCTAATATATTATTAAACAATAACCCTAATAAATATATATCGTTTAGGGTTTCTTACGCTCAAATAGATGTTAATTCTTTAGATAAATTAACTTTATTTGTATCGTATAATTGTGGTGAAACATGGTTTATGCGATATTATAGTGCTGGGGCCTCATTGGCAACAAATGGTGGTAGTTATGTTTCGTCATGGGTGCCTACCGACACAACTCAATGGGAAAAAGTAAAAATTAGTATTAATATGTTTTTAACTCGCCCATATTTAAGATTTAAATTTGAAGCAAAATCTATTAATGGTAACAATATATACATAGATGATATAAATATTGACCAGCTTACAAATATTGATAATTTAACTTTAACAGAAACAAATAATTTAAATATTTACCCAAATCCAATTGATAATAACTCGATTATTGTTTTTGATTTAAACAAAAATGCAAATGTTAAGTTTGTTTTAACTAACATTTTAGGAAAGAAAATAGTTGATTTTAACAAAATGTACGAAGCTGGTTTTTATGATTTTAATTTTAACGAGCTGTTAAATGTAAATTTACAAGGTGGCGTTTATTTTCTAAAAGTTATTGTTAATAACAAATCGCAAACTTTAAAATTAATTAAAAATTAATTTATTTTAAACGACAGTTTTATTGCAAAATTATTGCGAGTATTTGTAAAGCCGTAAGAACCATATCTATAGTAAACAGCAAGGCCATACCCCGCAATTGATTGGTGTATAATGTTACTAAAAATTATACCTGTTTCGTAATATCCCTTTTCCATAGTGTTAAAGTTGAAACCTAAATTTGTTTCCTTGTTTTGCATATTCCCGAAACCAATATTTTGACAAATAGAAATTCCTGGTTGAAATTTACCTGCTTTAAAAAGGAGTTTCCCAAAATCATAAGTAAAAAATAATGAAGCAAATTTATCTGAATAAAATTCGTTCATACGCATTGTTGCAAAGGTGTTTGAAGCATCAATTGAAAATTCGGAGTAATTACTGTAACCGGTATATAATAAATTTAAAGGAAGTGTTTTATTTATAAGCCCAGCACTTAATTGAATGTTGGCTTTTCCTAATAATTTAAAATCAAAATTGGCATTTATTTTTGACTCAAATTTTAAATAATCAAAATTTCCATTTATTTGTTTAATCCCTTTAGTAACGTTAAAAAACAATGTTGGATATTTTGAACCAAGTGAGTATTTGCCAAAAAAAGTTTTCATAAATTTTTCTTTGTATGAAAATTTAAATTTTGTTCCTACTTCATTTGTTATAAAAACATTTTTAATAGTATCAGAAAAATTATTAAAAGAATAATTGTTGGGCAAGTTGTTATAAACAATTCTTCCAAAACATTCAGTTTTAAAGTATTGTAACCATCTAAATGTAAATGAAGTTTTAAATTCATCGTAATTGTACATTTTGTTAACAAGAATTTGTCTGTAAATTTCAGTTGATGTAATAGTGTTATAATCTATCATTGACATTGTTCCAACTTCACTAACATCGTGGGAGAATGATGTTACAAATTGTGTTTCGTTTTGCAAAGTGTTACCAATTTTAATTCGCCCACCGTATTTAAAATCTTTATCTTTTGTTCCGTATGCACCATAACCTCCAATTGAAATCCATTTAACAATTTTTTCATTTGTTATTATGTCTAAACAAGGTCTTAGACCTTCGTAGTGATTATAAGAAAGCATTTTAGCTAAATTAAAATTAATAAATCCCCACTGAATATACCCTTTTGTAAGTCTTTCGAGTGTTTTTAATTTTGCATCTAAATGTTCGGCTTCGCCTAAGCTATCTATAATTTTATATGTTTCAATTTCTTTTTTGCTTAATAATTCGGAGCGATAAATATTCCAAAAAGAGCTGTCTTTTTTTGCTGCATCTTTTGTTATTTCGAGCTGAATGCTGTTAAATTGTTTTGAGGTTAAATAAGGATTAATCTCTATCATATCGATATAACTTTTTCCTACTCCTAAAAGAGGTAAATTAATATTGCGAATTACAGCTAAACTATCATTTAATAACAACGTGTCGGGATGGTCGCTAACTTGCAATCCAGAAAATTTTAAATCGGTATTTAATTGCACTGGAAACCAATGATTATTTTTAATAAACTCGTATTTCTGTTGAATTTTAATGCCTAACCCATCAGTGTTTTGTAGTGGTTCGGCAATAACACTTTGCAGTGCATAGCCATTGCTGTTAATTTGCAAAACTCCTTTTAGCCCATCGAATAAACTATTTTTTAATGGACGATACGAAATAACAAATACTGAATCTCTATTTTCAGTAAAAATAGTGTCTTCAAGTTGAAAAAAATATTTTTTTGTGGCATTTTTGGCAACTGGACTTAAATATTTTTTGCTTCCAACTTCAACAATATCAGTATAAAACGAAAATGATTGTAACTGTGTTGCCAATAACAAAAAGTACGGTTGTTTTAATCCCGAGCTTCGCGATGCTATTACCTTCTCTTGATTTTTATCGGGATATAAAAATTTGCGTTCGCTTACAGTCTCCGTCATAAAAATATGATTTTTAGAGAAAAATGCTTCTATGCTCTTTGTTTTGTTTGTGTCGGCTTGTAAGCTGTCAGTTTTTGCTTTATATTTTAAAAACTTTGGAAGTGTTCGAGGAGTTATTTTTATTGAATCGTACGATGCTTCGTGCATTTTAGGATCGACAGTAAAGTACATTTTGTTATACGAAATATATGAGAATGAATTTAAGCTCTCGGGGTTGTTTTTTTCTCTGTTTTCTACAACTGCATTTATTATACGGTGAGCAGGATTTTTACCTGCAACTATAGTTATTTCGTTTAAATTTAAAGAAGATGGGATTAGTTCAATTTTTAGTATTTCAGTTTGATTTGTAGCATTTATTTTTAAGTATTTTGTAGAATATCCTAAATAACTAAAAACTAAATTAACATCATTTTTTGATGTTTGAAATGTAAAATTTCCATCAATATTTGTTGAGGTTCCTAAATTTTTTTCGCCATAAACAACATTAACAAATGCAAGAGGCTCGTGAGTGTTGTTATCTATAACCTTTCCAGAAATTTTATAAGTTTGAGAATTTACGTTTAACGAAAATATTATTAATGTAAAACATACAATGAAAAATATTTTATTTAAAGTTAATTCAATATTATTTATCATTTTTTAATAAAATGAAAATCTAATATGTTATTATAAAAAAAATTATTCAAAAGCACCCATTTGTATCATTTTAATTTCGTTTTCGGTCAAAAAACGCCATTGTCCGCGTGGTAAACCTTTTTTAGTTAATCCAGCAAAATAAACTCTATCGAGGCGAATTACTTTGTAGCTTAAAAACTCAAACATACGACGAACTAATCGGTTACGTCCTGAATGAATTTCAATGCCAACCTGGCTTTTATCAACAGGGTCAACATAATTTAAATCGTCGGCTTTTATAAAACCATCTTCCAGCTCAATTCCTTTTTTTAAAGTAATAATATCGTCTTTTTTAATGTTCTGATCAAGAAATACGTGGTATATTTTCTTTTTGTTAGAACTTGGGTGAGTAAGCTTCGAAGTCATGTCTCCATCGTTGGTAAGTAAAATTATTCCGGTTGTGTTTCTATCGAGCCTACCCACAGGCATAACGCGCTCGTGGCAAGCACCGCGAATTAATTCTAAAACAGTTTTTCTTCCTTTTTCGTCAGAAGCAGTTGTAATATAATCTTTTGGCTTATTTAACAATATGTAAACTTTTTTTTCCTGATTAATTCGTTCGTTGTTAAATTTTACTTCGTCGCCTGGTAATACTTTTGTTCCAAGTTCTGTTATAATTTTGCCGTTAATGCTTACTACGCCAGATGTGATATAGTCGTCGGCTTGCCTGCGGCTACATATTCCGGCATTTGCTAAATATCTGTTTAATCGCATTGACCCATCACTTGTACCAGCATTTTTTTTGTCGAATTTCTTCTCTTTTTTGTAATTGTTTTTTTTAAAAGAAGATTCAGATCCGATAGTTTTAGTATGAGGTTTCTTCTCGTACTTGTTTGTAGCACTTTTGTGTTTTGTGCGGTCGTTTTTTTTATATTCCATAATTAGCTGATAATATTGCAAAGATAAGAAATTGATTTAGATTATTT
>JAVHRJ010000248.1:0-4191 GCA_036171595.1 Bacteroidales bacterium
CGAAATATTTCTTCAACCATTTTAGCCCCAGTTACTTCGTGACCGTGAAAAGTCCAACCTGTTTCTTTATTAAAATGTTTTGAAATTGGTTTTCCAATATCGTGTAAAAGTGCAGCCCATCGCAACCATAGGTCGCTCGATTGTAAACTAATTTGGTCAACAACTTGCAAAGTATGAGCAAAATTATCTTTGTGCATTTTTCCTTCAATATTTTCGACACCTTTTAGTTGAAGCAATTGAGGAAAAAATATTGCTAAAAGCCCAGTTTCTTCGAGCATTTCGATACCAATCGAAGGTTTTGGTGAAAGCATAATTTTATTAAACTCATCAATAATTCGTTCAATTGAAACAATTTTTACACGTTCGGCATTTACCGAAATTGCTTTGTATGTTTCGCTTTCAATATCAAAGCCAAGTTGCGATGCAAAACGTATTGCTCTTATCATACGCAAAGGGTCGTCGCTAAAAGTAATAACAGGTTCGAGTGGGGTACGTATAATTCTGTTTTGCAAATCGTTTAGTCCATTAAAGGGCGATAAAACAGTTCCAAAATCATTTTTATTTAGCGATGCTGCTAATGCATTAATAGTAAAATCTCTACGCATTTGATCATCGTCTAATGTTCCATTTTCGACAATTGGTTTACGCGAATTTCTTTGATAGCTTTCTTTTCGAGCGCCTACAAATTCAATATCAATGTCGTGAACTTTTATTTGTGCTGTTCCAAAATTTTTATAAAAAGCCACCTTTTTAATGTCTAGCATATTAGCAACTTCGTGAGCTAATTCAATTCCACTTCCTACTGCCACTATGTCAATATCTTTTGAATTCCTGCCAATTATGGTATCTCTAACAAAACCACCTACAACATAAGCGTTAATATTTAATTTCGATGCTGCTAACGAAATGGTATTAAATATATTATCGTTTAAATTAATCTTCATTATTTAATTTTCAAAACAAATAAAATCGGTCAAAATTACTATTTATGTATTTAAAATAAATATTTTTTATCATATATACACTTATGCATATTATTTGATATGTTAATTTCAATAAATTAATATCTTTATACAAATTTAAATTTTAAAATTATGTTAGAACATTTAACATCCGAAACTTTTAAACAAAAAGTTTTTAATTACGAAACAAATAAAGAATGGAAATTCGAAGGCGATAAACCTTGTGTAATAGATTTTTACGCCGATTGGTGTTCGCCATGTAAAATGGTTGCTCCAATATTAGAAGAACTTGGTACAGAATACGAAGGCAAAATAAATATTTATAAAGTTGATACCGAAGACCAGCAAGAAATAGCTTCTGTATTTGGTATTAGAAGTATTCCATCAATTTTATTTATTCCGAAAGAAGGACAACCACAAATGTCGGCTGGAGCAATGCCTAAAGAATCTTTTATTAAAGCTTTCGATGAGATACTAGGCGTTAAATAATAAAAAAATGAAAACTTTAACTATAATAATTGCCTATTTGTTATTTTCTGTTTCATTAATTGCACAGCCATTACTGACAAATAACAAAGTAAATAATTCAAATAAGGTTGAATTTTTAACAAAAGAAACTTTTAAACAAAAGGTTTACGATTACTCTAAATCAAAAGATTGGAAATATAAAGGCAAACTGCCAGCAATAATAGATTTTTATGCCGATTGGTGTCGTCCTTGTAAAATGTTATCACCATTTATTGAATCGGCAAGCGAAACATATAAAGGCAAACTGTTGGTTTATAAGGTAAATACCGATAATGAACAAGAGCTTTCTCAACTGTTTAATATTACTTCAATTCCAGCTGTGTTGTTTATACCAGCAAACGGACAGCCACAAATGAATGTGGGTTACATGACTAAAGAAGAGTTAGATAAAAAGATTAAAGATATTTTAAAAGTATCTAAGTAATATTAAATACTAAAAAAATAGCCCGAATCAATTAAAAAATTGATTCGGGTTCTTAATAATTAAAAATGAAAATTTATTGAAAAAATTCCTAACGGACTTAAATTAGCCGATAAAGTTTTGCTGTTTGATTCATAAAAAGGACTATTTGGAGAAGTGAATTTATATATTTGTTTAGAGTATAAAATATTGAAACTTGTTTCTGTTGAAATTGAAATGCGTTTATTTATAAAATACTTTATTCCAATAAAAGGACTTAAACCCATTCCATATTCAGATTGTTCGCTATTTGATGAACTGCTAGAATTTGAAATTTCTTGTTGAATAATTCCTCTAACGTCTGAGCCATAAAATACATTAATGCGTTTATAACTCTGTTTAAATTCGATGCCAATCATTGGGGTTATTAATAAATCTTTTCTGTTATTTGTGTTACTTGTTGATTTATAGTTTGAATTATAATAATTAAATCCAGTACCAATTCGCAAAGCAACTTTTTTACCACTGCATTTAAAACCAATACCAACTGTGTTATAGTATGCATTTAAGTTAAACATGTTAAAATAACCAATATTAATTTCATGCTTTTTGGTTGTGTAACTAATGGTATCTTGTGCATTAATTAACTGAAAAATAAAAATTCCAAGAACAACAAATAAGATTTTTTTCATAATTTTAAAGCTTTAAAATACATTTTAACAAAGTTAAATATTAATATGAAATTTATTTTATTATTAATTCTATTTTTTAATGTTTTATTCATATTTGCACAAATTTCAGATATGCATAAAAACAGAATTTTAACAAATTGTTTTGATGATACACTTTTTAAAAAACTCCCAATTTTTGATGTTAATTCTGAACTAAAATTATTTCCAAATACTTTTAGTTTTGAAAGCAGTAGAATATATTATAACAATATGCAATCTGCAGAAAGGTCTGTGTATATAGATGACATCCCAATGCAAATGTTTTCCGATTTTCCGTATTTTGTAATTAGTAAAATTGAGCATACAAATAATTCTACAATTTTTAATTCAGGAAACTCGCTTGGGGGTAATTTTTTATTTTCTACATTAAAACCATCAGATTCGCTAAGTGTAACATTAGACATTAGAAAAGATTTTCCGTATATTAGTTTTAAAAACATTACTAACGATGCCGCTCAAAATGCAATCGAGGGAATGTGTAATATTAATGGAACTATTAAATTTTCGGAAAAATTTAAACCTTTATTTTTAATTGCACTTAGTATAAAAAATGACGGCGAACCTTTTCCAACAAATGTAATAAAAAACCGCATGAGTACTAATAAAATAGCCGAACTTTATGCCGATCCATTAAATAATGCCACATTTGGTACAAATATAAATTCGGAATATGTTACTGGCAATATATTTACCGATAGCAGGTATGTGCAAAACGACTATAGTAATTCAAGAAAGTTTTTCGGAAAAATTATATTACCAATAAATAAAAATATTGATTTTACTATTGGAAATTTTAGCACATTTAGAAATGGGAAACTCCCAATTTATGAAAATATGCTAATGAATTGGTGGAATAATCCCGACTTTAAAGCAAACTATAATATTAGTTATTTAAAATTAGAGCATAATGTTATAAAGTCAGAAAAATTAAATTTAAAATACAATGTTAATTTAAGTTACTCCCATTATACTAATTTAATTGAAAACGCCGATTATAAAAACGATTTTTTTAGATATGGTTATGCTGGCAAATTTAATTCATATAAAGCCAAAACTTATAGCTGGACCGATACAATAAGTGGTTATACTTCAGGAGTTTATCAACATAACGGATTTCAAGATAGTTTATATAATTATACATCAAACGAATATAGCAACCCATTTTATTCAACATGGAATAACGATTTTTATAATACTGTAAATCACAACGATGTATTTTTTTATAATTCATCGCTATACCATGTTGGAGGCGGGTTACTTAATGGCGATGAGCCATCAAAAATTTATGAAATGTGGAATAATCCTGGAACTCCTTATAACATGTATTCAAAAAACGAAGAGAATAATTGGCATGTTTCTGGCGAAATTAACATTATGTACAATAAAGTTAATATTAATATTGGCGGCGATTATAGTAAAAAAATATCACGTAGTTATACTATAGCGCCTAATTACCTTTGGACTTTAGCCAGAGATTTAACAAATAACCAAATTCAAGAACTCGATTACAATAATCCTCATTTTGTTTATGACCAAAATAGTGTTTTTCAAGATACTGTATGGTACGACA
>JAVHRJ010000249.1:0-10156 GCA_036171595.1 Bacteroidales bacterium
CGAACCTTAAAAACCCTTTTTTAAAATTATAATCTTTGCGTTTTTCAATTTAGATGTTTTATATTTTTCTTTTTTCGCACTATAGGGGATTCCCGCCTGCGCGCATACGCGTCAAGCTAATATATAAAAAACATGATGTATTGCATTAACAATATAGACATTACGAAGATATTTATTTCGCTCCTATGGAGCTTATATTTATTTTTTATGTTTTTTTTACCAAGATTTCGCTCCTAACGGAGCTGGACTTACCCCAGCGGAGTAAAATCTTGGTAGAAAATAATTTCACCCCAACTATTTATAGCTCCGTAGGAGCGAAACATTATGAAAATATCTTTTTAGCTTGACGCCAATGCGCCTGCGCGGGAATGACGCAAAAAAAACCCTCAGCCTTCGTTTGTGTCTGCACAAACGTTTTGCATTCAAAATAGGATTTTTTCAAATATTTGATACGAATAATTGTTTGTGAGGACACAAAAAAGGGCGATGTTTTATTATAACATCGTGTATTATAACCCAAAAATTATAGTTATCACCATTACTCACACCTTTTATGATTATTTCGACAAGCTCACTACAAGTTTTTAGATGTGTTCGTGAGGGCTAAAGCCGTTCGTGAACGACCCACCGCACCGATTCGATTAAAACTTTAGAAAACAATTATTCTTTATTACACTAAAGAAATTATAAAATATGCAAGGTTTTAAATGTTTTTCTATTATTTCTTGCAAATATTCTCATGGTTTTATAAAGTTATTTAACTGAATGTTATTTTGTTGTATACTTTTTAAGTGACGACTATATAAGTTTACTTAACCATTAATAAAGCCACATTCTCAACATGATGGGTATGTGGAAACATATCAATAGGTTGTATTTGTAAAATTATGTACATTTCGCTCATTATTTGCAAATCGCGAGCTTGGGTAGCAGGATTACAACTTACATATACGATTTTTTTAGGTTTAATTTTCAATATTGTTTCAACAACTTCTTTACTTATACCATTTCGAGGAGGGTCAATAACAATTACATCAGGGTTACCATTTGTTAAAATAAAATCGTTGTTAAGTATATTTTTTGTATCGCCAGAATAGAATGTGGAATTTGTTATATTATTTAGCAAAGCATTTTCACGAGCATCTAAAACAGCATCTTCAACAAACTCAATTCCAACAACTTTTTTACAATATTTTGATAAATATAAGCCAATAGTTCCAGTACCTGAATATAAGTCGTAAACTATTTCGTTACCAGTTAAACCTGTAAATTCGTACACTTTGTTATAAAGTATTGCAGCTTGAGTAGAATTAGTTTGAAAGAATGATTTGGGACTAATTTTGAATTTTAATCCATTCAAATTTTCAATTAAATACCTATCGCCTTTATATAACACTGGAGTAATACCATCTAAACTATCGTTATGTTTAGGATTTATAGCAAAATACAAAGAAGTAATTTCTGAAAATTTATGAGAAATATGAGAAAGTATTTGCTCTTGCCAAATGTTATTTTCGCTAAAAAAACAAATAATAACCATAAACTTACCCTCTAATGTATTCCTAATTATTAAGTTACGAACATATCCAGTATGCAATTTTAAATCGAAAAAAGGAATTGTATTTTTTACACAAAATTCATAAACTTCTTTTCTAATATCATTAGAAGGTTCATTTTGCAAATAACATTTTTCAATTTGAAGAACTTTATCAAAACGTCCAGGTATATGAAATCCCGCACCCCAATAATCGGTTGGATTAGGCAATTCCTCTTCGCCATCGAACAACCAGCGTTTATTAGAAAAAGTAAATTCTAATTTGTTACGATAATTTATTGTTTTTTCTGAGGCAATAATTGGAAATACTTTTTTAATATCAATTTTTCCAATTCGCTGTAACTGATCTAACACCTGTTTTTCTTTATAAAACAATTGTTTTTCGTAAGGGATACTTTGCCATTTACAACCACCACAAACTCCAAAATGCGAGCAAAAGGGCTCAATTCGCAAATCAGATTTTTTAACAAAGTTCACAACTTTTCCTTCAAGATAATTTTTATTTTTTTTAGTAATTAAAACATCAACAATATCACCAGGTATAACAAAAGACACAAATAAAACTTTATTGTCTATACGAGCAATAGATTTCCCTTCGGCTGCTATATCAATAATTTCAACGTTTTCAATTATTTGACGAGTTTTATGTTTTTTTTGCATTTTTAAAAATTTATCGTGTTACATTTATTGTTCATTGTTTACAATTTTTTTATAAACAGTAAGAAACTCATTCCAAATCATAGCTGTAGCTCCCCAAATCTTATACCCATTAATAATAAAACAAGGTGACACGTATGTTTTTTCATTATATTCAAAAGTAAATGAAGAATGATTTTTTTTATCAAGAAAGTCATCAATGGTACATTCTACTATTTCATCAACCTCGTCTTTATTACCAAAAAGAGTTGGTTTATTTCTTAAACAAATAACAAAAGGATGAACCATAACATTACTCACAGGAATATGCAAAGGTGTAAGTTTGCCAACATATTCGATTTGTTCTTTATTAACTCCTACTTCTTCCTCAGCCTCTCGAATAGCTGTAGCATATAAATCCTCATCTTCATTTTCGAACATCCCGCCAGGGAAAGCCATTTGTCCACTATGCGGACCATGGCCAGTAGTTCTTTTAATAAAAATCACATTCCATTTAACATTATGCAAATAAAGACAAATTAAAACACTACCAACTTTAGGTGGCAAAGTATTTTTAAATTCTTTATAAAATACACGGTTTCCCGATGCCATTTCGAACTGATATTTTTCACCAGGTAATGGATTTTGAAGTTCTTTGCGAAGCTTTTCAATAAAACCCACAAAAAATTATTTATGAAAAGTCTTTAAAAAATTCTCAACTTCTGGCACTCCACCTTGATAAACAAGATACCCATTGTAAGGTTCACGTTTAGTAGTTTCGTCATTTATTGGAGTTAGCATAAGTCGCTTAACCTCTTCTGGATCATTAGTTTGCCCCAAAACCCAACCTAATTTAATGTAAGCTGTTTCGGGCAAAAAGTTTTCGGCAGGAATTATTCCTTTTGCCATTAAATCGCGACCAGTATCATAAACATACATGTGACAAAACCCATATAGAGTTTGCACTGCCATAAAAATATGAACTCCTTTTTTATGTGCCCTTTCAATTGCGGGATATAACGGTTTATTAATGTGTCCCAACCCAGTACCAGCAATAATAATCCCTTTATAACCATTATCAACTAAAGCATCAATTATATCGGGTTGCATATTAGGATAATAATACACAATAGTAACTTTTTCTTCAAAAAACGGTTTAATAATTACATTTCTATCTTTACGGCGATGATTATATTCTTTTTTTATTGGTTGAACTCCATTTTTTCTTGATACTGTAGCAAGTGGAGTATCGCTTAATGTTCGGAAAGTAGAGCGATATGAAGAATGCATTTTTCTAACTCGAGTACCACGATGTAAAAATCCATATTCGTCGGAAGTTGGCCCATACATACATACCATAACTTCTGCAATATCGCCATGCCCAGCTGCAGTAGCAGCGTTAATTAAATTAAGAGCTGCATCGGAAGAAGGGCGGTCGCTAGAACGTTGCGAACCTACTAAAACAATAGGTATAGGAGAATTTTGAACCATAAATGTAAGTGCAGCAGCAGTATGACTAAGTGTATCGGTTCCATGAGCAATAATAATTCCGTCAATTCCATTTTCAATTTCTTTACCAATAGCAATAGCTAATTTTTTATATTGTTCGGGACCCATATTTTCGCTAAAAACTGCAAAAAGCTTCTCAGTAGTAAGATTACAAATATCTGCAAGTTCTGGAACAGCACCATATAATTCGCCTGGCGAAAATGCAGGAATTACAGCACCAGTTCTATAATCTAGTCGTGATGCAATTGTTCCACCAGTTCCAATTAATTTTACGTTTGGGAAATTTTGAGTATAGGGAAATTCTTTTTCTGGTATTTTATAATTTGCTTTGTTATAACCAATTTCTTTCATATTGGTTATAGTATTAATATCAAGCCCAATGTTATAACCAGTTACAATTTTTAACACTATATGTAAATCATCATCATTTTCGGAACGAGGTAAAACTGTGCCAGCAAATTTTCCACGAGTAGTATCAATTTCGGCAGTTCCCCACACCCTTACATTAAATTTTTTTAATATTTCGAGTGAATGTCCTTTATATCCTTGAAAAAAATCTTCGTTCATATTATATGTTTAAAAAAGTTCTATGTTCATTGTTTTACTTTTAACTTTATTTATTTTACTTCTAATTTTGCTAATTGTTATGAATATAACTTATTAATTCTTTTAAATCAAAATTCCCAATAGCCTGCTTACGCAATTGACCCATAACCCATTTTGCCTTTTCGTTTTCACCTTTATTTTTACCAACTTCTTTAAATCTATCTTTTAAAAACTTAACGGGGGCAAAAACATCATCTTTAGTCCTTTTTTTAAATTTTAATGTAGTGAGTACACTTTCAAATTCAATTTTAGGATGCTGATAAATTATCGGCAACATTTCTTTAATAAAATCGAAATGTATATTTTGATTTTGTAAAAATTTAAATAGCCCATATATAATTTCATAATTAAACTCTGATACAGGCTTAATTTTACGTTGTATATTTTTTAACGTATGAGAAAATAATGTTGCTGCAAAAACAGGGTTAGCATTAAAGTCGGTAACAATTTTCTCAATAATTGGCAATAAATTATTTTTAAATATAAAAGAGTAAGTATCGTGTGGAACTTTCCATTTCTCTAATTGTTTATATCTATCTATTAGAACAACAGGTAATTTATTTTGCAAATTGTTAAGATACTCTGTTTCTAAAGGAATTGGCGCAGAATCGGTATCAGGATACATTCTATCGGCGCCTGGTAAAACACGCTCAAAAATTGTTATTCCATTTTCTAAAGCTTTTCTAGTTTCATTAGGAACTCCAACAAATGCCATTTTGCATCGTTCTTCGATAGTTTCGAGAGCTGTTTTTACATCGTCTTCAGGTGCCCAAAAAACAATTATAGAATCGTTATCATTGCTATTTAGCTGTTTAGATATATTTTTAAAAGCGTCGTCGCTAATTTTAGGAATAGATAACTCGTTATGAGTCATATTTGGATGTTCGATACAAGCAATTACCTTTAAACGTTCGCTAATTTCATTTGCAAAACATTTATTTGGCTGAGTAAAGTGAGATAACGCTGATTTAAATTTAGGCAATCCAACAGCAATTATTTTTAATCCATTTTGCGTTGCATTTTTTAATGGTTCGTATATAAAGTTAAATTCTTTTGGATCTAATTCTTTCGAAACAATTTTCCATTCTTCAATATTTTGTATGTTTCTCAATAATTTATCGCGTAATTGCAAAAGCGACCATTGTCTATAACATTCGTTATGAGTTAATTCTGGTATCCATTTTGTGTGTGCAACACCTTTAATTTCGACCCTAGAGCCACCTTTGCAACTAACGTTTACATCTTCTCTACCTGCACCAATACCAGTACGAACTTTTCCTGTACTGCGATTTAAATAACGTATATAATTAGAAGCTTCCATTACCTCATCGGGATTAACCATATCGGGATATGTAACTGTTTCTATTAAAGGCATTCCTAAGCGGTCGGTCATGTAAATTCTGCGATGTCCAATATCGGAAACCTCTCGACACGAATCCTCTTCAATACTTAACTGAATTAAACGAACTTTTTTATTTTTTAATTCAATTTCTCCTTCAACACCTAATATTGCAGTACGCTGAAAACCAGTTGGAATACTTCCATCTAAATATTGTTTACGAGTAATATGAACCTCGCCAACAATATTAAACTTACTTAACAAAGATATTTCGAGCGCAATGCCTAATGCTTCGCGGTCAATTTTAAAAGGAGGAGTGTCATCAATTTCGTAAGTACAAGCGGTTTCGTGTTTTAAGCGATAAACAATTTCTTTACGAGTTTTATATTCCATTAATGCAGTTCCATCGTAACCACCCAATTCGCTTAAAGTTGGACGCATATGTCTTATTACTTCAGCATTAAAATCGTTTGGTTTTTGATATATCCCTGCCGGACAATTACAAAATAATTTTTCTTTTGTTTTTAATTGTTGATGAACCTCAAGGCCCGACATAAAACCAATTTTATCATAATCTTTTTGTGTAGCTTCATTTCTAGAAACGTATCCACAATTTTTTTTGGTTTCCTCGTAATTTTTTTGCGAGTCAAATATTTTACTCATTTTACGTTTACGTTTTATTTTTTTCCGTTTAACTAAATTAATAGCTTTATTGGTGTAAAATTAGTTTTCGTAAACCTAATTCCAAAATAAAAACAAAAAATTAATTTAAGAATTGAATTACTGCAAATTATAATTATCAAGAATTGAATCGAGTATTTTAATATTTTCTTGTAAAGTTTTTGAAGTAAGCAATTTAATTCTTAAATCTTTACTGTGAGGCAAAGATTTTAAATACTGAACAAAATGACGTCTCATTGTCATTATTCCACCAAACTCACCTTTATCAGAAACAGATTTATTTAAATGTTGCTTAGCAATTTCAATTTTTTGAGATAAAATTGGCTCAGCTAGTAATTCTCCAGTTTCTATAAAATGCCTAATATGATTAAAAATCCAAGGTTTTCCAATTGATGCTCTACCTATCATTATAGCATCAACACCATAAATATCGAACATTTCTTTAGCTTTTTCGGGACTATCAATATCACCATTACCAATTATTGGAATTTTAATACGTTGATTATTTTTTACGTTACCTATTAGCGTCCAATCAGCATTACCTGTGTACATTTGAGCACGTGTGCGACCATGAATTGTTAAAGCAGATATTCCAACATCTTGAAGTTTTTCAGCTATTTCTTCAATATTTTTCGATTTTTCGTCCCAACCCAAACGTGTTTTTACAGTAACTGGTAATTTAACTGCATCAACAACTTTTTTAGTTATTTCGACCATTAATGGGACGTTTCGCATAATACCACTTCCCGCCCCTCTATTTGCAATTTTTTTTACTGGGCAACCAAAATTAATATCAATAAAATTTGGCTTTGCCGACTCAACGAGTAAAGCCGCTTCTATCATACTATCAGGCACGTGTCCATAAATTTGAATTCCTATTGGTCGTTCAAAATCGTTTAAAATTAACTTATTTAAACTTTTTTTACCGTTACGAATAAGTCCATCTGACGAAATAAACTCTGTATACATAACATCAACACCACCAATACTTTTACAGATATAACGAAAAGTAGAATCTGTAACATCTTCCATTGGGGCCAAAAAAATTGGCTTATCGGGTAAGGTTATTCCACAGAAATTCATTTTTAATTAGTGATTAATTATTTAGAAAAATTTCACTTCTTTGGAACATTAGTTTTAATTTATTTCAACGTATTTCTAACTTCTAATTATTTTTCATTATAGAGACATTATAAGAAAAGATTCTTCGCTAATCACTCAGAATGACAAAAATGCGTTTCTATTTATTTCTACTTTATAAACTTTTTACATTTAGCAATTTATTACATTGCACTTGAATTATGAAATTTTTCCATAAATATTTGCAACTCATCATTTATTGATAAATTAGGAGCAGTAAGTAATTTCATTAATCTTTCATCTTGTTTTACAACTAATTCTCTCATTTGAAGATGTTGATTTATAAATATCATTTCGAGTTTTGGATATAAATTTTTTATATGTTCCGAAATATCCATAATTGACATAACTTTATCAACTAAATTGTATGTACCTGATTGTAAATTATCTTGCACTAAATTAGCTAAAATATTTGCAGCTTTTTCAATATGAATAAAAGAACGACGTTGTAAACCATTTCCATAAACACTAATTTTTCCAGTAAAACTAGCATCAAACATAAACCTATTTATAACAGCATCAAACCTCATACTAATTCCGTATCCATATACATTACTACTTCTAATAATATAAGTGTCCATTTTATTAATTAATCGGTTTACATGATTTTCGCCACGATATTTCGAAATTCCATAAAAACTTTTTGGATCGGGACTAGTGTTAATATCAATTTCTTGGTTATTTGCGCCATAAATTGACGCACTACTTAAATAAATAAAACGTTTTACATTACTTTCTTCGGTAGCATAAACTAATTCAGCAGTTCCCCAATGATTAACCTGTTCAAATAAATGTGAACTTTCATTAGATAAAGGTGTAGAGACTCTTGCGGCAAGATGATAAACAACATCAACATTTTGTACAACTTGTTTTAACATTCTAGAATCAAGAATTTCACCTTTAATAAATTTTACCTTTCCTCTTTTAATTCCAGAATGAAGAAAAATATTATAGTTATTTCTACTTAAATTATCAAAAATAATTATTTCGCTTACGTTAGGATTTTGATCTAACAATCGTGTTAGTTCTGTTCCTATATATCCTGCACCACCTGTAATTAATACTCTCATTTTAAAAAAGTTCTATGTTTATTGTTCAAAAAAGTTCATTGTTACCTCACCTAAGTCCTCTCCAAAGGAGATGACTTTAGCTTTTAACAGGTTCTTTAAGTTTTTGTATTTCTGTTTTTACAAAATGTTTCCATTATTTTGTATTTATTTCAATGTTTTTGTTCGGCTTTACTTTGTACTTTTTACTTCGTACTTTATACTTTGTACTTTTTATAGTTAATTAAATTATTTTTTCACAACCAAATCAGTATTTAGTCCACATTCTGTTTTATTCATTCCAAACCAACGACCAACTCTTTCGTCGTCAGAAATTGTTATTTTTCTCGTGCACGGCTCACAACCAATGCTTACAAATCCCTTATCATCAAGAGGATGACGTGGCAAATTATTTTCTTTTATATAAGCCCAAACCATTTGTTTTGTCCAATCTAACATTGGGTGATAACGCAAAACATTGTGAGGAGCAAAATCTTCTTCAAATAACTTTGATCGCACTTTACTTTGATCGGCTCTAACACCATTTATCCAAACATCGTGCTCTGCCAAAATTGTATCAAGAGGTTGAACTTTATTTAAATAGCAACAATAATCTGGGTCGCTTGTAAACAATAAATTTCCTTGGTTATCTTTTTGTAAAATTTTAGGCACAATTGGTTTTAAATCAATTATATTTAATCCAAATTGCTTTTGTAGCAAATCTTTATATTGAGTAGTTTCGGGGAAAAGATATCCTGTATTTAAAAAATAAACTGGAATAGTATTATCAATTTTGCTAATAATGTGAAGCAAAGCAACGCTTTGGGTTTGAAACGATGAAGTAGCAAACATCTTTTTTCCTTGATGTTTATATAATTTTATATGCCGTTCAATTTCTTCAAATGTCATAATAAATGATTTTGAGTTGCAAAACTACAAAATTATTTCAACAGAAATTTATAGCATTCAAAATCAATGTAAAATTGCAAAAGTTTAATTTATTAGTAATTTTGCGATGCAATTATTTATTTCAAAAAAACATGACAAACATTTTAGTAACAGGTGGAGCAGGATTTATTGGGAGTACACTGACAGAATTTTTATTAAAAGATAAAAATAATTTTATTGTAACAGTTGATAATTTAAGTACCGGAAATTTAAAAAAATTACCTCAAGCATCAAATAATCTTAAATTCATAAAAGCCGACGTAAATAATCGTAAAGAAATTTCGGAAATAATGATGTCGTGGAAATTCGATTTCGTTTTTCATTATGCAGCAATGGTAGGTGTTCAAAATACTCTAGAAAATCCTATTAAGGTTTTAAACGATGTTAATGGATTTAAAAACATACTCGAATTAAGTAAAAACATTGGCGTAAAACGTGTATTATTTAGCTCATCTTCAGAAATTTATGGAGAACCTGTTGAATACCCACAAAATGAACTTACTACACCATTAAATTCTCGTTTGCCCTACGCCATAGTTAAAAATATTGGCGAAGCATACTTACGTTCGTACAAACAAGAGTTTGATTTAGATTATACCATATTTCGTTTTTTTAATACTTATGGAACAAAACAAAGCAAAAATTTTGTTATAAGTAAATTTCTTATTCATGCTTTAAAAAACGAAGACATTCCAA
>JAVHRJ010000249.1:10256-19050 GCA_036171595.1 Bacteroidales bacterium
AATTTTGTTATAAGTAAATTTCTTATTCATGCTTTAAAAAACGAAGACATTCCAATTTATGGCGATGGTTTGCAAACTCGTACATTTTGTTATGTTGAAGACAACGTTAAAGCATGCATAAATGCTTTTTATAAAAACTTATACTTAAATGATGTTGTAAATATTGGTGGCGAAAATGAAATAACTATTCTCGATTTAGCAAAAACGATAATTGAAATTACTAATTCAAAATCAAAAATAATATTTATGCCACCTTTAAAAGAGGGCGATATGAGAGGACGACACCCAGATACAACTAAAATGAAACCATTAATTGATTCGCCACTATTACCATTAAAAGAAGGATTAAAAAGAATATTAGAACAAGGGCTTTTTGAACTAATCAACATTTAAGCTAATGATTAAATTTGAAGAAATTCAAAATATTATTAATAGTGAAATCGAAAAACTAAATTTCGATATAGAACCTATTAAACTTTATAATCCTATTGCTTATGTATTATCTGGGCATGGAAAGAGACTAAGACCATGCCTTACACTTTTATCGTGCAATTTATTTAATGACAACGTTCAAAATGCGATAAAGCCTGCAATTGGAATAGAAATTTTTCATAATTTCACTCTTTTGCATGATGATATTATGGACAAAGCTGACTTAAGACGCAATAAACCAACGGTTCATAAAAAATGGAATGAAAATGTAGCCATTTTATCGGGCGATGCAATGATGATAAAAGCTTACGAATTTTTTTTCGATTTAAAATCTGAAATTCTATCCAAAGTTTTAGAAGTTTTTAACAAATCAGCATTGCAAGTTTGCGAAGGCCAACAATATGATATGAATTTTGAATCGCATTTAAATGTTTCTGCTGATGAATATATAAAAATGATAACATTAAAAACAGCTGTTTTACTTGCTGCATCTCTAAAAGTTGGTGCTATTATTGGCGGAGCAACATTAAAAGATACCGATTTGTTATATAATTTTGGCCTAAATTTAGGAATTGCATTTCAACTACAAGATGATTACCTTGATGTATATGGTGATGTTAAAACATTTGGTAAAAAAATTGGCGGTGATATAATTTCTAATAAAAAAACGTTTATGTTAATTTCTGCATTAGAAAAAGCTGATGAAATAACAAAGGACAAAATATTAAATTTGTTAAATGATAAATATATTGATAATGCAAAAAAAATAAATGAAGTTACTTGTATTTATAATAAACTTAACATACCCGACTTAATAAAAAAGGAACTAAATTACTATCATAATTTGGCAATTAATAACATTAATTTAGTTTCTGTAAATAACGATAAAAAAGAATCTCTTATAAATTTATCAAGTAAACTACTTATAAGAGAAAATTAATTTCGTAATTAATCTTCTAATTCGCAAACTTGTGTGCAATAATTATTATATGTCCAAAAAATTCTTGAATCGAAGCTAGACAACCCTGTTGTCCACGCGTTTAATGTTTGTAAAATCGCGCCATTACTATCAACTTTTACAAATGTTGCATTTGCAGAAATAACATAGCAACTAGGCAGTTGACTTAGTTGAATAGTAAATTTATAAACAGACCTTGGAGTAGCAAATACTTTTTGAAAAGGGAATAATGTAACATTGGGATTAAATCCATTTAATGGTACATTTTGATAATCACCAACATACAAACTTAAACTTGTAAAACCCCAATTTGTCGATGATTTATATGTAACATATAAATTTCGTGCATCATTTGTTACATTTAAAGTTCCTACTGAGGTAACCTGATTACCTAATAAATTATATACTATTGTTTGATAGTTACACGAATTACACTTACCTGAATTATCCTCTTTACTAAATGAATCGCCAAAATCATTTTTATCTGATTTTAGAACATTATTTAATGTACTAGAACTAATAGAACTAGGTTTAACTTCTGTCTTTTTGCACGAAAAGATTAACGTTGAAATTGCTATTGGAAGTACCAATAAGTAAATTGTTTTTTTCATATTATTTTTATTTAGATTTAATACAAATATACAATCATATTTATGTTAAATACAAATATTTTAACATTTATTTTTGTAACAATATGCCTTTATAGATTAAATAAAATTTTATTGCCGTATAATTTTAATTTCATTTCTTAATCCAATTTTAATAATTGAACTAGGAATAGACATAGAATCATCAAGTTGATTATATTCAACAACATAATCTACAAGTTGAATTATTTCGTTAGAAATTTGACCAAAAGTTAAAGGAGCTTTTTCGCCCGAAAAATTTGCCGAAGTTGATATTATAGGCTTTCTAAATC
This sequence comes from Bacteroidales bacterium, assembly GCA_036171595.1. Taxonomy (GTDB): domain Bacteria; phylum Bacteroidota; class Bacteroidia; order Bacteroidales; family GWA2-32-17; genus GWA2-32-17. The sequence goes on from JAVHRJ010000249.1 coordinate 12,566, forward strand.
TTGAAATTAAAGAATTGCAGAATTCATCTTTACAAACTCTAATAGCAATACTTCCATCTTTAGAAATAACATTTTGAGGTAAATTTTTAGCACCAGGATAAATGATAGTAAGAGGTTTATCAGCTACTTCTAATAATTGCCAAGCAATTTCAGGGACATCTTTAACAAATTGCTGAATCATTGCATCATTTGAAACAAGAATTATCATAGACATTTCTATAGGGCGTTTTTTTATTTCAAAAATCTTTTCTACGGCTTTTGTATTTGTTGCATCACAACTAAGTCCCCAAATAGTATCAGTAGGGCAAATAATAACACCATCATTTTTTAATGCACTAATAGCATTTTTTATATCAACATCAATATCATAAAATTTGCTCATATACTTTAATTATATTTTCAGCAACCTTGTCTTCAGTAAACTTAAGAGCATGCTTTCGTCCCTCAACAATCATATTTACACGTAATTCTTTACTTGATAAAACCTTATTAATTCCTTCAGCAATACTCTCAATTTTATATGGATTTACAAATATTGAATTAGTACCAGCAGCTTCACCAAAACAGCTTCCTTCGCTAGTAATTACAGGAGTGCCAGAGGCAAGTGCTTCTAAAATCGGAATTCCAAATCCCTCAAATATTGACGGGTAAACAAAGGCCTTTGCAATCTGATAAAATGCAGGAAGTTCAATATTAGAAAGATTTTCAATGAAAATTATTTGTTTTTCTAATTTATTGAATGTGATAAATTCTTTAACCTTTTCGTAATATGTAGTTTTTCTGCCTATTACAACCAAAGGTATATCTATTTTGTAATTATAAATTGATTTTACAATGCCTAAAAGATTTTTACGCTCCTCAATAGTACCAATGTAAAGTATAAACTCATTAGGCAATTGGTATTTGTTTTTTATTTCATTTTTAAATTTCTCATCTATCATTTTGTAAAAGATAGGATTACAACTTTGGTAAACAACTTTTATTTTTGATGAATCGATTTTATAAAATTCCTGAATATCGTTTGCAGTTTGTTGACTTACAGCTATAACAACATCGGACACTTCTGCAGCATATTTAAATTTTCTATCGTAAATTTTTCTATCAGTAGTTTTATACAAATCCGGAAAACGTTTAAAAATTAAATCGTGAATTGTAACAATAGATTTCACATTTTTTTGACCATTAATGCCATAAGGAAGTTCGTTACTTAATCCGTGATAAATATCTGGTTTTTCGTAATGTATTTGCGAATTAATAAGATAACTACGCCAATAAGATTTAAATAATTTGCCCGTAAACGATTGTGGGGTTATAATTTTTATATTATCTGCCTTTTCAAATCTAATACTTCTTAAAGTCGAAGGTGTAAATAAAAGATATTCATTGTTCGGATAAAAATTCGACAACAATCGAATTGTATTACGACTGTAATTACCTAATCCTGTATTATTATAAAATGCACGCTTGGCATCAAAAGCTATTCTCATTTTTTTATTATTCTTTTAAAATAACATTTTCCAAATTTCAGTAATCGTAAAAACAACATTTTTATTGTGTCCTTAATATTTTATACTGACACATTAAATTCCCTAAGCACATCATTTAAAGTTGTTTTACGGTCGGTACTCTCCTTACGTTTTCCTATTATTAAAGCACACGGCACTTGAAATTCGCCAGCTGGAAATTTTTTAGGATAACTTCCAGGTATAACAACCGAACGTTCAGGAATAAATCCTTTATATTCAATTTGTTTTTCTTCAGAAACGTCAATTATTTTAGTGCTTTGTGTTAAAACTACATTAGCACCTAAAACAGCCTCTTTGCAAACCCTAACACCTTCAACAACAATACACCTGGAACCAATAAAACAATTATCTTCAATAATTACAGGCGAAGCTTGTATTGGCTCAAGAACTCCCCCAATTCCAACTCCCCCACTCAAATGTACATGTTTTCCAATTTGAGCACACGAGCCTACTGTTGCCCAAGTATCAACCATCGTTTCTTCGTCAACATAAGCTCCTATATTTACATAACTTGGCATTAAAATTACACTTTTTGCCAAATAACTTCCATAACGTGCAATTCCATGTGGAACAACGCGAACACCAATTTCTTTAAAATTATTTTTTAAAGGAATTTTATCATAAAAAGTAAATGGATTCGATTCAATTAATTCTAATTTTTGAATAGAAAAATATAAAATAACAGCTTCCTTAATCCATTCATTTACAACCCATTCTGAACCTTTCGGTTGTGCAACCCTAAGTTCACCTATATCTAATTTCTTAATTACTTTTCTAATAATAACTTGAATATTATCTTGTGATAATAAATTTCTATCTTCCCAAGCTTTTTCAATTATTTCTTGCATAATTTTTTTTTCAAAGATAGGTATAAAACTATTTTGTTAAAATACTTTGTTAAATTGTTACTTTTGCTCAAAATTATTTTAATGCTTGCACTAGTTTTAAAATCTACAGGAAAAAATTTTGTTGTAAAAACTATAAATGGTAAAATATTACCCTGCAACATTCGAGGAAAACTTAGGCTTTCTATTTCGAAAAGCACAAATCCTGTTGTTGTGGGCGATTGGGTTGAAATTGACGAAGAAAATAACTGCGGAAATATAACGTTTATAAAAGATAGAAGAAATTATATAGTAAGACGTTCGGTTAATCTATCTCGACAAAATCATGTAATAGCAGCAAACCTCGACCAAACTTGCCTAATTGTAACTTTAGTAAGACCCGAAACAAATACTGAATTTATTGACCGATACTTATGTACTGCAGAAGCATATAAAATACCAACAATAATAATATTTAATAAAATTGATATTTATAGCAAAGAACATTTTGATATATTAAATAATTTAAAAACAACATACAATAATATTGGTTATCAATGTTTAAGCGTATCAGCAAAAACTAACGAAGGGATAGAAGAATTACGTAAACTTTTACATAAAAAAACTAGTCTTATTTCTGGAAATTCGGGAGTAGGAAAATCGAGTTTAATAAATTGTATTGAACCCGATTTTAATTTAAAAATTGCCGAAATATCTGAATATCATTTAAAAGGGAAACATACCACAACTTTTAGCGAAATGTTTGAATTATCAAACGGAGGATATGTTATAGATACACCAGGAATTAAAGGGTTTGGCGTTATAAATATTAACAACGAAGAGTTGTTTCATTATTTCCCCGAAATGTTTAAACTTACTAAAAATTGTCAATACTATAATTGCACGCATACTCACGAACCTGCTTGTGCTGTAAAAAATGCTGTTGCTAATGGCGAAATTGCCGAATCTAGATATCATAGCTATATAAATATTTTACTAGATGAAAATGAAAAACATAGAACCTAAAATATTTTTGATTTTAATTATTTTATTTACTTTTGCTAACCCAAAATATGATAAATAACGACATCTTAAATATTATTTTAGCATTTTTTTCATCATTTGCTATATCGTTTCTAACTATACCTATAATTATTAAAATTGCAAATGCTAAAAAATTATACGATTATCCTGACGAAAGGAAAGTGCATGTTAGAAATATTCCTACTCTTGGTGGTTTAGCCATTTTTTTAGGTTTTGTTTTTGCAATGACTTTTTGGACTAAATTTAACGACTGTCCTCACTTACAATTTGTTACAACATCATTAATAGTTATTTCTGTAATTGGAATTAAAGACGATGTAATAGGTTTATCGCCAATAAAAAAAGCATTAGGACAAATATTTGCTGCTTCAATTGTAGTAATTTGGGGCGATTTAAGAATTTCTAATTTTTATAATATTTTTGGGATTTCAGAATTACCCTATGCCACAAGCGTAATTTTTACAATTTTTACAATTCTAGTAATAATAAATGCATATAATTTAATTGATGGTATTAACGGCTTATCGGCAAGCATGGGAATTATTGCATCAGTTGCTTTTGGAGTTGCATTTTTTCTAACTAATAAAAGTATGCAACAATCAATACTTGCTTTTTCATTAACTGGTGCTTTGCTTGGTTTTTTAAGATATAATATTACTCCAGCTAAAATATTTATGGGCGATACAGGCTCAATGGTTGTTGGTTTTATTATTGCATTTTTAGCTATCGAATTTATTGAAATAAAAAACTTTAAAGAAACAATTATTTTAACTAAATATTCCGTTCCAATAATAGCAATGTCTTTTTTATTTTTACCATTATACGATTTAGTTCGTGTTTTTAGTATTCGCTTGTCGCATAAACGCTCACCATTTAAAGCCGACCAAAATCATTTACACCACATGCTTCTAAAATTAGGCTTTTCGCACATGCTATCTACTTTAATTTTATCAATATTTGCATGCTTGTTAATTTTACTTGCCATAATATTTCAAAAAAAAGGTGATTATTGGTTAGGTTTAATTTTACTTTCAACATGTTTATTATTTACATTATTTCTTTATTTATTAGCTAAAAAAAACGGAGCTAAAGAATTAAATGGTAAATGAAAATTTTAGCACTTTTATTTCTAATATTTCCCAATGTTTTGTTTTCGCAGCAAAATAATTTTTTGTTAATTACTAACGATAATTTTTACATTGATTCTTATTGCGCAACAAGCGATAGCTTTTACCACACAACTTTTAAACCTATTGTTAAATCAACAATTTCGGATTATATTAACATTGAAAATAAAATCCTAAGATCGGGCAGTGATAGTGCTTACATTGCAAAAAAAACACATAAATGGTTTTGGAAAAAACTTTTAACCGACGATTTAATAACAATTAACAAAGAGCAATTTCATTTAACAATTAATCCAATTATTAATTTTGAATATGGATTAGATTCAACTAAAAGATTAACTGTAAATTCAAGAGGATTAATTATTAATGGCGATTTATCTAATAAATTTTCATTTTCAACTGGGGTAATCGAAACACAAACTTTTCCTGAAGAGTATTTATCAAATTATATTAAAACAAGAAATGTTGCACCAGGACAAGGACGGGTAAAGTCTTTTAAAAACAACGGTTTCGATTATTCATATTCATTTGGGCATATTTCATACAGTCCTTCAAAACATTTTAATTTTCAATTTGGACATGGTAAAAATTTTATTGGCGATGGATATCGCTCTTTATTATTAAGCGATGCTCCATCTAATTATCCTTATTTAAGATCAACAATTACTTTTAAAAGAATTCAATATGTAAACTTATGGACTGCTTTTCAAGAGATAAAACCATATGACAGTAGAAATCTTGTTTATCAACGCAAACATGGCTCTTTTACTTTTCTAAATTTATTAATTTCACCTAAAATTCAAATTGGAATATTTGAAGCAATTATTTTTCAAACTACAGATAGTATAAGCAATAACAAAATACCGTTAAATTATTTAAATCCAATAATAGGGTCAAGAACAATTCAATATGGATTGGGCTATAAACATAATGCATTAGTTGGATTAACTAGTCATATAACCTTATTTAAACATGTAATTTGTTATGGGCAATTTGTTTTAGATGATTTAAAAAGCAAAGCAGAAATCGATAATTTAAAAAATAGATATGGTTACCAAATAGGAATAAAAATACTAGAACCTTTCAAATTAAATAACTTTTTTGCATTAACAGAATATAACACAGTAAAGCCAAATACTTATATAGCAACAGCTGAACATCAAAATTATTCGGCATTTAACGAGCCACTTGGTAGCCCAATAGGGACAAATTTTAAAGAATTTATTTTTTTATTAAGATATAGTTATAAAGATATTTTTTGCCAACTAAAACAAACTACCTATAAACCATTCCAATCTTTTTTTTCTTTAAATAACAACGTTCAAATATTAAACGACGAAATTTTTAATAATAACAACTACCACATATCTAACTTTAATTTTGAAACTGGAATTACTATTAATCAAAAAAATAAATTACAATTAATTGGTGGAATTCATTTGAGAAAAAAATCAGAAACAAATACTACTTTTTTCTATATTTCAATTCGCACATCTATGTCAAATATTTATTCCGATTTTTAAATTTGTATTTTAACAACAAAAAAGTTATCAACAACTGTTTATAACTTTTTTCCTTATACTGCGTATAAAACGCAAAAGATTTTAACAATCTTTATTAACAATTGTTAATAAATGTTAGTTCTTTTTTTAATTTTACAACTTTAATACTTACATTTGAGCGTTTTAGTTGGTTAAAGGTAAAACTATGATTAAGTATTTTATATTACTTTTAAATTTTATTGGTTTTCTGCTAGTTGACCTTTTTATGGGCGACCTTAATGTAACTATTAATGCACCTAATGAAGTTGCTGCTGGCGATAGCTTTACGGTTTATGTTACATTTACCAAAACAGACTTGCAAAGCATGGGCAGATATAAACAAGACTTACCAGTAGGATATTCTGCATCACCTTCTAATTCGCTAAATGGTGATTTTACATTTAAAGATAATATTGTGAAAAT
>JAVHRJ010000250.1:0-19040 GCA_036171595.1 Bacteroidales bacterium
TAGGATTTCTACGAGTTCTTGCAAAATACGCTTTAATCCTTTCTTCAAATTCAGGAATGTTTTGCACCGGTGCAGCTCCACAATTACCTGGAATAAATGAAAGATTTTCTATTCCTCCAAAATTATTTTTAACACAAAAAGCTACAAAATCATCCCAAATTTCACCAGAAAAAACTTTAACAAAAACAACATCATCTGTTTTTTTAATAATCTCAATTCCCTTAAAAGATGGATGAATAACAACGCCATCATAATTATCGGAAAATAAGACATTTGAACCACCACCTAGAATTAAAAAATCTTCATTTTTTATTAAATTAGATTCATAAACATCAATTAAATCGCTATAATTTGTTAATTCAATAAATTTCTTAGCTAAAACTTTTATTCCAAATGTGTTAAATGGCTGTAAAGATATGTTTTCAAATAATTTCATTATTGCAAAGTTAATTTTATTATCAAATTATTAAAATAATTAAGCAAAATGCCAAGCACAAAAATTTTTAATATAAATTTGCTAAAAAAATAATTATGAAAAAAATAATTTTCTTGTTGATTTTATCATTTTCGATAAATTCAATTAATGTAAACGCACAAACCTTAAACGATGCACAAAATTTATTAAACAATGTTACTGGCGGAGGTTTTACGCAAAAAGAAGCAGCCGATGCAATTAAAGAAGGATTAAATAAAGGAACTGGAAATGCTGTAAATTTAGTAGCAATTAAAGATGGTTATTTAAAAAATCCTGAAATAAAAATACCGTTTCCCCCTGAATTTAAAACTGTTGAAACAAAACTTCGTGCTGCTGGGTTTGGTAAAAATGTAGATAAAGTCATTATCTCTATTAATAGAGCTGCCGAAGATGCTGGCAAAGAAGCAAAACCAATTTTTATAAATGCAATTACAAGTTTAACAATTACCGATGCTATTAATATTGTAAAAGGACAAGATAATGCTGCAACCAATTATCTAAAACAAACTTCAAATACCGCATTAAACGGCAAATTTAAACCCATTATTAAAACTTCTTTAGATAAAGTTAATGCAACAAGATATTGGACAGAAACCATTAAATTATATAACAAATTGCCACTAGTTAAAAAACTTAACCCTGACCTATCTCAGTATGTAACAGGTAAGGCAATTGATGGACTGTTTTTAATGGTTGCAAAAGAAGAGTTGAAAATTAGAAAAGACCCTTTGGCAAGAACAAGCGATTTATTAAAGAAAGTTTTTGGTAAATAAAAAATTCAATTATTTTTCATATTGTTATATCATTGAGAAAGAAATACATATATTTAGCATTCGGATTAATTATTTCGTCGGAAATAGAGATACCCGAATTTATTGTTTCGAAAGGGAAACGCGATGTAACAATACGCTTTGGAGAAACTCCAAAAAAAATTAAAAATTTTGTTCACGAGGGATTTAAATATCAAATATCTAAAAATGAATTCTTAATAAAATATAGTACTTGGGCAACTTTTTATGTTAAAAATGGGAATGAAATAATTGTTGAGCCAGAAAAAAATGTCGACGAAAGAGATATTAGAGCCTTTATTATTAGTACAATTATTGCAATAATTATTCATCAACGAAACTTATTACCCATACACTCAAGCGGCATTGTTTATAATAATAAAGCAGTACTATTTGCTGGTAATTCTGGTATTGGGAAATCAACTATTGCACTAGCTCTTAACAATATGCACAAATATAAATTAATTTCCGACGATATTACAGTTGTTACCGAACAAAATTCGTTACCACAAATTTATTCGTCATTTCCATCATTAAAGCTATGGCAAGACAGTTTAGACATGCTTAATATTTCAAAAAAAGGTTTACAATTTATTAGAAAAGATGTAAATAAATATCGTTATTTTTCAGAAAACGATTTTTTTTCGGGTATAATTAGCCCACATACAATCTTTGTTTTAGAAAATAGCAATACCAACAAAATTGAATTAACAGAAGTTAAAGGTGTAGAAAAATTTAACTTAGTGCGAACTCATATTTTTAGAGCAAAAATGATAAAAGAATTATATTCAAAAGAACATTTCAAAACACTTACACTTTTATTAAATAGTGTGATTTGTTATAAAATTTTAAGACCTAAAGAAATTAATACTATTAATGAACTAAGCACATTAATTAATACAACACTTTTAAAAAGTTAATATTTTTAATATTATTATAACAAATTTAAAAATAGTAAAAAAAAACAAGCACATAAAAATGAGTAAGAACATAGTTTGGCTGGCATCTTATCCTAAATCGGGGAACACTTGGTGCAGAGTGTTTTTGTCAAACTATTTTAATTCAAATGAAAATAAAATTGATATTAACAATTTGCAAATAGGTTCAATTTTTAGTAGTAAACAAATTATAGAAGACTATACAGGCATTGATATTTCGGAATATTCTGCTAACGAAATTGATGAATTAAGATATTATGCGTTTACAAAATGGTCGGAAAATTTTAACGATACAGCTTTTTTAAAAACACACGATGCATACACATTGTTAGATAATGGCGAAAATATGTTTCCAGTAGAATCTACAAAAGCTGCGATTTATTTTATACGCAACCCTTTAGATGTGAGTGTTTCTTTTGCCAATCACATGTCATGCACGATAGATAAGGCAGTTGACAGATTATGCGATAAAAAATTTTGTATTGCAGCAAGCACTAAAAAATATAATCAACAAGTTAGGCAAAAATTACATTCGTGGAATTTGCACGTTAAAAGCTGGACAGAGCAGAACGATTTCCCTGTTTTAGTTATTAAATATGAGGACATGCTTTTAAACCCAACAAAAGAATTTAAAAAAATATTAAAGTTTATTGATATTAAAATCGAAAACATTAAATTAAAAACAGCAATACAAAACAGTAGTTTTGATAAAATGAAACTTTTAGAAAAAAAAACAGGCTTTAAAGAAAAACCAACAAAATGTAAAAGTTTTTTTAATATCGGTAAAAGTGGATATTACAAAAGCATTTTATCTGAAGAGCAAATTAAAAAAATTATTAAAGAACAAAAAATTATCATGAAAAAATTCGGTTATCTTTAAGTTTAAATTAGACAGTTGGCTTAACTGTTTTGTCATTCTGAGTGATTAGCGAAGAATCTATAAACGGTAAACATTTATAAAGAATAAACATATAACAATGAACAAAAAATACGTAAGAAAAAAAGAACTTCTTTCGAGCAAAATGGACAACGAAATAGTTATGATGCACCCCGAAAGCGGTAAATATTTTGCATTAAATCCAGTAGCATCGCGGATTTGGGAGTTACTCGAAACCCCACATAATTTAAACGAATTAGTTGAAAAGTTATTAAGAGAATTTGATGTTTCTCGAGAAACTTGCAACAATGAAGTTTCTACATTCTTAAAAGAAATTATCGAAAAAAAACTTGTCGACACAACCGAATGAGTTATAATATTTTTAAAATATTTTCTGTTTCTAAAACTGACAAAAAACTTTTTTTTGAAGCTTTTTTCAATTCATTAATTGTAAGAATTTCTCTGCTTTTTACTCCATTTAACAAGTACTCGAAAAAAATCGGCAATTTAAATTCAGAAATAAAAACAAATAATCTTTATAGTATCGAAACAATAAATGCTATTAGTTTGGCAGTAAAAAGAGCAGCGAAATATTCACTGTGGCGAAATAAATGTTTAGAGCAAGCAATTACGGCAAAAAAAATGCTAAAAAAAAGAAATATTGATAGCACCATTTATTTTGGAGTTTGCAAAAACAACAGTAAACTCGAAGCTCACGCCTGGTTAAAAATTAATGAAGTATTTGTAGTTGGCGAAAGAAATCATAAAAAATTTACTGTGGTGGCTTGGTATTCCTAACAAAATAATATAATCAAATTAAAAATCCATATTTTTGACAATGTTTTAATCAATTACAAAAATTAAAATTATAACAAATAACTATAAATATATTTAACTATAATTTATTAAAAACAAATGAAACACCTGCCTATAAAAAAAGTTTATTTGACATTAGTAATATTGTTTTTTAATTTGTTTTTATATACCAACTCTAACGCTCAGAGATTTTATATTTCAACATATCAGTTTAATATTTCATCCATTCCAAGCCATCAAGTTTCGATATTTCCAGAAAGTGTTTTAAATAATAATTTAGCAATTGGAAATAATAGAGCTAAAATTTGTTGGTATATAATTGACCCATCTGCTTTTTATAGAAACTCATCTGTTACACCTCCAAACATTGCTAACGATATAATAAACAATTTGAGCCGAGAAGTTTACGAAAAAGAAATTTATCCAGATATTGAATATTATCATGAAATACCAACTTCTTTATCGATATTTAACGTTGCATATTACCCAAAAGAAAAAGGACCATATAATTTTGATTTAGACTCAACAACATATTCCGCTGGGATAGATTCATTTGGATTTTTAAACAAACCCGAAACCAGATGGGGTGGACTTATGAGAGGTTTTGACGAAGACGATAGAAATTATTTTAGAAGTGGATTAGTAAATTACCTCGCGTTTTGGCTTATGGACCCTTTTGTTTATAATCAAAATTCAAATGGTGGGGAGCTGATTTTTCAATTTGGAGATATTTCTGAAGACATTTTAAAAGACGATAGATTATTTATAGAAAGTGATATCAGCCTTAATACTTCAGCATGGGGATTCACATCTCCACTTTCAGATTTACAATATTGGTTTAGTTATCAAAATGAGCCTAATGATGTTGGTTTTGATGGATTAAGCGACTCTCAAGAACGATCATTTCACGCAAATTATATTAATGGAATTAAATATAAGTTTGGAATAAACTCCTTAGCATATCAAAACGCTTACAACGATATTTCTAACGACAATGCCGACCATTATTTAGGAAATCATCACGATGCAAAAAATGCAAGTATTTTACAACGTTATAAAAATTATAACAACTCACAAGGAAACACAAACACATCATTTAGTATAAATGAAAACAGAATCACATCAATGCCAGATATAGAAGATTTTAACATTAATAGAATACTTGATACAACCGAAAATTACGCCGAATATAAGATTAATTTAACTCCACAAGAATTAAATATTGGTCAAAACTATATTCGAGATAAAATTACAACTAACCCAATTAATAATGATGAGACACCTGTTAGTTGGTATAAATTTTTAATTCCACTCGATTCAATATTTCCAAATGTTTATGGTAATTTTAATAATATTGATTCTAGTAAATTTATGAGAATTATTTTAAGAAATTTTTCAGATACAGTAATTCTTCGTTTAGCATATTTTTCGTTCGTAAATGATGATATTAATCCATATCCACCTGCACATTACATTGATATTATGAACCCTAACCCGGCAAATGAAACAGTTTATATTGAAAGCTCTGAAATAATAGAATCAATAGGAATATACGACTTATTAGGTCGAAAAATTTATTATAATAACGAGGTTAACAACAACTCTATTAATTTAAATTTAACGTTTATAAAAAACAACGGACTATACTTAATAAATTTAAAAGGGCCTATGTTAAACATAACAAGAAAACTTTTTATTCAGCATTAGTAGTTTAACAAATATTAAACAAAAATAATTCTCTTAATAATGCAATCAAATAATTTGATTATAAATCACTTATGTTTTTATTTATTAACAAACTCCTAATTTTGTTAATAAACAACCTAATTAAAAACTTAACCTTTGATAAATAAAATTTATTTTTGTGGAAAATTAAAAATACCACCTAAAATAAAATGGGAAAAATTATTTCAATTGCAAATCAAAAAGGAGGAGTTGGAAAAACCACCACCGCTGTTAATTTAGCAGCTAGTTTAGCTGTACTCGAACACAAAGTTCTTATTATTGATGCCGACCCTCAAGCAAACGCAACTTCTGGATTAGGCTTTAACATAAAGAACATTAAAACAAGCATTTACGAATGCTTGGTTGATGATGTAAATCCTAAAAACATAATCCTAGAAACAGAAGTAAAAGGATTATCAATTTTACCATCACACATTGACTTAGTGGGTGCCGAAATTGAAATGCTTAACATGCCTAATCGCGAAAGAATTATGAAATCGTTTGTTGAAAAAATTAAAAACGATTACGATTTTATAATTATAGATTGCTCTCCATCGTTAGGATTAATAACAGTAAATGCACTAACAGCTTCTAATTCAGTAATTATTCCTGTGCAATGCGAATATTATGCCCTCGAAGGATTAGGAAAACTGCTTAATACAATTAATATTATAAGAAAAAGCTTAAACCCTCAACTCGAAATAGAAGGATTTTTAGCTACAATGCACGATGCGCGTTTAAACTTATCGAACCAAGTTTACGATGAGGTAAAAAAACATTTTCAAAACATGGTGTTTAGCTTTCCCATACCTCGTAACATAAAACTTGCCGAAGCTCCTAGTTACGGAAAACCCGTAATATTGTACGATGCAAACTCGTCGGGAGCAGTAAGTTACTTGAATTTAGCACGCGAACTGCTACAAAAAAATGAAATGACAAAAATTAAAAACTCCGAAAAAATTATCGATTAATACATGGCTACAAAAAAATCTGTTTTAGGACGAGGCCTCGAAGCCCTTATTGAAGATGCTAATACTCAACGAAACGAGTTTTCTGGCGTTAATAAAATATCTGTTGAGAACATTGAAAATAATCCTTTTCAACCACGAACATATTTTAACGATGAATTGTTAAATGAGCTTTCAGAATCTATTAAAGCACTTGGAATAATTCAACCAATTACTGTTAGAAAAATTGACGATAACAAATATCAGCTAATTTCTGGCGAACGCAGATTAAGGGCGTCAAAACTTGCAGGATTAATTGAAATTCCAGCATTTGTGCGCGAAGCAGATGATAATGGAATGCTCGAAATGGCATTAGTTGAAAATATTCAACGCGAAGACCTCGACCCAATTGAAGTTGCTATTTCGTACAATAGATTAATTGAAGAATGTAAGTTAACTCAAGAAGAAATGAGCGAACGCGTTGGTAAACAACGTACAACAATAACAAATTTTTTGCGATTATTAAAACTTCCTCCAGAAATTCAACTTGGCTTACGTCAACAAAAAATTACCGTTGGACATGCTAGAGCACTTATAAATGTTGATGATAACGAAACTCAAATTATGATTTTTCATCAAATTTTAAGATACGATTTTTCTGTTCGCAAAGTTGAGGATATTGTGCGCGAATTAAGTATTGCAAATAACAAACCTGTAACTCAACGCACAAAACAAACATCAGAACTAAAGCAACTTCGCGATAAATTAAGCAAGCAATTTAATTGTAAAGTTGATGTTAAAAAATCGTCAGATGGCAAAGGGAAAATTGTATTATCGGTAAATAGCGAGGCCGATTTTCAAGAAATAATAAATAAACTTATTAATAAATAATTTTTGTATAACAATATAAAATATAATTTACTCAAAAAAAACATTTCGATAATCGGAATGTTTTTTGTTTTTTTAATGTTACTACCATTATTTTCAAATTGTCAAACCGATTCATTAAAATCGGATACGTTAAAAAAACATAGCCCACGCCTTGCAACCCTTATGTCGACCTTTGTACCTGGTTCAGGACAAATATATAACAAAAAGTACTGGAAAGCACCTGTTATTTACATTGGGTTAGGAGCGCTTGGTTACATGGTACATAAAAATAATGCTAACTATAAGCAATTTAAAAACGCTTATATAACAATGTATAACGACACAGCCTCTCCCCAATCGTATCAAATGGATGGAATGGAGTTTACTCTAAATGGACTAGAAGCAGGTAAAAATTATTATCGAAGATATCGCGATTTATTTGTAATATTTACAGCTGGACTGTACATAATGAATATTATAGATGCCAATGTTGATGCGAATTTATACGATTTTGATATATCAGATGACCTAAGTTTAAGAATTGAACCAACTCCAATATTTATTGGAATGAACAAAACAACAATGGGTATCAAAATTGGATTGAATTTTTAATTAAAAAATTTTTTATGACAAAATATATATTCGGGGTTTTAATTTTATTATTTGTTATCACAAATAACACTAATGCACAAGATGTTAACACGGATTCTACTTTTTTAAGTCCAGAAATAGATTTTCAAGACTTTTCAAGAAACTTAGATTCGATGCTATCGCTTTGGTATGTGCACGGTGTTATGAATCCATCAGAAACAAATAATAACACAAACAACGACACTGCTGTTATTCCATATTATTCAGATGATATGTATATGGAAAGATTATCGCACATGAACACATACATTGAGATGACTTTTAATGATATAGTAAAAAAATACATAGAGTTTTATTCAATTAAACGAAGACGACAAGTTGAGGTAATGTTAGGATTATCGGAATATTATTTCCCAATTTTTGAACAAGCACTCGATAAATATGGGTTACCACTCGAATTAAAATATTTGCCAATAATAGAATCGGCATTAAACCCACGTGCTATTAGTCGTGCTGGAGCTTCTGGTCTGTGGCAATTTATGTATAGCACTGGTAAATTATATAAATTAAATGTTTCATCATTTATTGATGAACGTCAGGACCCAGTAAAAGCCTCAGATGCTGCAGCTAAATATTTACGCGACCTTTACGATATTTATCACGATTGGCAACTTGTTATAGCAGCCTACAATTGTGGACCAGGAAACATAAATAAAGCAATTAAAAGAACTGGCAAAACAACTTATTGGGGTATATACGAGCGACTACCACGCGAAACTCGCGGATATGTACCAGCATATATTGCAGCAGCATTTTCAATGCATAATTATAAAGAACTTAAATTAATTCCTCGTAAAATTGAAATGCCAAAAGCTACCGATACAATTTTAATTAATAAAGAACTGCATTTGATGCAAGTATCTGAAGTTTTAAAAATTCCGATTGAAAAACTTCGTTTACTAAATCCAGAATATAAAAAAGATATTATTCCTGCTAATTTTGACACGCTTCCATTAATGTTACCATCAGAATTTATTACTCAATTTATAATTTTAAAAGACTCCATATACAACTATAAAGATTCTTTATTTTTCAACTCAATTCACCCTTCGCAATATGGCAGTATTAATAAAACAGAAATCAATTCTGAAGGGGTAAGAATTTTATATACAATTAAAAGTGGCGACAGTTTTGGTTCAATAACAAAAAAATTTAATGTTACAGGAACAGAAATAAGGTTGTGGAATAACATTAAAGGTAACCGATTAATTGCAGGAAAAAAACTTGTACTTTATGTTACTAAAAACATAGAAAGTAAATATAAAAACAAATCACAAACTAAAACACAAAAAGCAACAACAGATAACACTAAAAAAGGAGAATATATTTATTATACTGTTAAATCGGGCGATAATTTTTACATTATTTCTAAAAAATATTCTGGAGTAACTGCCGATGAAATAATGAAAATAAATGGAATAACAAATGCCAGAAGTCTTAAAATAGGTCAAAAGCTTAAAATAAAAATTAAGGAATAATAAATATCGATTTTTAAGATTATGAAACCGTTAAAATCGCTTTTTTTTCTTTTTGTTGTTTTTGCGTTTTTGGCACTTATATCGTGGCAAATTCCCAAAAATGGAATAATTATCACGAAAAATATTAAAATAAAATTTCCAACATTATCGAGCATATTCGGGAATAACAAAATAAAATATGCCGATATATCAGAAATTATTAAAACAAATGAATTAAGTGAAGATAAATCACTTAAAACAGATTCAATATTAATCGACTCTCTTAACGTTGACAGCATTATTAAAGTCGTTCAACCATTAGAATTCTGCGATAGTGAAAAAACGTCATTATTACCTTTTTTTAAAAATGTTCAAAGAAACAATGGATTAATTAGAGTTTTACATTATGGCGAAAGTCAAATAGAAGGCGATAGAATTACAGGTTTTTTGAGAAGTAGATTTCAAGGAAAATTTGGTGGCGAAGGCGGTGGATTAATGCCATTAATGGAAGTTAACAATATAAGTGGAGCAATTGATATTGAAAATACAGGCGATTGGAAACGTTATACTTTGTTTGGGAAAAAGGATAAAAACATTATACACAATAAATATGGCATAATGTTAAGTTTTAGCAGATTTGCTCCAATTTATAACGATTCTTTACCAAACGACTCAATAATTTATGAAGCTTCATTAGATATTAAAAAATCTTCATCATCTTATGGAAATTGTTATAAATTTAAAGAAATAAAGCTACTTTATTCAAACAATAAAAAACCGGTAATGGTTGAGTTGTATGATGGTGATAAATTACTAGGTTTTGAAACTCTTTTATCGGGCAATGATTTTAAAATAACAACGTTCAAAATAAAAGACAGTTTTAAACAATTAACTTTTAAATTTTCTGGTAAAGATAGTCCCGATTTATACGGAATAGCTTTTGATGGAGAAAACGGTTTAGCCTTCGATAACATTCCACTTCGTGGCAGTTCGGGAACCGATTTTACAAGAAACAATCTTACTCTTTTAAAAGAAATGTACGAGAAATTAAATGTTAAACTTTTAATATATGAGTTTGGAGTAAATGTTGTGCCCAATGTTCAGGAAGATTATACGTTTTATGAAAATTGGGTTTATTCGCAGTTATCGGCTTTAAAACGTATTCACCCCGATATGGGTATAATAGTTATTGGACTTTCTGATATGTCGCAAAAAACCGAAAACGGTTATGAATCTTATCCAAACATCGAAAAAATTAGAGATGCTCAAAAGAAAGCAGCATTTAGAGCTAATTGTGCATTTTGGGATTTTTATAAAGCAATGGGAGGGAAAAACTCAATGCCAAGTTGGGTAAATGCCGATCCTCCTATGGCAGCTAAAGACTTTACTCATTTAAGTCCACGCGGAGCTAGAATAGTAGCTGAAATGATTTACAATGCATTAGTTTTAGAATACAATAACTTTAAAATTAAAAACAACATTTCAGAATTAATTATTAAAAAATAACTATTTACCATTATTAATTTATTATTACATATTATTTATACTATTTTTATTGTTAAAACAAAGCAAATAATATTATCATTTATAATGTTATTTTATACATTAAACTTGTTTTCACAAAACGATATTATTAAAATTCCAAATTATTCATTTATTAATTATAACCAAAATAAAATTTTATTCCCTGCAGATAGTAGCAATTACGACTCATTATTTTCTAAGTTAAGTAATTTAATTATAAAAGGCACAGGACAATTAAATATTGTTCACATAGGCGATTCGCATATTCAGGCCGATTATTTTTCTGGACGTTTGCGTGAATATTTTCAAACATTTTTTCAAGGGACAAAAGGTTCCAGAGGATTTATTTTTCCTTTCAAACTTATTCATTCTAACAATGCTTTTAACCTTTTTACAAGCTCAACTGGCAATTGGACTGGATGCCGTAACATTGAGAAAAACAAATCATGTACGCTTGGTTTATCAGGAGCATCGGCTACAACAACCGATAGTATTTCGTCTTTTTATATAAGGCTCCGAAGTTTAGATTATGTTAAGTACGATTTTAACAAAGTGAAAATATTTCAAGATTTTAAACAAAATAGTTTTCAAATTGAAACCGAAAATTACAAATTAAAACAAGAAGTTGTTGATAGCGACTCTATTGGTTACACATTGTTTATGCTTAATGAATATGCCGATTCTATTAAATTTGATATTGTAAAAACCGACTCAAATCAAAAATCATTTACCCTTTACGGTGTTAGCCTCGAAAACGACGACCCTGGAATAACATATCATTCAATTGGAGTAAACGGAGCCGATGTTGATGCATTTTTAAACTGCTCGTTGTTATCAAATCAACTTAGCGAATTAAAACCCGATTGGGTTATTATTTCTCTTGGAACAAACGATTGCTATTCGGCAAAATGGAATAAATTACAATTCGAAAATAATTTAATATCGATAATTAAATTAATAAGAATTTCGAAACCTAATATACCTATACTTTTTACTATGCCAGCCGACAATTATCGTCGAAGAAGATATCACAATCCCGATGTTGCCATTGCATCTGAAATTATTTATAAAGTTGCTATGGAAAATAAATGTGCAACATGGAATTTGTATAATGTTATGGGTGGTTATGGTAGCATGGGGAGCTGGTTAAAAGCAGGAATGGCAGCCCACGACAAATTACATTTCGATAAAAAAGGTTATGACCTTCAAGGTGATTTGTTATTTTCGGCATTTATTAAAGCATTCGATAATTATATTGATAAAAATGATTGATTGGATTAAAGAAATACTATTGTACAATTCAGAAAAACCAATGATTTTTTCATCATTGTTTTTTTGGGGATTTTTTGCGATTACACTTTTAGGTTATTCAATTTTTTACAAAAAAAATTGGTTGCGAAATTTATACCTTTTTATTTTAAGTTTATTTTTTTATTACAAATCGGGAGGATATTTTTTTTCGCTTCTTATTTTCACAACTATTGTCGATTATTCTGTTGGTATTGCATTAGGTAAAGTTAATTCAAATGTGAAGAGAAAATTTTTAATTATAATAAGCGTATTTGCAAACCTATTAGTTTTAGCATATTTTAAATACTCATACTTTTTTGTAGATATTACAAACAGTTTGTTAGGAACAAATTTCAAAGTAGTAAATTTACTGGCCGATTGGACAAATTCTCTTACAGGTTTTAGTTTCGATATTGATTCAATTATTTTACCAGTTGGAATATCTTTTTACACATTTCAATCAATGAGTTACACTATTGATGTGTATAGAAATAAATTAGCTCCAGTAAAAAACATTATTGATTTCGGGTTTTTTGTAACATTTTTCCCTCAACTTGTTGCTGGTCCAATTGTACGTGCTTCAGAATTTATACCTCAACTTTACACCGATTATAAACTAACTAAACGTGAATTTGGATATGCGATTTTTCTAATATTAAACGGATTACTAAAAAAAATGGTAATTAGCGATTACATTTCAATGAATTTTGTAGATAGAGTTTTTGATAACCCAATGGCATACTCAGGGTTTGAGAATTTAATGGGAGTTTATGGTTATGCAATTCAAATTTATTGCGATTTTAGTGGTTATACCGATATTGCTATAGGTGTGGCATTAATTCTTGGATTTAGATTACCTATAAATTTTAATTCGCCTTATAAAGCTAGTAATATAACTGATTTTTGGCGACGATGGCACATTTCACTATCTACTTGGCTACGCGATTATTTATACATTACTTTGGGTGGCAACAGAAAAGGAAAAATAAGGACATATTTTAATTTATTACTAACTATGATTTTAGGAGGATTATGGCATGGAGCAAGCATTAGATTCATTATATGGGGTGCAATTCATGGCGTTACATTAGCACTTCATAAAGTATGGCTCGAAATTTTTCCCAACAAATCGGAACAAAATGTTTTTAGTAAATTAATAGGCGTATTTATTACATTTAACCTTGTTTGCTTTGCTTGGATATTTTTTCGTGCACACAGCTTAAATGATGTTGGTATAATGTTATATCAAATTGCATTTTCGTTTCAATTTAGCTTAATCCCATTTATTGTTCAATCATATTGGATTGTATTTGCAATTATTTTTACGGGATTTTTTATTCATTGGCTTCCTTCAAACTTTAAAGAAAAATATCGAGGCTGGTTTATCGAAACACCTATTTGGCTTAAAGTTATTATTACTGTAATTGTTGTTATAATTATTTTTCAGGCAAAATCGAGTAACGTACAGCCATTTATTTATTTTCAGTTTTAAAAAATTTCTTTTTTGATTTTTCCTTAAGGAATTTTTCAAACTCCTTTGTTATTCTGTTAAATATACGCTTCTGGTTTTTTTTAGTTTTGTAAATACTATCCTTTTATTTTTCAGGCAACTTTCTTATAAGTAAATTTGTCTTTATAATATAATTCTTATATTTAATGTGTTTGGGAAACTCAACATCGTTGTTAGGAAACTTATATATAGTCTTTGGATAACTATGATTATTTTTATTAAAAAATTAAATATGAAAACTATCTATTTATTGTTAAGTCTATTGTTTTATTTATTTTTTGTAAATAAAACTACCGCACAATGGGTACAAACAAATGGTCCATTAGGCGGTCGCGTTTATTGTGTTGAACGAGTTGGAAATCAAATTTGGGCAGGAACAAATATTGGTATTTATGCTTCTGACAATGAAGGTTTATCATGGCAAAAATCTTCGTTAATAAATGGAAAATGCATAGACATATCTTCAAAAAATGATACTGTGTTAATTTTATTTAATGTATATGAACCCGATTCGTTTTATAACTATGTTTTTTATTCTATTGTAAGTTTTAATGGTGGAAACACATGGAGTTCTCCAATTTATGCTTTTACTCCTTTTGGAGGTTTTTGGCCAAGACTTCAAAGAGTTCAAAATTCTTATATTTTCACAGATTCATATTATTATTGGATAACGCATGATTATGGAATAAATTGGTCAATGTTAGACACAAGCATAGTAAACGGTTATGGCTTTGCAAGAGTTATTGGAAATCACATTGTAACCGAATCGTTAGATAATAGCCTAAATTCCTATAATTATCGTATTTCAAGTGATCAAGGATATTCATGGCAATTAATTTATAATAGCACTTATCCGGTTACGGCATACATGACTGATTCTGTATTTGTTTTTGGAGATGAAATTAACCCAAATCCATGGCACCAAAAAGTAATGCGATCAATTAATAATGGTGCTTCTTGGGATAGTGTTTTTGTAACTCCTATAGGTATTTCTATGGGTGGTATATTTAAATCCAACGATAGTATTTTTATAATTACAAACAAATTTGATACAAACTACTTTAGTCTTGATTATGGCTTAACATGGAATTTTATAAATACAAGACCTATTATAAATTATTTAAATGGTGATACTTTAAATGTAAGTAATGGAGATTATATTGAAACTTCATATAATGATGGAATTATTAGACATAACCCATCTCAAGACACTCTATTCCAAACAAATAATGGTTTAACACTTAATAATATTTCATATATTAATTCTTATAATAATGTTTTATATGCTAGTTGTAATAACGGAAAAACATATTATAGTATGGATCAAGGTCAAGTCTGGAAAATTTTTAATTTACCTCAGTTTCAACAAAATTCAAGTTTTTTTATTGAAGATATGTGGTATAGTAATGATACCATTTTAATTTCGACATCTGAAAATCTATTAAGATCTTTTGATAGTGGGATAACTTGGGATATTCAAAATTATCCCTTTCAATATTATTACATGGTTGATGAATTAAGTTTACAAAAAACAAATAATAGATTATATCTATCATGCGATTCAGTATATTATAGTGATGATATTGGAATTACTTGGCATACATTACCGCCATTGCCAGTTTTTAATGACACATCAGGAAATTGGTGCGTTGGAAATTATGATATTAGTGGCAAAATTAAAAGTTTCAATAACAGCTTATTTATTGTAACAAATAGTGGGTATATATACAAATTAAACACATCTATAGATAATTGGGAATACTCAACTTGTTTTTGGTCACCTGGTGCACATAATTATAACACTCTTTACTCAATAGACAATACTTTAATACTTTCAGCTAATAATGGTTTTATTGTATCTAATGACACAGGTACAACTTGGTTTTCGCTTTCACAAATTGGATTACCTACAAATGAATATGGTTCTATTATTAATCCTAAAAATTTAATTTCTATTAATGATATTTGGATTGGAATGTGTGATAATTCAGGGATATACTATAGTAATGATACCGGAAATACTTGGCAACCTCTTGATATTGGAATACCACCATTTATACCATCAGGTGGGCTTACAGTGCAAAATGGTATTTTATATTCTGGTTCGTATTATACGAGTGTTTGGCGGCGTTCAGGTATATTTTATACAATTTCAGGTACAGTTTATAGCGATTACAATCATAACGGGATACAAGATGCCGGAGAATTAGGGATGCCAAACATAATTGTTAAAATGGTAACGGCAGGAACAGTTGCCACAACCGACTCAAACGGAAATTATTCTATTCTAACTGATGTTACAGGAGATACATTAAAACCAGTTCTTCCGGTTTCTTTTGCCTCATCTTCTCCAAATTCTTATATAATAAATGGAGCAGCTTCAAATAAAGATTTCGGAATTTATTTAACTCCCGGAATTGCAGATTTGTCTATAGATTTAACAAACTCTACTCCTTTTGTGCCGGGATTTTATATTTCGCTTCAACTTTCAATAATAAATAAAGGGTCATTAATTCAATCTCCTAATATTCAATTAATATTGGATACTTCACTTACATATATTTCTTCATCTATAACACCTAATTCAATAGTTGGTAATACTATTCAATGGAATACTAGTTTATTAGACTATATGGATATTCAAAACATTTATGTAACAGTAGCGACTTCAACAACAAGCACTCTTGGTGATTCTATTCAATGCTTTTCATCGGTAAATCCAATTATAAACGATATAAATACTATTGATAATTACTCTGTTTTAAATGAAATAATAATTGGTTCTTATGATCCAAACGATAAAACTTGTATGCAAGGAGGTTATTTTACACCAGAACAAGCCCAAAGTAATGAAGAACTCGAATATGTTATAAGATTTCAAAATACAGGTACTTATCTCGCTACTAATATACACGTTTCTGACACATTAAATAGTTATCTTGATTTTAGCACATTTAGAGTTATTTCAAGTAGTCATCAAATGAATTGGAATATTAGCGGAAACGCAGTTGTAGATTTTAATTTTAATGGCATTAATTTGCCACCTTCTTCTCAAGAT
Source organism: Bacteroidales bacterium (assembly GCA_036171595.1). Classification (GTDB taxonomy): domain Bacteria; phylum Bacteroidota; class Bacteroidia; order Bacteroidales; family GWA2-32-17; genus GWA2-32-17. Next base: position 16,927 of record JAVHRJ010000250.1, read on the forward strand.
GAATTAAATAGTCATGGTTTTATAAAATATGGAATTAAATGCAAACAAGGAATTTCAATTGGAAATGTTATAACAAATACAGCAAATATTTATTTTGATTTTAATCCTCCGATTATAACAAATACTACAACAACAGCTATAGCATATTCTACTTTACTTCAAATAGCTCCTGAAACAATTAAAGAGAATCCAAATATTTCAATTTTGGTATACCCAAATCCAACATCTGAAAAATTGAATGTAAACATAAGTGGATACGATAAAAATGACTTGAATCTTTTTATATATTCCAATTCAGGTGATATAATAAAACATACAATTATTTCAGGTAATTTAAATTCTATTGATTTTACTGGATTGTCTGACGGAATTTATTTTGGATTCATTTTAAACTCTCGAAACAAAAAAATAGCAACCTTTAAATTTGTTTTAAGAAATCATTGATAATTGTTTTTTCAATAAATAGCAACGTGTAATCATTTATTTTCAGTTTTAAAAACAAATGAATTTTTATCTGTAAATTTGCCCACATAAAAATTGCATTTGTTACTGGTTTTATTACACTAAAATGTTGTTTACATTAAAAGATATAATTTATATAATTTTAATTGCCGAGTCAATTCTTTTTGCCTTATTTTCATTTACTTATAAAAACTCAAGAGCTAAATCATCAAGCATTCTTGGCTTTTATATGATTTTTATAATTATCTTTTTTATAATTGCCTTGACCTTATCTCATCAATTTTTTCACTTAGCATCATATTTATACTATTTACTATTACCTATTTTTCTGTCTATAAATCCGTTTTATTATATCTATCTCAAATCTTTAACTACTGAAAATTTTAAATTTGGAAAAAAAGAAATACTTCATTTTATTCCTGCTTTTATAGTACTAATTTGTTTGCTTCTATTTTTTCTTCCTTTAACTTATGATGAAAAAATTAGAATAATTACCGAAGGAAATTCTAATAAAAATAAATTAAACTTATTATTAAAAATAAATGAATTTGTAAAATTGTTTTCTTTCATATTTTACTACATTCAATTGCTCACATATATGATATTGATGGTAATAATATTAAAAAAACATACTAGAAAAATAAAAGATTTTTATTCAAATACTGAAAAGGTTACTCTTAATTGGCTAAAGATATTTATTTTTATTTTTATTATTAATACTATTCTTGAGCTTTCAATAGCATATTTTTATTATTCACCTTTATATAAACATTTAGAACTAACTTATTATTTATTAATGATTTTGGGTAATTCAATATTTGGTTTTTTTGGAATAAAACAAGCCGATATTTTTACCGAAAATAATAGCAACTATAAAAACTCTAACACTTTACATAACAAAATTAAAATTGAAGAACAGAAATCTTTTCCAACTTCAAAATATTCCAAATCAAAACTTGACGATAAAACAAAAATATCTTTAGAAAAAGACATTTTGGAACTGATGACTGTTAAAAAATTATTTCTAAATCCCGATCTTCGTATCGAAGATATTGCCAACGAACTTATGACTAATAAAACATACATTTCTCAAGTAATTAATGAAAGCTTTGGAAAAAATTTTTTTTATTTTGTAAATGAATATAGAATAAACGAAGCAAAAAGATTAATTAAAAATCCTGAATTTGAACATTTTTCATTTGATGGTATTGCAGCTCAATGCGGATTTAATTCACGATTTGTATTAAATACTGTTTTTAAAAAAATATCGGGACAAAGCCCTTCAGCTTATAAAAAATCCGTATAATTTCTATTTATCTATTATAATTAAAGCTGATTTACTTAATGCCCTATAATATAATCCATTACAATGGTGTTGGTTTGTACATTATCACATTATTTTATATAAAAAAACATGTTTTATAACTATATTTGATTAAAAATTTAATTTTTATGACTAAATTTTTTCAAATATTAATAATCGTTTTTCTTCTATTCCCTCTTTTTTCTTTTGGACAGGTTTTTGGAGATTATCGTTCTGTTGCATCAGGAAATTGGAATGCAATTGCAACATGGCAAACATTTGACGCTGGAGGATTTTGGGTTGCCGCAACTGTTACACCTACTGCTGCAAATGCAAATATCATTACAAT
>JAVHRJ010000251.1:0-4139 GCA_036171595.1 Bacteroidales bacterium
TAGCACCCTATAGTAATTAAACGCTAACAGATGCTGAAACAAGTTCAGCATGACGAAAGGTCTTGTGGGTTAGCTCCCTTTAGGGAATAAGGGTGTGCGTAGACAAAAGTTAATAAGGAGTAAGCGTTTATGTTCTGTGGGTAACACCATAAATATTAAATCGTCATCTTGAGGCACTCGAAAGGTGACTTTATTGCATAGTCAATCTTCGAGAACTTCATATTGATTGTTGCAATTATTGTGATATCATTATGTAACATAATACGAAAATGAAATGTTTTTGAGAGATAGCACCCTATAGTAATTAAACGCTAACAGATGCTGAAACAAGTTCAGCATGACGTGTAGTAGGTTTGCATAATTGTTATGCCTATTTTATTAATGTATATAACTCTACCAGTCATGTTGAGGCACTCGAAACATGACTATACTTTGCAATCAGTCTAAGTAAACTTCAAATTTAGTATTGTTATAACATTTTACTTAAACGAGGTTTCAGGTAATCCATCGCCCGAAAGCGATAACCTATCAAAATAAGAAGGGACTTCGTTTCCAATTAATTTATCAACATACATTTTAGCCAAATATTGACTTAACATAAATCCATGTCCACGTAAACCAACAAATAAGCCTAATTTTGGGTCAATAATATACCGCGGTTCAACATAATAACCTGCCCAAACAGCCTGAAATCCAACCGATGAAAGTTGCGGAATCCAATCAACAAATATTTCAGAAACTATTTCAATAAATTCTTTGGTGTTAATTTTTAAGTTTTTGCCGGTTTCGTTGGGCTCAATAGCAGGCGAAGCGCAACCAATAATTTGTCCAGTATCTTTTAATTGCTGGCCATAAACAGCTGAGAATCCTTTATATTTTCTACGGTCAATAAGCATATCAAGCGATTGATCATCGATACCCAACATAGGCAAACGACGAGTAATAAAAGCCTGATGCTTTACAGGAAATAAACCAGTTTCGATATTTAATTTATTGGCAAAATGTTCAGCTTCGGGACCAAGTGCATTTACGAATATTTCACTCTGATATTCGACAAATTCTTTTTCGTGAGTTTGAATAATTACCTTGTAAATATTTCCAACTTTTTCCAAATCAACAAGTTTACAATCTTCAAGAATTGTTCCATCGCGGTGAGCACCAATATATCTTAAAAAATCTATAACCTTTCCAGGAGTTGCCTGCCAGCAATTATTAGTAATTAATGCTGAATTATAAGTTTTTAATTTTTCGTTAAAGAATGGAGAAACTTTAGATTTAAAATCTTTTGGTTCAATCATATATGCATCAGACCATTCACGCGATTTATCGAGTGCCTTATAAGTTGCATCATCGTGAGCAAAGGTAACGTAACGTGTTTGTTTAAAATCGATATTTTTTATTCGATGCAATTCTTTAAATATCTCTAAATTATGAGTTGCAATATCTGAAATTTCAGGAACAGTAAAAGCTGGTCGTCCACCAGCTATATTTCTCCACGAAGCCCCTCTTCCGAAATTCAATAAATAAGGTTGCAATCCAGTTTCGGCCATATATCTAAACAAAGCACTGCCAGCAATACCCCCACCAGCAATTATAGCTTTAACTTTTAAAACTTTTGGCGATTTACCATTGTAATTTGTTACAAGTTTTTCTTTTGTCGAGCGTGGATACAACTCTCCCATCGATAATTGATTTGACAACGGACCTCGAGGTGTAGCATCACCAATTATTGATATTCCTTTTGCTGAAATAGTTTGTTTTAAACGTCTAATGCAACGTTTACCACGACAAGCACCCATACCTAAACGAGTAGTATGCTTTACTTCGTCAACAGAAATAAATTTACGGTCACCTATAACATCAAGAATCTCATCATAGGTTACATCATCGCAATGACATATATAATTTTGAGTTTCAAAAGTCTCAGTATTTAGCTTAAATTCTAGTTTTTTAGGATAGTTTTCTTTTAAAATAAAACCTCTAACCTCCATTAATTTTTCGCCAGTAATGTTTAAAGATTTAACACGTGCAATATCAGTTTTATTCGATTTTTTTAATATTTTTTCAATTATTCCATCGCCTAATATTTCACCATTATTGTTTACTAAGTAAACCTCAGAATTTTCTTTTGCTAAATATTCAATCGGTAAAAACAACCAATTTTTATTTAAATTATACCCAAAAATTGCTAAACCAGGACATTGATAAACACACTCCATACAACCAATGCATTTATCAAAATCGATTTGCGGAACGGTGCTTGTTGAGGATTTTGTTATAGCTTTGTGAGGACACGAAAAAGCACATGGATTACATGCAAAACCATATAAACAATCGATTTGCACAAAAGGTTTAACTCTGTTAGATTCAGGTTTATTAGGAGTTTCAATAACTTTTAGTGGATGTTGTTGAGAATCGATATATTCTTTTGAAACACTTAAGTATTCGTCGTAATTATAGCGTTTACCAATACTTTCTAATACTTCAAAAGCAGCCTGTTTACCACGTAAAACCGCACTAGTTCCCTCTCCTATTCTAATTGCATCGCCAACACCAAAACAATTTCGTCCAAAAACTTCGTTACCTTTAATTAATAATTGATCATCTGATACAAGACCAGTACAAATATTTATTGCATCAATTCCGTCAATAATTTTTTCGGTTCCAGGAATTGGTTTAAAATTTTCACATTCAGCAATTACAGCACCCGTAATTCCAGAATAATCTTTATTTGGGATTGCTTTTAACAAAATATGTGAAAGAATTACAGGAATACCCAATCGCCTAACTCTATTTGCTTGAACTGGAAATCCGCCTTCCTTGTTTTGAGCTTCAATAATAGCTTTTACATTAGCTCCTGCCTGAAAAAGCTGATAAGAAGTTAAATATCCAATATTTCCTGCACCTATTGTTAAAACATTCTTCCCAAGTAATGTGAACTCACTGTTCATCATTTTTTGTACAACAGCAGCAGTATATACTCCGGGCACATCATCGTTTTCAAAAGCAGGCATAAATGGAACAGCGCCAGTTGCAACTATAAGATTATCGGTATCGATATAATAAATTTCGTCGGTTTTAATATTTTTTACAGCAATTCTTTTTCCTTCAAGTATATCCCAAACAGTTGAATTTAAAAAAATACCAGAATGGTCATCTCCAGCTAATGTTTTTGCAATATCAAAACCACGCATACCACCGAACTTTTGCTCTTTTTCAAAAAAGAAAAACTGGTGTGTTTGCATAATAAATTGTCCACCAATTTTATCGTTGTTGTCAACAACAATATTCGATACATTATTTTTATTTAAAATTTCACGGGCAGCTAAACCAGCTGGACCAGCACCAATAATAACCACATCGGTTTTATAAATTTTTATTGGCTCATTTAACTTATTTGGAACTATTTCGGGATAATAATTTTTAGGTATTTCTGCAACTTCTTTGCAATCGTCAACATTAGTAATACAAATTCTTTTAATAGCACCATCAACTAGCATTTCGCATGCACCACATTTTCCAATACCACACTCTAAACTTCTATTTCTATTACGTAAACTATGACTATGAACAGGGTATCCTGCCTGATGTAATGCAGCAGCAATTGTAAAACCTTTTTCTCCAACTATTTTTTTTCCATTAAAAAGAAATGTAACCTTTTCCGTTGAGTTAATTTCTAAAATAGGGTGTTCAATAATTTTATACATCTAAGTATTTTTATATGCAAAGATGTAACAAATAATAAATAATTAATATGACCTTTATCAGAAAAAAAATCAAAAAAATATAAGTCTTTAATTATAAATTTCCTTAGTTAAAACTAACTTAAAATTGAGACTATAACATGATTTTTAATTTAAATTTTTTTATACTTTTACAAAAAAGAATTGTAATGGGTAGATATAATAAAAACAAAACAATTGTAAAGAAACAGCAAGAAAAAGCGGTACCCTTTGAGTCAAATACTGAATTCAAAAAATCAACTTTTGCAAAAAGAAATATTTATTTAATAATTTTTTTATTTTCATTTATTTTATACGGCAATACAATTTTAAACGACTATGCATTAGATGATGCCATTGTTATAACTCAAAACGATTATACATTAAAAGGCTTTTCTGGAATTAAAGATATTTTTT
>JAVHRJ010000252.1:0-4129 GCA_036171595.1 Bacteroidales bacterium
GTACTAAAACAAATAACGAAAATACAGGAATAGCTTTGCTTTTAGAACCAACACCTAAATTTTATGAGTTAAAAGGCGAGAAAACAGATAGAACAAAGATTGATTTTTTGTTTAAATACCTAAAGCCACATAAAAAATATATAATTCAATTGTTTTTAGGAATGTTATTGGGTAGTATGTTACAACTTGTTTTCCCGTTTCTTACGCAAGCAGTTGTAGATACTGGTATTGGAAATCAAAATATTGGTTTTATAACACTTGTACTTATAGCACAATTAGTTTTATTTGCAGGAAGAATGTCGGTTGATTTTTTACGAAGTTGGATATTGTTACATAATTAGTACACGAATAGATATTTCGCTTATTTCCGATTTTTTAATAAAACTTATGCGTTTGCCTATTGCCTTTTTCGATACAAAAATGATTGGCGACATTATGCAGCGCATTAGCGACCATACACGTATTCAGAATTTCCTTACAGGTTCTTCGCTCTCAACGCTATTCTCTATGGTTAATTTAATTGTTTTTGGAGGCGTTTTGGCTTATTACGATTTAAGAATATTAGGAATTTTTCTTTTAGGAAATACACTTTATATACTTTGGATAGTATTGTTTTTACATCGTCGTCGTGATTTAGATTTTAAAAGGTTTGCTTTATCTGCAGATAATCAAAGTAATTTATTTCAGTTAATTACCGGCATGCAGGAAATTAAACTTAATAATTGCGAAAAACAAAAACGTTGGAAATGGGAACGCATACAGGCAAATCTTTTTAAAATAAACATAAAAAGCCTTGCATTAGGGCAATATCAGCAATTGGGCTCGTTGTTTTTATCGCAAACTACTACAATTTTTATTTCATTCTTGGCAGCAAGGGCTGTAATCCATGGCGAAATAACTTTGGGTATGATGATGGCTGTAACTTATATTGTCGGTCAGGTTTCTGCTCCAATTGACCAAATGATTGGCTTTATTCAGTCGTTACAGGATGCAAAAATAAGTTTAGAGCGTTTGGGCGAAATTCATAACAAAGAAGACGAAGAACCCGACACTCAACAACGAGTAACAATATTACCCGATAAACAAAACATTACAGTTGATAATGTTACATTCCGATACGAAGGACCACATTCGCCTGCGGTTTTAGAAAATATTTCGCTTGAAATTCCACAAGGAAAAGTTACTGCAATAGTAGGAACAAGTGGTAGCGGAAAAACAACTTTAATTAAATTACTTTTGGGTTTTTACAAACCTGAAAAAGGCGAAATAAGAATTGGTAACACTTTGCTCAAAAATATAAACGGGTCGTTTTGGCGTAGCAAATGTGGAGTAGTAATGCAAGACGGTTTTATTTTTTCTGAAACCATTGCCGAAAATATAGCCCCTGGCGATGAAAATATAAATTTGCAGAAATTAGCAGAGGCATCAAATGCAGCTAATATCCATAGTTTTATAGAAGGTTTACCTTTGGGTTACAATACAAAAATTGGTCAGGAAGGTAGCGGAATTAGTCAAGGACAAAAACAACGATTACTTATTGCTCGTGCAGTTTACAAAAACCCCGAATTTATCTTTTTCGATGAAGCCACAAACGCATTAGATGCTAACAACGAGAAAAAGATTATGGGAAATCTTGATAAATTTTTTAAAGGCAAAACCGTTGTTGTTGTTGCACACCGATTAAGTACAGTAAAAAATGCCGATCAGATAATTGTACTAGAAAATGGAAAAATAATTGAAAAAGGGAATCACGAAACATTAACAAATTTAAAAGGGTCATATTACGAATTAGTTAAAAATCAATTAGAATTAGGAAATTAAAAAAAATAGACGCTGATGAACACAGATGAAACGGAAAAAATAAAAAATTAGACGCAGATTATTATGATAATTAAGATAGTAAATATAAATAGTGTATAGATTGCTTCATTCCTCGCAATGACGCTCTGAATATACGTCATTGCGGGGGAAGGGTTAACTGAAGTTATTTCAAATTAACAATAAAAAACTTATTAAAAACAATTGCAAACAATAATAACAAATGATAAAACAATATAATAAGCATATAGATATTTCTTGTTGTGTAAACAAAGTGGTGAGTGTAAGGTAGATTCTTCGCTTACTCAGAATGATAGTGAGGTGTTGTGTTAAACGACTGCTTACCTCCCAAATCTTTTTTTGTCATTCTGAGTGATTAGCGAAGAATCTTATAACAAAAACAATCATAATAAATCTGCGAAAATCTGCGTCAAAAAAAAATAGCGTCAAAAATATGGAACTTGAAGAAAAAATGATAGAGTTACGAAGCGAGGAGGTTCAGGAAATACTTGGCCGTCCACCTCGTTGGATTTTGCGGTGGGGAATAACTTTGTTGTTTTCTGTGGTTTTATTGTTATTTGTTGGAAGTTGGTTTTATAAATACCCCGATGTAATTGTTTCGGATATTACTGTTACTACTGAAAATATCCCTGCAACGCTTGTTGCAAAATCATCAGGAAAAATTATAAAACTATTTGTAAGTGATAAACAAATTGTACAACAAAATCAAATTTTAGCAGTTGTTGAAAATTCTGCGAGTTACAATGATGTAATAAAATTAGATAGCTTGCTTCAAAATTTTATTTCAGATACAATTTTAAAAACAAAACCTTTTGAAAATTTAATATTGGGCGATGTTCAGCCATCATACATTTCATTTTTAAAATCTTGTAACGATTATAATAACTTTGTGCAGTTAAATTTATTAGAAAGAAAAATTGAACTTTTAAAACAACAAATTGAAATACAAAATCAATATTATAACAGGTTAAACAAACAAAGTGAGTTTCAAAAAGAAGATTTAGAAATAGCAAAAACTGAGTTTAAAAGAGATTCTTCATTGTTTGTTGGTAAAGTAACAGCAGAGTCAGAATTTTCAAAATCAAAATCAGCATTTATACAACGAAAACAAATTTACGAAAGTGCAATAACAAATTTACTAAATGTAAAACTTCAAATTTCGCAACTCGAACAACAAATTGTAGAATTACAATTACAGATTCAGGAACAAAATAAACAATATACACAAGCAGTAGAACAATCATTTAACACTTTACAAAATAGCGTTAAGCAATGGAAGCAACAATATTTATTTATATCCTCAATTAATGGCACAGTAGCATTTACAACTGTTCGAAGCGAAAATCAAAATGTAACAATTGGCGATAAAGTTTTTACAATTATTCCTGAAAAAGAAAGTCGAATGATTGGCAGAATTATAATGCCAATGCAGGGTTCTGGCAAAGTAATGATTGGTCAAAAGGTAAATATTAAATTTTATAATTTTCCATATATGGAGTTTGGTATGGTAATAGGAAAAGTAAAATCTATTTCACTAATATCAAGCGAATCGAATTATATAGTAGAAATTGATTTTCCAAATGGACTAAAAACTAATTATGGAAAAGTTTTATTGTTTAGTCAGGAAATGAAAGGCTCTGCCGAAATTATTACTGAAGATATCCGATTAATTGAAAGATTGTTTAATCCAATTAGGGCATTGATAAGTAAAAATTTGTAAAAGCAATAGTTATCAGGCAAAAAGTAGAACTAAATATTATGCTATATATCTCTGGTTTTTAATCCATTCACTTAATACCAAATTATCAGGTTGGGGAGTTAAAATAATTTAAGCCCCCCGCTTTATTGCTGGGAACACCGATAGTTCGGCTGAGTTTACCCTGAAGAACGAAGGGTAAACTAAAAGTTTTAGATTGTTGATTTTTAGCTAATCTAAAATCAACAATCATTCATCGCTCTTCGTTATTCAAAAAAAAATGTCCCGCATAAGCGGAATTAGAACCCACTTTAAATAAAATGTTTTTTTATTAAATTTGTGTCGGCAAAATTATTTGCTAAAACAAAAAATTTGCAAAAATAACGATTGAGATAGTTATAAATATTTTAAACATAAATTTCTTGTATTATAAATGCAATATTATTAAAATAATTTTTTATTACGTGAATTTAGTTTTATATGTTAATAAATGCTGATTTTCATGTGAATACACAATCAAAAAGATGCTAATTATTTAATTAATCAATGTTTGTTTAAAAATTTGTATATATTTTTTATAACAACCCTATTGTT
>JAVHRJ010000253.1:0-4127 GCA_036171595.1 Bacteroidales bacterium
CTTCATTTTTTTTACTTTTGGGAATAAAATGAGTTTTTAAGGTTCGACTAGATAGCTTTGTGTTTTAATTATTACTCTTATGATAAAGAAAAAAATTCTAGTTTCTTTTGGTGAAAAAGTTCGAGAATTAAGAAAAATGCACGGAATGTCCCAAGAAGAACTTTCTTTTAAAGCTGATTTACACCGAACGTATATTGGAATGATAGAGAGGGCAGAAAAAAACATCACATTAGTGAATATTGAGAAAATTGCGAACGCTTTAGATGTGAAATTAAATGCGTTGTTTTTAGATATTTAAGTTAGAAGTTGGAGAATTTGAGTTTAATAAAGAAGAATTTTGAAATTAGAAAATTAATTGCTTAAATGAAACACGAAAACTACGAAATTCTAAACCTTTTGGGATATGGTTTAGCTAAATTTGATAATGAATTTATTAAACAATTTGGATATTCAACTAAAACCTCATTTTTTGAATACTTTGTTGAATTGGGAATTGTAGAAACTGGTAGTGTAGTTAAAAATAGAATGGACTTATTTGATCCATTTTTTGAAAATAGCAGGAAAGGTTGGTGGCAAAAAGGAGATGCTTATATTCATAGAAAATTACTAATAGACAGCTTGTTTGGTAATGAAGATGTAAAAGGATATTCAGATATTGTGAAATTATATCTAAAAGAAAAGTATAATATAAAGGGATTATTTATTGAAGTTAAACCGATTATAAAATCAAGATTTAAAAAGCTGCAAGAAACTGGTTTGGAGGCAGAATTGTATTTTATAAATAATTTCAACTCCATTGAAATGTTCAAAAATGGAATTCTAGACGATGCGAGATTATATGGAGATGGTTACGATTTTCAAATAAATGTAAATGAAAGTTCATATTTAGCAGAAGTAAAAGGAATTCGAGAGAAAAAGGGTAGATTTAGATTAACTGAAAAAGAATTCAAAATGGCTTCCGAATACAAAAATGATTATGTAGTTTCATTGGTTCTCAATTTGAACGATTTGCCTTCCTTTTTAATTATTGAAAACCCAATTCGTAATTTAAAATTTGAAGAAAGAGTAATAAAATCAAAAGAGATTAAAGAGTATCATTTGATTTCGGATATATGTTAATAAATGGATATAAAATCTCAAAGAATATATTAGTTCGTAAAAAAGAGATTAAGATTGTATTGCAATCAAAAACAGAGAAAGTAGAATATACTTTATCAGGAAACGATGTTTTTTCTGGAGATTATTGGAATTCATTATTTATTGGCAATCAACTTTACGACGTAAATTTTTATAAGTATCCAAATTTCAAGTTGACTTTGTATCCAATAATTAATAATGAAATTGATTTTAAAAATGGTTTAAATATTTGAAAAGAGTGGATTAAATCAATGGAATGCAGGCGGAAGGAAAAGAGATTTTGGTGAAGTTTATATTCCAATACCGATTGAAATTTATCATAATTATCCTAATTTTTTCCCAGCAAGAGACAAAGAATTTAAGTTACAAATTCCGACAGGAGAAATATTTATTTCAAAAGTTTGTCAAGATAATTCAAAAGCATTAATGACCAACCCAAATAAAGCGTTATCAGATTGGATATTAAGAAAATTATTACAATTAAAAGAAGGAGAATTAGCAACAATTGAAAAAATGAATGAATTATGTTTTGATAGTGTAATAATTATAAAAGATAGTATGGGTAATTATAAAATAGACAAAGCTAAATCGGATAGCTATGAAGAATTTATTTTAGGTTCCGAATAATTAAAATTAAATAAAACAGATGGTAAATTCTTTTATTAATAAATTTAACCCCCCGTAAATAAAAAATTTAAAAAAATATTTCGAAAATATTTCATTTTCAAATAAATTTTATACCTTTGCAACCCAAGAAAAAATTAATTTTATATATCATGTACGCTATAGTTGACATTGCAGGACAACAATTTAAGGTAGAAAAAGGCAAGAAATTGTACGTTAATCGCCTTGAAGCCGCTGAAGGAACTTCTTTAGACTTTGAAAAAGTTCTATTAATTGACAATGACGGAAAAGTTAAAGTTGGTGCACCTACAGTTAAAGGAGCATCGGTTTCGGCTAAAGTTTTAAGTCATTTAAGAGGAGAAACTGTTTTAGTATTTAAAAAGAAAAGACGTAAAAGTTACCAAAAAATGAATGGTCATCGTCAGTATCTTTCGCAGGTTGAAATTGAAAACATTAATTTAAAATAATTCGAATATGGCACACAAAAAAGGTGCGGGTAGTTCGCATAACGGTCGTGAATCGCACAGCAAAAGACTTGGAGTAAAAATTTATGGTGGTCAACTAGCTGTTGCTGGTAATATTATCATTCGTCAAAGAGGAACTGTACATTTTCCAGGCGAAAATGTTGGAATGGGTAGAGACCATACGCTATTTGCTTTAACAGACGGAAGAGTTGTTTTTAAAAGAAAGAAAAACGACAAATCTTACGTTTCTGTAGAATCAGTTGAAGCAGTATCAGCAGAATAATTAATTTTTATTAATTCATATTTTTTCCCGATTTTTGCTTGTCAAAAATCGGGAATTTTTTTAAATAATAACGGTTATTTATAAAATTAGCAAGTAAAACACAAATTGGATTAAATTAAATGAAAATTAGTATAAGAAAAATATACAATTGCATTATAATAAATAAATTGATGCCAAAGGCATCAAACATTTATAGAAAAAATTATGTTTTAATATTCGACTCCAAAGGAGTCGTACCTTTTTAACAATTAACCTTTTAAGCAATAAATATTTTTTTAAATATAAAAATTTATATATAATTAAAGATTATAAAACATGTCAACTTTTTCACAAATATACATCCAAATTGTGTTTGCTGTTAATGGTAGGGATAGTCTGATAAATTTAATGTGGGAAGACAGGTTATATAAGTACATAACTGGGATTGTTCAAAAGAAGGAACAAAAAATGTTGGCAATAAATGGTATGCCCGACTATATCCATTTTCTCATTGGAATGAAACCATCATGCTGCCTATCAGATTTAGTGCGAGAAATAAAAAAATCATCCAACGAATTTATCAAAGAGAACAAACTAACAAAATTTCGATTTAATTGGCAGGAGGGTTTTGGTGCCTTTTCATACAGTCACTCACAATTAGATGTTGTGATAAAATATATTATGAATCAAAAAGAACATCATAATAGGAGCACTTTTAAAGAAGAATATTTAGAATTTCTTAAAAAATTTAATATAGAACATAATGAAAATTATTTGTTTGAATGGATTAACTAATTTTATGCAAACTAAATGTGCGATGCCTTCGGCATCGGATTTTATGGATAGTTTATGTTATAAACATGCCATCCCTTTGGGATGGAAAACAACGAATTTTTTCATTCAAATTAATTAAACTTATTAAAAATTTAATTTTAATTATATTAACCACGATATTTTATAAAAAGCCATAATATTTATGTTAACACTTAAATTTATTCAGGAAAACAAGGACTTAGTTATTGAACGATTAGCAGTTAAAAATGTTGATGCACGTTTAACAATCGAAAAAATAATAGAACTCGATAATAAACGAAAAACAGTTCAAAATTTATCAGATAACAAACTTGCCGAGTTAAATAAAGTTTCGCAAGAAATAGGCGGGTTAATAAAATCGGGTCAAAAAGAACAAGCTGAGAAAGCAAAACAAGTAACCGTAAACTTAAAAGAAGAAATAAAAGAATTTACGCAAAACCTTGCCGATGCCGAAAAAGAACTTCAATCGGTATTAATTACATTACCAAATTTACCACATTCGTCGGTGCCAAAAGGAAAGATGGCCGAAGATAATGAAGTAGTTCGTACTGGTGGTCCTACAATTATTGAAAACGATAAAATGCTTCCTCATTGGGAATTAGCCAAAAAATACGATATTATTGATTTTGAATTAGGAAATAAAATTACAGGTGCTGGTTTTCCAGTTTATAAAGGAAAGGGAGCAAAATTTCAACGTTCGTTAATTAGCTTTTTTTTAGATGAAGCTATAAATGCCGGATTCCGCGAGGTAATTCCGCCATTTATGGTTAATGAAGATTCGGGTTATGGCACAGGACAACTTCCCGATAAAGAAGGACAAATGTATC
>JAVHRJ010000254.1:0-2850 GCA_036171595.1 Bacteroidales bacterium
ATAATGAAACAGCTCAAACAATTTGGAATAATTCCTTTTACTAATGGCGCATTAAAGCTATTATTAGACAATTATAGTTCACCCAATGATAAAATTTCCAGCTTAATGGCTTTAGGCGATATTATTCAAATTAAGAAAGGACTTTATGTTGTTTCTGAAGATTACAGAAGCAAAAAAATAAGCAAAGAAATAATTGCCAATTTAATATTTGGGCCATCTTATTTATCTTTAGATTTTGCTTTATCATATTATGGAATAATTCCAGAAAGAGTAACAATAACTACATCAATAACAACAAAACGGGGGAAAAATTTCAGTACAATTTTTGGAAATTTTTACTATATTCATGCTTCTTTCGAATATTATTCTATTGGTATTTCTCAGGAAAAAATTGAAGATAAATTTAATTTTTTAATTGCATCGCCAGAAAAAGCATTATGCGATAAAATAGTGTTTACAAAAAAACTTCATTTAAACAATATACAATCGATGCGAAAATTTTTATTTGAAGATTTAAGAATTGATTTACACCATATTAAACATTTAGATTTTTCTATTATTGAAGACTGTATTGGTTTAAATTTTAAACAAAAGGAATTAATATTACTACTTGAAACACTAAAAAAACAAACATGAATCTTTTTGAAAAAATGTTATCTAAATATTCGTTAGAAACCACAGCAGATGTAACAAACGCTACAAGAGAACTAATGCAAGAAGTTGCTTTAGCTGGCTTATATCGTGGTGGGTTTTTTGATAACGCAGCATTTTACGGTGGTTCATGTTTAAGGATTTTTTATGGATTAGAAAGATTTTCTGAAGATTTAGACTTTTCGCTATTAAAGGCAAATCAAAAATTTTCTTTACAGCCATATTTTAAATCAATAGAAACAGAATTTAATGCTTTGGGTATGACTATTGAAA
The DNA here is from genome assembly GCA_036171595.1 of Bacteroidales bacterium. Taxonomy (GTDB): domain Bacteria; phylum Bacteroidota; class Bacteroidia; order Bacteroidales; family GWA2-32-17; genus GWA2-32-17. Next base: position 925 of record JAVHRJ010000254.1, read on the forward strand.
TTAAAGAAAAAATTAAATTAAATAAAACTAATATTGAATCAGCATTTTTAAAACAAAGTACTCCAATATACAACATTAGTATTCAAAACAACAATAATGTAAAAATAAAATTTGAAGTAGAAACTAATCCACCATTGGGTTTTATTACCGAAAACAAATTATTGTTACAACCATTTTCTTTTTTTGTAAAAACTTATTCATTATCAGATTTATTTGCAGGTAAAACGCACGCATTACTATATAGAAATTGGAAAACCAGAATAAAAGGACGAGATTGGTTTGATTTTGAATGGTACGTTAAAAATGGTGTTGAGCTTAATTTAAAACATTTTGCACAACGAGCTTTTCAATCAAAACACTTATTGTCTGATAATTTATCCGAAAAAGAATTTATTACTAATTTAAAAAACAAAATAAAAACTACAGATATTGAAATTGCTAAGAATGATGTGGTGAGTTTTATTAAAGATAAAAACATACTTAATATTTGGTCGACCAATTATTTTTTACAACTAGCCGATTTGATGAAATTTAAAGAATAAACAAGGTCCCCTCAAATAATTATTTAAACTACGGAAAGGGAAAATAATTTTATGGACATAAGCATAAACATTTGGAATAACACATTGTTTTTATGGTTATAACATAAATTATCCGTTAAAATAATTATTTTTAATGTTTCATGTATATATGAAATATTTGTCTTATATTTGCATTTATTCATTTATAAATGAAATATTAAATGTTAAAAAAAGAAACTATTTACATAAAAAGAGACAATTACCTTGATAAAATTAAACCCTTTATTAACAGCTCGCTCATTAAAGTAATAATTGGACAACGCAGAGTTGGAAAAAGTTACTTTTTACTACAAATAATTGATTTTATTAAGCAAAACTATAAAAAAGCTAACGTAATATATATCAATAAAGAAAATTACGAATTTGATAACATAAAAAATTACGAAGATTTAATATTATATGTTAATTCAAAAACACAAACTAATAAAACAAACTTTCTTTTTATTGATGAAATTCAAGATATAATTGAATTTGAGAAAGCACTTCGTCATTTTACTTTAATTAAAAACTTTGATATTTATTGTACAGGAAGTAATGCAAAATTACTTTCGGGCGAATTGGCAAGCTATTTAAGTGGAAGATATTTAGAGTTTAAAGTTTTTAGCCTTTCATACCTAGAATTTTTAATATTTCACAAATTTGAAAACAACCATGATAATCTTAAAAAGTATCTTTTATGGGGTGGACTTCCATTTCTAAAAAATTTAGAAAAACAAGATAATGTTATATTTGAATATCTTAAAAACATTTATTCAACAATTATTTATAAAGATATAATTGCAAGACATAACATTAGAAACGCCTTTTTTTTAGAAAATTTAGTTAAATATTTAGCTGGCAATGCGGGTAATATTATATCTGCAAAAAAAATAAGTGATTATTTAAAATCACAAAATTTAAAAATTTCTCCTCAAATTGTTTTAAATTATATAGATTATTTAAAACAAGCATTTTTAATTTATAATGTTAAAAGAACTGATATTTTAGGTAAAAAAAACTTTGAAGTAAACGAAAAATTTTACTTTGAAGATTGGGGTATTAAAAACTCTTTATTAGGATTTAATAATATAGAAATTGGGCAGGTTATTGAAAACGTGATTTATGTGCATCAAATAACTAATGGGTATAATGTTATGGTTGGAAAATCGGGCAATAAAGAAATTGATTTTATATGTGAGAAAAACGGTGAAAGAGTATATATTCAAGCTTGTTATTTATTATCAAACGATAACACAACTAAAAGAGAATTTGAAAATTTATTAGAAATAAAAGATAATTATCCAAAATATGTTGTTTCGCTTGACCAATATTCAAAAACAAATTACAATGGGATAAAGCATATAAA
>JAVHRJ010000254.1:2950-4122 GCA_036171595.1 Bacteroidales bacterium
AAATTCATATAGATGAACAATAATATCATCATAGTAAATTACGGAATGGGTAATCTTAATTCGATTAAGAAAAAACTCACGCACCTTAAAGTTAATGCTATTATATCGTCGAACCCACAAGAGATATTAAATGCCGATAAATTAATTTTGCCAGGTGTGGGACATTTTAAAAAAGCCATTGAAAATTTAAAAACACTTAATTTGTATAATGTTATAAATGAATTTGCGTTAATAAAAAAGAAACCAATTTTAGGAATTTGTTTGGGAATGCAATTAATGGCAAACAAAAGCGAAGAGGGAAACACAAATGGTTTTGGTTGGTTTAACGCTGAGGTTATTAAATTTAAAACAAATAACACATTAAAATATAAAATACCACATACTGGGTGGAATCAAATTACAAAAATAAAACAAAGTGCACTAATGAAAAATATTCCAGAATTATCAGAGTTTTATTTTGTACACTCATATTATTTTAAATGCAATAACTCAGCAGATATACTTAACGAAACAGAATACGAATACAAATTTACATCGGCAATTGAAAAAGAAAATATTTTTGGAGTGCAGTATCATCCCGAAAAAAGTCACGATGTGGGGGAACAGATATTAAAGAACTTTATAGAAATGTAGAAATGTAAATTACTAATTACTAGTTATAAGTTACTAATTATAAGTTAAAAAAAACAGAAAATTATGAAAGGAAAAAGCATTATTCAAGAAAAAAGTTTTTTGTTTGCAATAAAGATTGTTAATATTTATAAATACTTAATATCAGAAAAAAAAGAGTATGTTTTATCAAAACAATTATTAAAAAGTGGTACTTCAATTGGTGCAAATGCTTCTGAAGCAGTAAATGGACAATCTGATAAAGATTTTATATCAAAATTATCTATAGCGAGAAAAGAGGCTCAAGAAACACTTTATTGGTTAAATCTACTAGAAGCAACTTTATTCCTTAATAAATCTGAAGCAAATCAATTAATTTTCGATTGCGAAGAATTATTAAAAATTTTAACCTCTATAATAAAAACCATGCAAAACAAATTATAAACTACTAATATTTTTATCGGAATAAACTATTAACTCGTAACTATTAACTCGTAACTATTAACTCGTAACTAATAACTCGTAACTAATAACTCGTAACTAATAACTCGTAACTAATAACT
>JAVHRJ010000255.1:0-18808 GCA_036171595.1 Bacteroidales bacterium
TTACATTATGCATGATATGAAAAGCATAAAAGAATAAATACCTATCCAAGGTATTTATTCTTTTATTTGAATCAAAAAATCATTTAAGCACTATGTTGGTGTTCCACTTGGTGTTCCACTTGGTGCTCCACTTGGTGCTCCACTTGGTGCTCCACTTGGTGTTCCACCACTTTTACCCATATTTAATAATGAGTTAGCTGCGGATTTTATTCCTCCAGTAATAGCGGCTTTAGCTGCTGATGCATCAGAACCAGTTCTGCCACTACCTGTTTGAGAACCATTACCACTACCTGTTTGAGAACCATTACCACTACCTGTTTGAGAACCATTACCACCACCTGTTTGAGAACCACTACCACCACCACTACTACTAGAACCGCCTGGTTTTTTTCCTCCACCACCGCCAGAAGCCATTCTTGCTCCACCAGTCATTGCACCCATTGCAAAACCCATACCAGCACTACCGCCAGAATGACCAAAGCCTCCAAATAAACTTTTAGCTATTGATGCTGCTTCTTTTATTAATAATACATTTATTAAACATAAAAATACTACTAGCATAGTTAAAAAACCAAGTGTACCATCAGCAATGTGACCAGCAGCTACATCGCCAATGTGTTGAATTGATGGTAGCATTAAAACTAAAACAAAAGCGATAACTCCTTTTGTAACTACAGCACCAAGCATAAATTCAATCCATTTGCTAAAAGTATGATTTAAAAACTTTAATGTTGACATTGCCATTAAAAGAGGACCGAAGGCCAATCCTATATAAATAATTAGATTGCTATACATAATTGAAAATATAGTCATAGCAAATGATAATGCTAGAATTATCGTAGCTATTGAACCCATTAATAAAGAGACAATCCAATCGAATATTTGTATAAATAGATTTGGATCACTTAATAATGTTCCATTTGCAGCTTTGGTAATATTGCTATATAAACCATATATAGCACCAGCGGCAGCACCAAGAACAGTTCCTCCTGGAATTGGAATCATAAATCCAATACTCGCTCCAGTAGCCATTGCTGTTCCCATATTTTTTGTTCCAGCCCATGCTGTTTCTGCTAAAGTACCTGTTGGTCCTGGTTTTGGTGCACCAAAAACTGGTGTAGGGTTTAAAATCCCGCCTGGGTAAACTGACAATATTGCGCCAGTATAAGCATTAATAGCATTTGTTGTTAAACCATCTTTATTACCAGTAAATGATGTAACAATAGCATCACCAAAACCAAGAAAAAGGGAATGAGGGATAGTACTGTTAATAATTCCAGCCATAACCGCAGCCCAAATAAAACCTTCTATGCCTTTTTTTAAAGCTTCTTGAGCGCCACCGGAAACGAGAAGCACTAAAGATATAACAATTTCCAAAACAAGACAAAATAATAAAATTTCAGTGGTTAAATTTAAACTCCAAGAACCACCAGCAGCCGGCAAAGGGATACTTACATTCCATAATAAACGAGAATAAGCATCAGCAGAACTGTTGAAATGTTTTATCATTCCAACAATATAAACAAACATATCACCTATATTTCCCATTAAAATCCTTTAATTAAGCTTAAAATAATATTAATTAATATATTAAAAAATGAAATCAAACTTATTAACATAAAACTTAAAATAAACATTGGACGATCAATTGATATTGATGATAAAGAAAAAGCAGACGATAACCTTAAAGACATCTTTGGTAATTTTTTAAAAAAATAAGCTTTATCTTCCAGATCATCTAAAACCGAATATCTAGCCACTAGTCTTCCAATTTTGAATGTTTCTTTTTTGTTTAAATAAAACAAAATAAAAATCAATTTAACAAGGATTTTACTTTTAATGAAAGAAGCATTTTTTAAAAACATTAATATCCCAATCCTGTGTGATTTTTATCAATAATCGTTGGGGTTAAAGGATTGGTTATCGTGTTTCCCTCGGCTTCTTTTGCTGCAGCATTTTGTAACATAAAATCATGCGATTTTCTTTCTTTATCTAACTGAATAGCTTTTTCGTCGTGACTTTCTGCAAGAATTTGAGCTAAAGCTGCTTTTTGATCAATCATAATACTTTGAGTTTGTACATTTTGTGCTGCTAATGCTCCAAGACCTTCTACTGAAGAGGTTATATTTGCATGATTATTAGCAAAATCTGCAACTGCTTGATGATCAGTTTGAACAGAATCCATCACCTTTTTATCATTAGTTAATGCATTATCCCATATTTTACTTCCGTGAGCCGCCGCATCTGCAGCTTTTGTATAATATTCTTTTGGACTTACTCCAGCAGTTTGCATGCTAGATAATGCTGCATTAGCATAAGTGTTATAACTAGCTGAAGAATTTCCTAAATTAGATACCAAATTAGCAGCTTCAACATAGGGAGTAACTTTACCTGACATAGGTCCTAAAACACTTTTTAATGCGGCAGGATTTAATGTTTGTAACTGTTTTAACTGTGCATTTGTCTGAGTAACCAATTGAATTTGATGCTCAATTTGAAGCAATGTTTGTTGAGTTGATTCCCCTAACTGTCCTACTAACTCAGCATTATTCATCAGCTGAACAATTTCAGAAGCTCCACCCGTACCTGCAATAGAACCTGCAATTGCATTTGATGCGAAAAATAACCCAGAAATAAATATTGAAATCAATTTTTTATTCATAATAAACTCACTAAAATAATTTTAAAAATTATAACATACAATTTAAAATAAATAACAACTCAAATTAATTAATTTGAGTTGTTTCTTGTTACATGCTCGCTCTATCTCTAATATATTGCATTTTCCAATCAGGATCAATTGGATGACCATCATTATACCAATGATCAAATGTGCTTAAAGTTAATTTATCACTTGATAAGCAAGCTAATATTTCTTTATCTAAAACACATTCCACCATCCGAGCAAAACCAGGTTGAGTAATAAAATAATTCTTTTTAGGAATACCAAATTTAATTGCCTTAATTTGCTCAGGACTTAATTCAAATTGAGTGCGATATAAATACGATAAGCTTTCTGATTCAGCAGCAAAATTAGGCAAGAAAATGCGAGTTGGTATGCCATCACGGATACTTGCAAAAACTTTTGATTGCGATAAATCATCTACTGATTGTGTTGCAAGAACAACATTTGCCATCTTTTTACGAAATGTCTTTAACCAATCCTTGATTTTATCTTCAAAAGCTGGATTATCCATAAAGAACCAACATTCTTCGATATAAATAATTGTTGGTTTTAATTTTTCTTGTGAATCTAAAACCATCCAAATTCGATAAAAAACATAATCCAAAAATGCACTGGACGCACGAACATCCTGCATAATTGCACCCATTTCCATGCCGGTAAAATCACCCAAACTTAAATTATCTTCAATATTATCGAAATATTTAGCAAGTGGCTTATCTCCTACCCAAGCATCCAATAATGCACCTAAATGATTTGGTAATAATGAATGAATTGTCATTAAACGCCAATAGGTTTGGTCGTTATTAGCTGCAGTTGATTTAATTGCTATAAATAAATCTTTTTCATCCTGAGAGGTGAATTTATAGCCGCGAGAGCACATGATTCCTTCAATCCAGCTTGCAACAAATTGCCAATGTTTTTCTTCACCAATTAAGGCAATTGGGTTCATGGTAACTGTAGTTTTACCAGGACTCATATCAATATATGCCCCACCTTGAAGAATTGTGGCAACTTTGCAAGAATTATCTTTGTCAAAAATAATAACACGAGAATCATACTTTCTATATTGAGATAATAGAAAGTTCATAAAAGTTGTCTTACCAGCACCTGGAGGACCTACCACGAAAGTATGTCCTAAATCAGTGTAATGGAAATTAAAGTAAAATGGTGTATTTTTATCTGTATTTAATACAGTTACTGCTTTACAATTCTTTTTTAATTGTTCAGTCAAATATTTATTTATACGATCACCTGATTTAACACCACGAATTGGTGCAAAATCAGCCATATTATTTGTTTCTAAAAACGACCAACGAGCAAGATGACTATGATTCCCAGGAATTGAACCAGCAAATGCTGACAACAAATGAAGTTTTTCACGAACTGCAACCATATTGTAATTACGTAAAGTTTTTATAACAAACTCAGTCATTCGTTCGACAGTATCAGGTTTTTCATTCGCACATAAAATTGTAAAATTATACCAACCATATGATGTTGTTCCGCTATCAAGTTCAGCTAAGCCATAAGTCGCATCAGTGGCTGCTTGTGCGCGAATAGGATTTGCACGATCTTCATTCATATGACCACCATTAAATGCACTCATCAAATAAGTCATAAATGGATAAGTTAGCATTTCATTAAACTGACGGATATATTTTAAATGAGTTTTAGAATCATCTTTTGAAGCAATTTTAAATACTTGAGAAATTGTTAATTCACTAGGAAGTAAAAGCAAGGTTTCAATTAAGCCACTCTCGCCCATATCAGGGAAAGTATGTGAAGGCCATCCTTTGACAGATACGGCAGATAAATAACCTTCATTTTCGCCTTCAATTCGTAAAAGTTTTCCGCCTAAATGAATATCTGATTCACCTAAATATTCATCGAGAAATGTTTGGAAAGGTTTAATTTTATCTTGTTTGAATGCATTAAGTGGGGAGGAACAAGAATGAAGAAACAAAAGATATTCATCACCAATAATTCTGCGAGGATGAATTCGATCAATTGGGTCAATAAAAGAGCTAAGAATTTCTTCAAATTGGAAATTTGCCATTTCAAGTTCTTGTGCTGTGTAAGCAAAAGCAAATTTATTTGAAATCATTGAACGGGTTGCATTATAAATAGCTTCAGCCATACTATAGCCATTTGAAACCATTACATTAATTTTTTCTTGAAAACGAGAAGAACCAAGTTTAGTTCCCATCGTTATCGTTACATAATGACGATTGATGAAATTATTACCTTGATAATAATCATGACGACGATTATCATCAATTAATTGAGATATGGTATCTGGCATAGGCATTCCAGTCCAATCGTCTGTTTTAACTCTTTTTACTGTCCAATAAATAACCACAGGTTGATCTGCTAAATTTCGACCCGCTTGTGCAACTCGCTCTGATAAAAAATTTATTTCATCTATTCCTGAGCTATTTGTATCTAATCCATCAATTTCAAAAGAAGCCATTAAGGATGAATCTTTATTAATGACAATAGAACCAGATGGATTCGCTGGAATTAAAAAAGGAAGTAATTCTGATAGATTTCGGCTTGACATAATTTATATTTCTTTACGACCGAAACCATTTGGTCTTAAATTTGAAGAAGGAGTAATTTTTGAAAAAGATTCATAAGAATCACTTTGCATTTGATATTTGATATAAATAGCTCTCATTTCAGGCTCATTTGTTGTCGCCATTTTAAAAACAAAATGAAGAAGTACCATAACAACACCCCATGCATATATTTTTAAAATACCAATAATAAAAAAAGCCAGGACAATATTAAGGGTGAATATCTTTACCTCAACACCCATTAATTTCATAGGCTCAGTAAAAGATACTGCTAAATAATTTGACTTTAACGGTGTCATTTTTTACCTTAAAATAGATGTTAAATGTACCAATAAAAATTTTCAGTTTTACATTCAACACCTATTTGGAAACAAAATCAAATTCAGCTTGAAAACTAATTAACTAATTAGAATCCACCTCGTGTAACACAAGTCAATAATCCAGGAAATACAAGAGTCACAATTTCTGGCAACCAAAGTAATGAAGAAACGCCAATACCTATTTTAAGCAATGTTCCAATATGGCCTTTACCTTCACCAGTCAAAAATAACACTAGAAAGCCAATTATAGAAGCAGCTGCTGCAAACATTACGATCGAACTATTACCAACTACTGAGCAAATTAAAGTAGTTAGTGATGTTTTTAACGAACCAACAGCTGCATGAGCTACCCCAGGCATCATTGACATCGCGGCAACAGCAAGACTAGCCTTTACTTGGTTAGTATTAAAACGGTTGAGAACTTTTTTAAGAAATTTCATTTTTTCACCTTTAAATTAAAAAATTAACAAATATTTAGTAACGACATAAATTGGATAATATCATAGCTCTTTTAAAAAGCAATTACTTTTTAATTTTATTGAACACATTTTTTACAATATAATCACCTTTTTCATCCACACCTAAAACTTCAATAATTTCTTCAGGGCCTCTTTTACCACCTTTTCTTGATGCATAAACCACAAAATTAAATACAGAAGCAATTCCATCACGCAAAGCTCTTAATGGAAGATTTGCCGCATCAGGTGATTTTCGAACCATCCCTTCTAATCGCATCAATCCCAATAAAGCTGAGTTAGCATGTAAGGTGCATAACCCACCATCATGTCCTGTATTCAATGCATCCAGCAAATCATAAGCTTCAGCACCACGAATTTCACCTACAATAATACTATCAGGACGATATCTCAATGCCAATTTTACTAAATTCCAAACTTTAATATTATCTTTTTCTGATACCTCAAAAGATACACTGTTTGGCACTTCTACTTTCATCTCAGCCGTATCTTCAATTGTAATAACTCGACGTTCTGGATCAATTTCGCCAAGCATGGCATCAAGAAACGACGTTTTACCAGAACTTGTTGCCCCAGCAATTAAGATATTCTTATGTGTTTTCATCATCCAACGTAGCATATCGGTCACACCTTGACCGCCATTAGCAACATACTCAGCATTAGGACGTGGGTAAACTTCTTGTTTTTCTTTTAATTCTTCTGAAGAAAGAATATCAAAAGAACCATTTTTTTCATAATCTTCAAGTTTAAATCTTAATCTTGAATGTTTACGAATACACATCGAATGCCCATTAATTGCTACAGGAGACAAAGCAAGAGCGATACGAATACCATGACTTCTTGCATCCATAACTGGCGATGATTCCTTACCGTTGGATGATCTTAATGCAAGAGCAGCGGCTAAAACTTTATTTGGATTTAACTCCAAATCAAGTTTACTCATTTTACCCGATCTCTCAACCCAAATGCTTTTAGGAGAATTAATCATAACTTCTTGCACATCATCTTGAGCAAGAAGTTGTTTAATTTCAATTAAATTACTCCAAAATACTTCAATAGCATGATTTGAAACAATATTTTGATTATCCATTATTCTACTGAAGCTAAGTAAGTTGATTGATTTAATTTATCAAATAAATTTCGAGTTTTATTTTGTATTTTTGATATATAAATTGCACCAAAATAGGGGGTTTCCGAATGATATGCTCCGACTGCTCTCCATACATTTCCATATTTTGCGACTTTAAGCGAAAGCAAGTAAGCACCAGCGAGAACATTAAAACACTCGTTTTTAAGGTGAGTCATCGTAATGCCAAGTTTACCTAATTCTCCTTCTGGTCTTAAATGTACAGAATTTATCCCCATCATACCAATATCAAGGCTTCCATTAGAATTCATATGAATTAAATTAGGATTCATCCTTGATTCATGTTGAGCTATTGCTGCTAATAACACAGGTGATAACTCATATTTTTCACCTGCATCGATAAAACAGGTATTCGCATAAACAGGAAAAGAAAACAGAAATAATAAAATAAATTTAATCATTTTTTCTCTGAAAGTTCTTTTAATTTTGCTTCTTTTTCTTTTTCTACTTTCATTTCATTGAAACGACTTTCATAAAATTGTTTCCAAGCAATCATTTTACAATGATGTACACCACTCTCAAAGAATTCATTTACCTTTTCTTCTCCAGAGGTTGATACGACAGACACTAATGAAGATGTCGCTGTACCTAACCAATGTACGGGACGACAAGTATGATCCAAGCGATCAAGTGGAGTTTCAGCAATAAAAACCCATCCAACAAAGGCCATTACAGAAACAAAAATAATAAGTTGTACAGGGTCTTTCATATATTATCTTTCTATTTTTTTTAAAGAATCCAAATGATAACATAAAATTATCAATACACAATCTGAACTATTCAGTTATAATTTATAAAAATTTAATTTAAGGGATTTTATGAGTAATTTTTTTAAAGACATCCATCATATAAAAATAGGTGGTACTAAGGATACCTTAGCTATGTCTGGGTTAGGAATGACTGGACTCATGGCAACCCCTATTGTCGGCGGCTTACCTTTTTTACAACTCCCTATAGCAGCAGCAAGTGCAGCATGGTTAGGTTGGAGATATGCTTCAACTATACTTGATAATAATATCACACTATCGACTTACACTAAATTTAAGTCGTCAATTCCTCCAGATTACACTAAAGAACAATTTGATGGTGGATTCTTAATTGGTTATTGTTCAGACACAGGTAAACCTGTTGTAGTTACTAATGATTTGTTAACACGTCACTCATTTGTTGCTGGTATGACTGGCGTTGGGAAGACTGTTCTTGGTAACTCGCTAATGTACCAACAGATACAACGTGGTGGTGGATTTATGTTCGTTGATGGTAAATCGGTAAAGGATAATTTGGAAGATGTTTACCAATTGTGTGCTTCTTGCGGACGAGAACGAGATTTACTTGTAATTGCTCCTGGTTATCCAGAATTATCCAACACTTATAATCCTATATTAGAAGGTTCGCCTTCGGAAATCGCTTCTCGTATTCTTGCTTTAGCTCCATCTACAACAAACAATGCAGGTGCTGATCACTATCGTTCATCTAGTTTTAACGGTGTATTTAATATCGTGTCAGCTTTTCAGGCCGCAGGTTTAAAATTTAATTTTATTGATATTTCAATTGTATTGCAAAATGCAAAAGCAATGGAAGAATTGTCTGAAAAAGTACGTTTGTCAAAAGGGGTAAATTCGGAAGAATATCGTCATTTTTCTTTATTTTTGGAACAATTTAAAGTTCCTAGTAGACCTGGACAAGAAGCTCAACTTGACATGAAAAAAGTAAAAGACATATTTGGTGGCTTGGTTGCTCGTATGAATATGTTTGGTATGAGTGGATTCGGCAAAGTAATGAATACTTATACCCCAGAAGTTAGAGTTGAAGAAGCAATTTTAAATAATAAAATTATTTATATTATGCTTCCTACATTGGGTGAGCCTGATGCGGCTTTTGCATTAGGTAAAATGATTATTTCGGATGTACGTAGTGCAGTTGCAAGTTTATACGAAAAACCAAAGGACGAACTTCCATCCCCTCCTTTCTTTGTATTTATTGATGAAGCTGGTTCGTTTGCTTCTGATTCATGGTCGCAACTGTTTGAGCAGGCTCGTGGTGCTCAAATAATGCTTATGCCAGCATTACAAACGATTGAGAGTTTTCAAGCAATTTCAAAACAGTTTGCAGAAACAATTGTAGGTAATACTTGGACTAAGATTGTGTTAAAAATATCATCGCATCCTACAGCACAATATTTTGCCGATTATATTGGTAATGAGAAAAAAGAAGAAAGTTCTCTATCAATAGGAACTTCAACAGGGAATTCGGCAAATACACTAAGAACCACACCCGAAGCTAAAGCAACCTTAGGATACAGCGTTAACGAATCTATTAAAATGACTGAAGATTATATTGTTTCACCTGAAATGCTTAAAAATTTAGCAATGGGTGAAGCTTTCGTTATATCTGGTGAAAAAAACGGTGAAGTAAAAGTTTATCATTGCAAAATTCCAATGGTAAAACCAAATAAGAAAACGATTAAAGAAGTGGGTAAATTTAAAATTAATCGTATTCGAGGAAATTATGAACGTGTTAACGGAGCAGGATTCTTTGAGCATGCTGAAAAATACATTTCAAAAACTAACACATAAATAATTATACAAAAATTAAATTTTTTGATATAATAAATAAATAAATATAATTGGAATAAAAATGAGTAAAGGAAATCAAAATGAATTTTCAATCATGGCTAATAGTAGCGGGAGCAATCTTTCTAATTTTAATGATGACGGAAGCATTTCGGAAACACTTCATGCAGATGATAGCCTTCCTAACTTCGGAGACATTTCAGAAGATTTTGACTTTTCTGATTTTCTTTATGAAGAAAATATTTTCGGCACATCTGAAGTGGATTTATCATCTTTTGACTCCGCGCTCCGTGATATTCAAAAGCCTGGAAAAGGATTAGGGAAACGCTCAGCCTTAGAAAGTTACTCTGAAGAAGATTTTGAAGATGGGGCTCCTCGACGTGCTTTTATTTTAATTCGGTATTATAAAAATGCTATATTTAAAAAAGACACTAATATTAAAAATATTTTAGAAGCCGCTAATTTTGTTTTTGGTAGAACTATTGTAGGTGAAATGAATTTTGATTTATGTTGCGAAACATTAGATGTTAGACGTGATGTTTTGCGAATGCGATTCCATTATGAATTTTTCCTTCGCTGGATGGTATTCCCTGCTGAATTCTCATTTATGATTGATCCATTACCTAAAATCGTTGAGAATGAAATCCTTATGTATATCAATGAAGATGCACGAGCATTAGCTTACGAAGCATGGGTTCAGCCAGGGATTAAAGTAGAGGAAATGTTTAATCGTGCCAATGAAGGCTTAGATAAGCCTTACAGTGATATAAATATGAATCGTTGGCTACATGCAATGGAAGAACGACATTTAATGAGCGAATCGGCTGGGCATTGGTATTTAACTGGTAGGAATCCATTGATTAAACGTATTGAAACAATGCATTCAAGTGCGGCTGATGAGCGTGGTGGTACAATTAATTGGTCTAAACAATGGTAAGTAGGCGTGATATATTGAAGTTTGGCGGAGTATTATTAGCATTGCCTAGTCTTGCTTTTGCTGAAGATAATTATGCGCCAGATGATGTTGATGTTATTCAGGATGATAAACCAGTAAGAATAATTGCTCCTCATCAGCGAATTCAGATTAATCAAGAACGAACTAAAGTTAATTTAACTACAGATACTAAATATCCTCGAACTTTATGGGTAAAACGTGAAAAAGAACTTGAATTACTTGATGTTTATACAGCAGATGGATATAAAAGATTATGCTGGTTAACAAGGGATATTCGAGCTAATAACACAGTTGGAACACCCTCTCCAAAATTGGTTAGACAAACAGTATGGCTTCAGTCAAGATTAAAATATTATGGTTACAATAAACCATTAATTTTAATGTCTGGCTTACGGACTAAACATACGAATGAAACTACTGAGGGTGCAGTAAGAGCATCTAAGCATTTACCTAATTCTCAAATGATTTTTAATGCTTTTGATTTGGAAATGCCAGGTGTTAAATCATCAATTTTAGCTACATTGGCATTAGAAGCTCATGATGGAGGTGTAGGGTATTACGGTGATGACAGGCATATACACATTGATGATGGGAAAACTAGATTTTGGAGAAGTAAAAATGCATGATCGTTTTTTTAAATATTGTCACAGACAAAAATCTTCATTGTTACCATATATTAAAAAAATTGAATGGATAGCGAATTTATTTATTATTCCAGCTGGATTTATTTTAGCAGTTAGTCCTGAATCAGCTAAAAATGGATGGTGGATTTTTGTTATGCTCACAATCGGACAAATATGCTGGATGGTGTCTGGTTTCGTTACATCAAAAATAACAATGATTACAATGTCTAGTTTTTTTGCTATTATAAATATTTACGCAATTATTGTTCGACTTATATAAGGAATTAAAATGGATTATTTAATTGTTCAACATAATCAAATAAAGAAGTGGAAAACAACAATTCTTGAAATTGTTAAATATGGTTTTATTAAAAATATAAGCGCTGATGTGCAAGATAGTGTTGGCATTTGGAAAAATGCAGGTGATGCAATGCCATTTATTCGTGATAATAATCAATCCGTATTGGTTGATGAAGGAGTGTTAAGTTTTTCCATTATTATTAATGAAGAAACGATTTTATATTCGTTGTGGTTGCAAGCAGGCGAAATTCGTATTGGATTTAAAGTTCCTAATAATTTAATTCAAGCGAATAAAACTCAAATTGAACAAAAACTTGCTAATTTATATAATGGAAAACCTTGCGAAAGAATAAACCGAGATAAAGATGCAGTTTTCTTTGATTGGATTTTCTCTGATCAATTTGCAAGCTTTGATACGATGCAAAAATCTTTTATTGAAGTTCAAAGCGAAGTTGATTTTAAACCGACTACTATTTTAATTGCCAATAAAATTTATGATATGCTGACACATATTTTTATTGCATCAGCAAACGGTATTATTGATGCAAACGGATATACAGTTTCAACTGGATTTGTTGGTAAAACAAAGAAAGTGTTAATTGAATTAAGTGGAAATATTGATAGTTTCAAGAATTATTCTTTAATAAATGGAATTATCATAAACTCAAAAGAAGAAATTCCAACTGCAAGCGGTTTAAAACGATATATGTTAAAAATTGAAATGCCTATTGGATTATCTATTAATGTAGGATTTCAAGATGAATCAAAAGATTGGAAAATAGAACGAATTAAAGTTGAAAGCTAATGAATCGTAAAAAAGTTATAGCCATCCCTTATTCGGTTTTTAATAGCCATGAATATAATAAAGCAACACCTTATGCAAAAAATTTATTGCTTGAGATTGCTTCTCAGTACGATGGTTATAATAACGGTTGTTTAATTTCAACTTGGTCATATTTAAAAGAAACTTGGAATTCTCCAGTTACGGCTTACAAAGCAAGAGTTAATCTTCTTGAATTAGGATTAATTATTGAAGTTTCTAAAGGTGGTGCTCATAAACCACAAATGTTCGCCTTGCCTGAAGAATGGGAAATTGCTTACAAAAAATTAAAATAATTTTACATATAAATTATTTTACAAATAAACCACCAAATTGGTGGTTTATTTGGTTATTTTGATGCTTAAATTTATTTTTTAAAAAGGCTGTCGAATTGTTCCTTGCTTCTAACTCCATTCCCCATCATGCCATTCTTGAGAATAATAGTGGGTGTGCCTTGAATGCCAATCTTTTGTGCGAATTCAAGATTATGTTCAATTGGAGTTTCGCAAGCCCACTTACCTTCCGGCAACTTACCTTCAAGCATATAATTATGCCATGCTTGATCCTTGTCTGTTGCACACCAGATTTGGGATGCCTTTGTTTCTGCTTCAGGATGTAATTGTTTAATTGGCATTAAAAACACATGCATTGTGTAGTTATCTAAACTAGATATGAGTTTCTCAAATTCCTTGCAGTAAGGACAATCCGGATCAGTGAAAATTGCAAATTCACGACTTCCATCACCCTTTTTAATAGTAAAGGCATTAGCAAAATTCAAATCAGACCAATTGATTTTCGAGAGGATGGCAATTTTAATTTGAGTTAAATTTTGATTGGTTTTTGTATCAATCAATTGACCAGAAATAACATGTTTGCCATTACCTTCAACATAAATAATATCCCTTTTGCCAATTACAACTTCAAACAATCCAGGAATACCTGATGGTTTAATACTGGTAATAGGTATGTTTTTATCGTGTGCAAGCAAAGTTGCACGAACTTCTTTTTCACCAGCGAAAGCCGTTGAAGTTATAGCCATTAAAACTAAGACTAAAAGCGATTTTTTCATTATTTATTCCTTATTAAAAATTAAATTATAATTTAATTACCAAAATTATTCAAGCTGAGGAAGCATATTACGAAGTAATACCCCTAAACGAGTAATACGCAATTCAGAATCAACAACAGATACTGCTTTTTGCAAAGTTTGGAATACCCCATTTCTCGCCTTATCAGTAATAACAACCAATCTTTTTTTAGCACGAGTCATGCCTGTGTAAAGCAAATTGCGACGAAGCATATGATAATGACACATAAACATCATCATAATAATATTACTACACTCAGAACCTTGCATTTTATGAATTGTAGCGGCATAACATAATGTGATTTCATCAAGTTCAAATCCTTTGTAAAACAATTCATTTGAATCAAATTTTACTTTAATACCATCTTGAGTAATTTCTGTCACAATACCTACATCACCATTAAATATTTTGTTTTGAGAGTCATTCTTTAATTGCATAACTCGATCACCCTCGTAATACTTCACATCAAAACGAGTAAAAAAAGATGAATTTACAGTAATATTTTTATTTAAAATTGGCTGTAAAATATTATTAGCTGATTTTACACTAATTTCGCCAGCCTTCATTGGAACTAAAACTTGGATATTATCAGGTATCTCTCCCATTTCTAGCATTCTAAGAACAATTTTAGTTAAACCATTCATTGCATTTATTTGAGTAGCCCCAATTAAAAAAAAGTCTTTTTTACCAGAAACTTCTGATGGAACGATTCCTTCGTTAACCATTTTCGAGGCAATTGCAATATCGCCATCAAACCGACGGAGTTCAGTTAAACGGATAACAGGAATTGTTCCGCTAAAAATCATATCTCCTAAAACAGAGCCAGGGCCTACGGATTTTAATTGATCGTTATCTCCAATTATAATAACAGTAGAACCTGTTTGTATTGCCGAAAATAAATTATTAGCTAAAAAGATATCGCACATTGAAAATTCATCGGAAACTACTAATTTTTCATACAATGGATTTTCTTCATTACGCTCAAATTTGCCATCACCTGTTGCACCCAATGTTAAATGAATAGTTGCACCTTTCCCACAAGTTTCTTTTAATCGTTTTCCAGCCTTACCCGTAGGAGCTACAACTGCAACATCATTCTCATTAATACCAAGTAAAGATAAAGCACAAATAATAACTTGAACAATAGTTGTTTTACCTGTTCCTGGTTGACCAGTAATAATACAAAATTTATTTTGAATAGCCATTATCGCAGCTTCACGCTGTAGAATAGATAAGGTTTTACCTACAATTTTTTCAGCATCAATAATAGCTTTAATAATTTTGATTTCATTAAATGACGTTTTACCACTTAATCTCTTAATGTGCCGTGCGATATTATTTTCCGCATGATAAGCATGAATATCAAAGTAATATCCATTTTCATATTTAATATCACCTGAAGCACATAGACCTTCAATTGTATTTAAAATTAAATCCTCAGGTACTCCTAATAATTCTTTAGATGTTAAAAGCAATTCATTTTCTTCGATACCACAAGAACCTAAGGACATTGTAATATCATACAAGGCAAATTTAACACCCTCTCTTGCCCGATAAGGAGAGTCGTGTTCAATCCCCATTTTTATGGCATACTTATCCGCTTTTTCAAAACCTATCCCATCAACTTTACAAAGTTGATATGGATTATTTTTAATTATTTGAAGTGCATCAGAACCAAATTTTTCATAAGTTCTAACAATCATTTTAGGTGTAACACCATAAGGTGCAAGCAAAGTATGTAATACAGCCTGACAATAATTAACTTTTACTTGAGCGCAAATATTATCTGGATTCTTAATCCCTTTAATGCCATCCAAGCAATGAGGATTGTTACTAATAATACCAATCGCATCAGCACCAAGAATATTAACAATCTTAACTGCCTGAGCCTTACTCACCCCTTTAATTAAATTTGAAGATAAAAAAGATATAGCACCTTGAACAGACGGATTGCCTTCAAGCATCGATTTCCAAGTCAAATTCTCAATTAAAGAAGCCTTAAATTGAGTACCATAATCAGCATGAGTAACAAACTCACCTTTAGCCTGAATAATTTCACCAACTGAAACGGTAGACACAGAACCTTTAACAACAAGCCTATTGTCGTTAACAATTACAGATAAAATAAAAAATCGATTTTCCTGATTTGAAAATATGATAGTTTCAACAATACCTTCAATTACATTTATGTCTGTCATATTATTTATTATTTATTATTGAATGAATAGTTAATTATACCATTAAATTCAATTAAATTCAATTAAATTAAAAATTTATTTAATAATAAAATTTGATATAATAAGCTTTAAACTCCTATTTAAAATTTATGAAAAAAAGAGATGTTTCAATTTTAGAAAAAAAAATAATAATGGATCGCTATGGGTCTTATTTTATTTTAAAGAATGTTGTCACCTTTTCAGAAATGAAAATTTTTATTAACTCATTAAAATATTATGATTTAAAAACAATTTTTTCAGAAGTTGAAAATTTCTTTTTAAGTAAAGGTGTTTCAAGGCAAGAATTAGGGGAATCATTAGAGGTTTACTCAGGGTATCCTTATTTTAGATTTTTATCTAATTCACAAATTAGACCTGATGAATTGATGAAGAATTTAAAAAAGCCTTTTTTAGAAGAAGCTTGCTGGCTTCCTATTATCGAAAAATCTAAAAATAGTGTTGTTGTTGTTTCATTCGATCCAAATTCAAATGAAAAAAGTAATGGATTACTTCCTCAATTTGTTTTCAAAAATAAAATTGAGTGGAGAATTACAACTGTTGAAGAATATTGTAATTATTTTGATTTTTTGTTTGGTAAAAAAGAATCTACTTATGTTTTGAAAGAAGATATTGAAGATATTTCTTCTTTGATCTATAAATTTACGGGATGTGATGAAGATAGTGATAATTCAGATAATTCAGATAATTCAGATGTAGAAGTGTTTGAAGAAGAAGATAATGAAGTTGTTCAATTGGTAAATAAAATTTTTATTGATGCTTATAAAATGGGGGCATCAGATATTCATATTGAACCAAGATTAAAATCTAAATCAGAAAAAGATCATTCTCATATTCTTATTCGATATCGAATTGATGGAGTATTACAAAATTATACAAAAATTCCTTGGAAATACAGACAGTCATTGATATCACGAATAAAGATTATGGCGAATATTGATATTTCTGAAAAACGTCGCCCACAAGATGGCAAAATAAAAATGAAAGCACCGAACAATATTGAGTTTGAGTTGCGTGTAGCTGTATGCCCCTCAGTTAACGATAATGAAGATATTGTTTTGCGGATATTAGCATCCAGCAAACCACTCCCTATTGATGAAATGAATTTTTCAGATATTAATCTTGAAAAAATAAAAGAAGTTATCTCTAAACCTTATGGCCTTTTTTATGTATGCGGACCTACAGGCTCTGGTAAAACAACAACACTTCATTCTATACTTGGATATTTAAATTCCCCTGAAACTAAAATATGGACCGCAGAAGACCCAGTTGAAATTACTCAAGAAGGGTTACGCCAAGTTCAGATAAATCGCAAGGCGGGGATAGATTTTGCAACAATTCTAAAGTCATTCCTACGACTTGATCCAGATATTATTATGATAGGCGAATCACGAGATGTTGAAACAGTATCCGCAGGTATTGAGGCATCTCTTACAGGACATTTAGTTTTTTCTACCTTACATACTAACAGTGCTCCAGAATCGGTAGTTCGACTTCTTGATATGGGGATGGAAGCATTTAATTTCGCTGACGCTATTTTAGGTATTTTAGCTCAACGTCTTGCCAGAAAATTATGTAAAGAATGTAAAGAAAAACATATTCCAAACGAATTGGAAATAAATAGATTATTATATGATTATTGTAATGAATTAAAAAACACAACTGCATTTAAAAACTACGATGAAGCCGTTTTAAATACACATTTAGAATGGATTAAGCAATATGGTGATGGTGAGAAAATAATCACATTTAAAGCTAAAAAAGGCGGATGTGCAGCATGTAGCCATACAGGTTATAAAGGTCGTATGGCATTACATGAATTTTTAATTGGGACTGAAGAAGTAAAATATGCCATTCAAAAGAAAGCTAGACCTCAAGAAATAGCCCAAATTGCCAATGAATATGCTCACTTTAGAACATTAAAGCAAGATGGAATAATTAAAATTTTAAAAGGGTTTATTGATTATCATGAGCTAAAAAAAGTATGTATAAAGTAAAAGATTCAAAATAATTAAAATTCAAAACAAATTGAAAGATTCATGGATGACTCTAATTTAACTTTCTTTATTAAGTCATCAAAAAAAATAGTATCCATCGGAAATGGAATAATTATGGATAAACGATAAAAATGATAGAAATTATCATCAATCAAGTTCAATTCAAAAATCTTAGATGGAATTTTTTTGTTATTAATTTTGTAATATTCATTAAAAAGAGAATTTAATAAAAATTGAATACGATAAATTAGTAATTCGTCTGATTTTTTCATTTGTAACCTATGTTTAAATTAAGGTTCATAACTTAAAATATTATCAATAGCGATCTTCAAATCAACCGGACTCATTTTAGTATTATTCATTACCTTGCTTAAAATAACACTGATTGAAGCATCGTAAAGCTTTTCGAATTCATCTTGTTCCATTTTATCAAATGAGATTGACTTAGCGATAAGTCGCAATTCTCCATTAATATTAAATGTACACTCATAAAATCCAGCTGTAATAATAATATCTTCGCGGAATCGATCAAAATTAGGCTGCACTACCTCGCCTTTATGAATAACAGGCTCTCTCGTTTCACACCAAATATCATAAGCATAATGCAATAACTTCATCCAACGACGAAGATAAGGATTACTTCTTTTCTTCTTTAAATAAATCTCATATATCTCACCATTTTTTAACTTAGCGATCTGTTCAGCATCAACACTAGTGGCTGGAAGTAATGCTCCAGTAGGTGATTTAATAATAAAAGCTTTCATGATTTAACTCCAATATTTATTGATTAATTATATATTTTTTGCATAAAAATGTCAAAGAGAAACCACCAAAAGGTGGTTTCTCTGTCATTTTGTTAAAATTAAACTGAATAAGTATTTACGAAAGTATCAGCATACAAATTAATAGTAGTTGAGATATTAGAAGATGGGTACTATCTATTAATCCGATTTTAACCTTTTATCTTTTTTGAACGAAAAACACGGTCATTTATGGCGGTGATGTAGAGTTCG
>JAVHRJ010000256.1:0-4086 GCA_036171595.1 Bacteroidales bacterium
TAAAATATTTTGCAAACAATATTCCTAATTTGCTTGAAGTATCAATAGGGCATGCACTTATATGCGATGCTTTGTATTTTGGATTAGAAAAAACTATTAAATTGTATTTGGGGGAATTATAAAAAAAAGTTTTTAGTTCAAAGTTTCGGGTTTTTAGTTTCGGGTTTACTTTGTACTTTATACTTTTTTAATTGTTTATTGCACATTGTTTCATGTTTATTGATAAACAACTTTCTCAACAAACACTTCATTACCCGAAAATACTTTTACAATGTAAATGCCTTTGGGGTATTGTGAAATATTAATTAATTTAGTGTTGGTTTCAAAATCGGATTGATAAATTTTATTCCCAAGTGTGTTATAAATTTCTATACTGTTTATATTATCAGTATTGCCAGACATACTAATAGTAAAGATGCCGTTATTGGGGTTGGGATTATATGTTACAATATTACTATTACTGCTTTTTATTTTTTTAAGAAATGAATTTGAAGTATCAGCATTTTCGCTAAAATCATCTGTTAAATTATTTTCATCAGAATTATCATAATTGTTAAACATTTTTGTACCACCAAAACATCCTGGTGTTATATATGCATGAAAATAAGAACCACTACTTGCTTTTGACGTTGAATGCATGGTAATTCTTGTATTTGATGTAACTGTAAAATTACCTGTCGGAGTTGTATTGAAATTATTAAATACAATTGCATTATTATTTGAAATTGTTTGCGTACCAGATACAGTTAAATTGTTATATTCTACATTTCCAGAAAAAGATGGACCAAGACCTACTGCATACCATGCATTAATTACCTGAGCCACTTCGTTTGAGTTATAGCCATATAATTCCTGTGCAGATACAATGGAAAAAAATCTTGCTACGACATAATCAGAATTATATACCAGATGATCTGTTAAGGATTTGTATACTATTCGAGCAGCTTTATCTCGTCCTATCCCGTCAACACAATAAAAGTGACCAATGTCATTAGTACCGTCACCACCTTCTGAAAGTAAATAAAACCAATAATTTTGGGCACCGCTGTTTGTGTGGACCCCACCATTATCAGGATCAGTATTACTAGATGGTGCCCAGTATGTACCCGCATAAGTGTCAGGTTGATTCTTTGATTTTGGATTTGACATATCTCTTAATCCACCAGAAGACGTACATTCTTCACCTAATATATAATTAGGAGACAAACCGGTATTGTAGTTTGTTTTTCCATAAAAATCAATCATTGTACCGAATATATCAGAAAAAGATTCATCTAAAGCACCAGGTTCGCCCCAATTATAAAGATTTGCTTCATAATCAGTAACACCATGTGTGAATTCATGACCAATTGCATCAAGCGTTGTTAAATCATTATTAAATGGTTTACAGACTGAACCATCACCACCAGAGCCATCTCCTATTTCTATGTGATCCCCCGTCCAATAAGCATTTTGTCCATCAGTAACTACGTTATTATAACAGTCAGTATATTTCCATGTTTTTTCAGCAAATAATTTTACTTGCGTATAATTCCCATCAAAACTATTTCTGTAATATGGAGCAGACCTGAAGAAATCATGAATTCTTTCTAAGCACCATAAAGCTGTAGTGCCTGGTTTATCATTAGCATCTGTCCAATTATTTGTGTCATCAATGTAATCACCGCCATTTTGTTTAACAACATAAAGATACGTATATCCACATGTGTTCTTTAATCGGTGAGTACACCAAATAATATCATAACGGAATCTATCTGTAAAAATAGTCTGCCCCCCATTTATACTATAGTATAATAAGTTTGCATTTCCTTGTCTGCATGGACTTGCACATGATTCCGGTTCATACAACTGTTTATTTGAAATAATCGAATCTGTTTTTTGAGGTAACGAATTTGCTTTTTTAAAACAAGATGTCATTATTTGGTTCTTAAAAACAATATTACCGCTGATTGCATCAACATATAAATAATATGAATCAAAAGGAGTTAATGAATATATAGGAACTTTATAAGCCAAAACATTATTGGGTTGTAAGCTTTTATTATATGCATTAACATTAAGAATAACAAGCCTTGCGTTTGGATAGTAACTTGTATCCGGATTACCTGTAATTTCTTTAATCGTATTTTCATAAACAGTATCTTCCCAAAAATATTTTGTTGCATTTGAATAGTTTAAAGCATAATCAATTGCCTGAGTTGATGAAAGAGATGGTGTGGTGTTTATGTCTATATTATAGCTTAATGCTCCATTTGCAGAAATTGGAACATTGTTATTGTCAGAACTAATATAAAATTGTGTAAATTCAACTTCTACATTGTTATAATATTGTTTGTATCTATAATTCTTCATTCCGTTCTCATCAGATTTTACTCTGTTTAAAATAAGAGCATCATTATTTGAAATCCCAAATATTGAGGAATTTTGATTTATTAATGCTGTTACTGTTTTTACTTTGTTTGGTTTAAAAACGTAATAATTATATGTTGAGTCGTATGATAGGATGTAAGTTGAATCTATTTGGGCATAGGATTGGTTTATTCCTATGTACATAATCAATAATAATATAAAATTTATTTTCATAATTATTTTATTTTATATGTAATAGTTATACCCGAGTTGATAAAAGAAATATTATTTATAGATGTTAAATATGGTGATAATGAGTATGACTTAATACCTCCATCATATTTTTTCCAAATGGAATTGATGACTAAAAGGGGAATTTCAACTTTAGGAGTAATACTGAAATGTTTGTTGAGTAGTATTAGAAATCCTAATCTGTATTCCAGCAGTAAACCAATTTTATTATATTTATTCTTCCATGTATTATACCTATGTTCCCACGTACTGTCATTAGAAAAACTATTATATTTATCTTTATATAATTTATGGAATAGTAAATATGTAGTTACTCCTAACTCGTTTGTAAGGTATAATTTCTTCATTATCCTTTGAGTATAAGAAAAAGCCAAATCTAAATTAAGATAATCATACTTTTTTGTACTTGTTATTGTTCCTTTGAAATATAATCCCGCAAAACCTCCGCCATAGTATCCTTCACTTTTATCCTTTATTTCGTAATGCTGATATCCAATACTCATTTTAACGCCTAAATGTGATTTTTTAAATGAATGTAGCGTATGGTAATAATTAGTATTAATAAAAAAATTGGTTGCTGTAAAACGAGGTGTTACTTTAAATTTTGAATATATGCAATCGGCACAATTATTATTGAGATTGGTTTCTACATTGTAAGTTCGAATAGGTATCAGCATACTTTCCCCACCTTCTATTTGCCAACTATTTTTATATAAGGAAGAATCCTGACAAAAAGAATCATTACTAATACCTAAAATGAAAAATATTATAAGTAGTTTTTTCATTATTATTTGTTATCAATTACCTGAAGTTTCTTTTCTAATTCTTCAAATTTCATTTTTAGAAAGTTATTCTCATTTTTTAATTCTTCAATTTGTTTCTTTTGTTCCTGGTTTTCTTTGTATATATCTATTATGTCTAAACTATTTTCTTCAACATTCATAATTATTCCGCTTATGGTTTCACCGGCTTTCATTCCTTCTTTTTCTATTTTACTTGCCGGAGCAATACCCCGTAAATGTTTATTTTCTTTAAACCACTTTTCTTTTTCTTCAAAAGACATTCTCTTATAGGTATCTTCAAACACAAAATCGCAACCGAAAGCTTCAACAATCCATTCTTTTGACCTTATTGTTCCACAAACATCTAATTTAAAATCGGGGGTACTTGTTCCGATGCCAACATTTCCTGATGCATCAATTCTAATCCCTTTTGCTTCTCCAGATGAAGCACAACAATGAGGGGCTATTACTAAACCTGCTTGTCCATTATTTTGGTTTTGATTTCTAAAAATAATACCAACATCACCTTCTTTTGATATAGGATTATAGTCCCAGCCTCCTAAATATGGAACAAGCCAAATACTTCTTGCAGTTGTATCACCTGCAATAATAGCTGGTAGAGTTTTAATATTTTGAAATACGTGCAGTAATGCACCAGGTGCGACTGTTCCAATTCCAACTTTACCTATAATTGATGGACTGA
>JAVHRJ010000257.1:0-18698 GCA_036171595.1 Bacteroidales bacterium
AACCGCTAAGGAAGTACCTCTTTTTTTTGAAAACTTAATCGGTTAGTAGTGAAAACTTATCAATAAAAAGTCAAGCACTTTTGTATAATTATGAAAATCCATTCATAATTTAAACCTGAATTCAAATGAAGAATAATGAAGAATTACAAAAAGACGTTTTAGACGCAATAAAATGGGAGCCGTTATTGAATGCAGCAGAAATCGGAGTTACAGCTAAAGATGGCATCATTACTTTAACAGGAATTGTTGATAGTTATGCAAAAAAATTAGAAGCTGAAGATGCAGCAAAAAATGTTTCGGGTGTAAAAGCTGTAGTTGAAAAAATTGAAATTAAATTTGATGGTATCGGTAAAAAAACTGATAATGAAATTGCAACCGAAGTATTAAATGCAATTAAGTGGAACTGGGAAGTTCCCAATGATAAAGTAAAAGTAAAAGTTGAAGATGGTTGGATTACGTTGGAGGGAGAACTCACTTGGAATTATCAACGGGAAGCTGCGAAAAGGTCAGTAAAAAATCTTGTTAGCGTAAAAGGTGTAACAAACAGCATCGTTATTAAATCTGAGGCACTTGACAATATTGAACAAAAAGATATCGAACGTGCTATTGGCCGTAATTGGGCTATAGACGGACAGAATATTCTGGTTAACGTATCAGGTAAAAAGGTTACATTAAAAGGTACGGTTCAATCATCATATCAGAAAGAGGAAGCAGAGAGAATAGCATGGAATGCCCCGGGTGTATGGATTGTAGAAAATGAATTGATTGTTAATAATGACTGAATAACAACATAGCCGGATTAATATTTGAAATTTATTTGTCAAAAAATTTAGAATAATGAACGAATATAATTGAGTAGTTCGATTTAAATATTTCACATTATTTAAGATAATACAAGTTTGTAAAAAAATGGGAGGAACTTTCTCTCATTTTTTATTTTAAAGAAGTGTGAATGATGTAATGCTTATCATAAATTATGTAACAGTTTCAGATATTAAAGACATCACCTTTGTTCTGTGAAAATTAATTCACAACCTAAAACTATAAATTATGAAAACAATATGTTCAGGAAACACAAGTAAAAATGCAAATAACGTAAAGGTTATTTTTCCTTATCCCCCTTTGATTATTCGACAAGATAAAGACTCATTGTATTTGCAAGACAAACCATCTGACTTTAAAAAAACAAATTATTTACTAATGAGAAAAATAATTTTTATTTCGCTGTTCTTTGTTGCGATAATTAATTTTAATCTATCTGCTCAGGAAACAACAAATCCGGAAAAATATGGAAAGACCTTAAACTTAGGTTTGGGTATTGGTGGATATGCAGGATATTACGGATATGTAGGACATTCATTGCCTATTTTTCATATCAACTATGAATTTGAGGTTGCAAAGAATTTTACTTTGGCTCCATTTGTAAGTTTTGGTACTTATAGTAACAAATACTATTGGGGAGATAGCCACAAGAATTATCCATACAGATATTATTCTTATAGAGAAACAATTATTCCGATAGGCGTTAAAGGAACATATTATTTTGATCAATTACTTAAAGCAAATGCTAAATGGGATTTTTACCTGGCAGGTTCACTTGGTTATTCTATTGTAAACTCTTCATGGGATAGCGACTATTATGGTGACAGAAATTATTATCATAATGGAAATACTTTATTCCTTGATATTCATATAGGAGCAGAATATCATGTAAATAATAGAATTGGATTGTTTCTTGATTTATCAAGCGGTGTCTCAACAGTTGGGATTGCAATTCATTAATTATTCGAAATTAAATTCCGTAAATAAATTTATTAAAAATAAACGCACATTAAAAACTATAAAAATGGACGAAATAGATATTGAAAAATCGCCAAAAAACACCAGCATAACATCAATTGATATGACTGAAGTTTTTTCATATGATGCATACATCCAATTCATGGAAGATAGTAACGATTATCTGATTGATGGTGCAACAAATTATTAAAGCAGGCATAAATTAAAAATATTCCAACTTATGGAAATGTGTGAATAATGTAATTTTAATCAAAAGTTATGTAACACATAAGCCTACATAAGACAGTACATTTATACAATAAAATTTCACTTAATAAATTACTAAAAAATATAAAACCAACCTTAGGAATTCCTGAACGTGATATTGAAGAAGTTGTAACTTTTCTCAATACATTATTGGCTGATGAATATGTGCTATATACAAAAATCAGAAATGCACACTGGAATATTACCGGACAAAACTTTTACGAATTACATAAATTCTTTGAAAAACATTATGAAAATTTAGATGTAATGATTGATGAAATTGCTGAACGGATACGTACCCTCGGACATTTTTCAATAGGTTCTTTAAAGGATTTTCTAAGTATTACACATATGAGTGAAGAAAAAGATGATTTTAACAATTCAAAACAAATTATTCAAACACTTGTCAATGATCACGAAACTATTATTCGAATTATCAAAAATGATATCGTCCCGATTGCTGATAAATACAGAGATATGGGTACAGCAGATTTTGTAACAAAACTAATGGAACAACATGAACAAATGGCATGGATGCTTAGAACAAGTTTATCTTAATAGGGTTGACGATCAGACTTAATAATTTACCAGAATATAAATTAGAAATTTTAATAAGGAATATTAACGATAACTTGTAAATAAAATATAAAATGATTGAGAAAATTAGTAAGATGAAGAAAGTTTTAATAGCACTTGACTATGATCCAACTGCGCAGAAAGTTGCAGAAACAGGATTTTTATTAGCAAAATCAATGAGTGCTGAAGTTACTTTACTGCATGTAATTACAGAAGCAACTTATTATTCTGCTCTTGATTACTCGCCAATAACAGGACTTATGGGGTTTAACGGTATAGATGCATCAGTTTTATTTGATGAAGGTGGAGTAAAAAAAGCAATGGATGATTTTCTTGTTAAATCAAAACATTTTTTGGGAGATGATAAAATTGAAACATTGGTAACAGAGGGTGATTGTGCGGAATCAATATTAAGCACAGCAACAAATTTACATGCAGATGTTATTGTTATAGGCTCTCACAGTCGGAAATGGCTTGAAAATATTATTCTTGGAAGTATTGCAGAAAAAGTTTTACAGCATACTACAATTCCATTGTTTATTGTGCCAACAAAACAAATAAAATGAAAACGATAAGACTATTTACAGATCTTGCCATAAAATCGATTGTTTCAGTAGCCAGATACACGAAAAAAAAAATCGATAAGGCATTTTGTAAAACAAATTCGATTGTTTTACAAATTCAAATTACTGAACAGGCAAAAGTTCTGCTTAATGGGATATCAAACTTTTCAGTTTTTTCTGGTTCAGCAGTTAGTAATACAGGTAAAACAAAAATTACCGGAGATTGTGGAGTAAGTCCGGATTCTTCAATAGGTGGATTTCCTCCTGGTATATTGTTAGGAACATTTCATCTCAATGATGCAATAGCAATTCAAGCGAAACATGATTTGGTCACAGCCTATAAAAATGTTGCCGAACGTAATTGCTCTGATCGTGTTGAACTATTTGGAAATATTGGCGGGCTAACACTCACACCAGGACTTTATTATTCTAGTTCTACACTGGATATCTCTTTTTGTGATCTCACATTTGATGCACATGGAAATTCAAATGCTGTTTTTATTATTCAGATAGCATCAGATCTTATTATCAAATCAGGTTGTAGAATTATTCTTAAAGGAAAAGCATTCGCATCTAATATTTTCTGGCAGGTAGGCAATTCTGCAACTTTTGAAACTGCATCTGCTTTTAAAGGAACCGTTTTGGCTATGCAAACAATTATTTTCTTTAAAGGTGCAAAGCTTGACGGAAGAGCATTAACAATAGATGGAGCCATTTTTTTAACTGGTAATAATATTGTAAGATCATAAAATTACCTACCCCTATAAATAATTTCTGAAATGAAAAAAATAATAAAGATCCTCCAGAAAAAAATTAGTCCTGAAAAAATTGATTCTCAAAATTTTCGAAGGATAATTTTAAAAGTGGTTATTGTATTAGGGTTCATTGCGGCTATATTTTTTATTGCAATAAAAATAACACATAAGAAATTTTCCGATTTGTCTGAAACAGTTTCATCAATCCTGGGACCAAGCGTTAAACTTATTAAATTAAAAGAAATTTCAGGTTGTCTTTATGGTGCCGAGGCAAACGTGAAGGCATACACGATCAGGCATGATACAATTTATCTGATTAATTATGGAAATTATATAAACTCCCTAAACTCAAGACTTGATACATTACTCTGGTTGTCAATAGAAGGTAAAATTGTTGATCCGGATCAGGCAAAAGCAAATCATATTTTCTCAACTCAAATAGATACATTGAGAGAACTTATTAAAAACAGAATCGAATTATTCTATGAATATATTAGGATTAAAACAGGAAAACCCACACAAGATGTACTTTTACAAGTACTTCAAAAAATAAAGATTAAACCCCAAATTGTAAAAAATATTTCTGAACAAAAAACAGAACCTCCAAAAAAATCTTTTTTATCCTGGTTGTTTTCATCAAAAAAGAAAAAAGAAAAAGTTATCGAACCAGATATTATTACACCTGTTCTTACTCCGAACATAGTTCAGAAAAATATTCAAACAATAATTGTTCAAACACAATTAAATGAAAAAATAAAAGAAAGCAAACAATTATCTGAAGAAATAGGTATTACTCAATGTGAATATGAGATAATGAATACCATTTTTTTTCTATTGAAAAATATGGAAGAAAAAGAACTGACTGAAGGAATAAAAAGGGTTCACTCAGCTACACAGGAAACTACTGAAAAAGTCAGATTCATAAGCAATACGCTGACTGTATTTGGTCTTTTACTAGCAACTATGTTTTCATATTTTATTTATTTGGATATTATTAAATCCAGGCGGTTTAAAGAACAATTACTTTTAACAAAAAGAAATGCAGAGAAGTTAGCCTCTAAATATTCCTTAAGCCTTATTGAAGCAAGTCTTGATCCATTGGTAACAATCAGTTCAGAAGGTAAAATCACAGATATAAATGAAGCAACTGTTAACATTACCGGTATGGCACGAGATAAGCTAACAGGTACTGATTTTTTTGAATATTTCACCGAACCGCAAAAAGCACGTGAAGTATATCAG
Organism: Bacteroidales bacterium; assembly: GCA_036171595.1. GTDB lineage: Bacteria > Bacteroidota > Bacteroidia > Bacteroidales > GWA2-32-17 > GWA2-32-17. The sequence goes on from JAVHRJ010000257.1 coordinate 5,183, forward strand.
GAGGTTTTTGCAAAAGGAGCTGTAATTGATTTCCCTCTTACACTTCGACATATAAATGGAAAACTTACGGATGTGCTATTTAATGGTTCTGTATATAAAGATGATAATGGCAATGTTTTAGGTGTGGTTGTCGTTGCAAGAGACATTACCGATCAGAAAAAATTTGAAAACGAATTGATTGAAGCAAAAAAATATGCAGAAGCAGCTACAATAAAAGCAGAAGAGTCTACCAAATTAAAAGAATCATTTCTGGCCAACATGAGTCACGAGATTCGTACACCGATGAATGCAATTATAGGGTTTTCTGATATATTATGCAAAAAAGAAATGGGTGAAGAAGAAAAGGAATATGTAACAATAATAAAATCAGCAGGAGAAAATCTGTTAATTATTATTAATGATATACTTGATATCTCAAAAATTGAAGCAGGTATGATGGCTTTTGAAAAAGATAATTTCAGTATAAAGGAAACATTTAAATCACTTAATGTAATGTTGATGGGTAAAGCAAAAGAAAAAAATCTTGAATTATCATTTAGATGCGATACAGATGTTCCAAGTGTTTTACTTGGTGATCATACAAGATTTACTCAAATCATAATTAATCTTGTAGGCAATGCTATTAAGTTCACACAAAAAGGGAGTGTACATGTACATGCGAAAGTTCTAAAAAATGAAAATGGAATAACTTTAATGGGATTTTCTATAACTGATACGGGCATAGGAATAGCTCAGGATAAGCTCGAAAATATTTTTGAACGATTTCGTCAGGCAGAATCTCATACTACAAGAAAATATGGTGGTTCAGGGTTGGGACTGAGTATTGCAAAACAGTTAGTTGAACTTCAGGGAGGCACATTGTCTGTTACCAGCGAGTTAAAAATTGGATCTGTATTTTCATTTTGCATTCCTTATGCAAAATCAACACAAACCCATATTACAACAGCAATGATAACAAAAAAATATAACATGGAAGATATGAGCAAATTAAACATATTGCTTGTTGAAGATAATCTTTTAAATGTAAAACTGATTTTAAGTTTGTTTTCAGAAAATAGATTGAAGTTGCAGGTTGCTGAGAATGGCAGTGTATGTATTGAAAAGCTTAAAGAAAATGTTTTTGACATTATTTTGATGGATATGGAAATGCCTGTAATGAATGGATATGAAGCGACTACAATTATTCGCCAAGAGTTAAAAAACTCAATTCCTATCATTGCAATGACAGCTCATGCAATGGCCGGAGAAAGAGAAAGATGTTTGAGTTTAGGGATGAACGATTATATTTCAAAACCTATAAATGCAATTTTATTATTTGAAAAAATGCATGAATTAACTATTAAATCTTGATGCAATGATAAAAAGTGAGTCTGAAAGTAGCAATTCCAATAATAAACCATTGGAAGAAAAAATATGTAATCTTAATTATTTATCTGACACTATGGGTGGCAATAAAAAATTGATGGCAGAAATAATAGAAGTTTTTCTTCTTCAGGTTCCCGAAGAATTACAGGCCATTGATGATGCAATAAAAATAGTAGATTATGTAATCATAAAAAATTATGCACATTCAATGAAATCTACTGTTTCTATTATGGGTATGTCAGTACTTATGCCTGTTCTCCAGGAAATGGAAGATTTAGGAGCAAAAGCAAATGATATTGAAAAAATAAAACAACTTAATCAGAAACTTAATATAATGTGCCAACAAGCAATTGAAGAAATAAAAAACGAAGAACTCAATTATGTTTAAAATATTAAATCCCAAATTCTAAATTCTAAATCCGCAATATTCGTGAATCTAATTTCAAATATTTTCAAAAAAATAAATCCATATAAAAAAAATATTTTTATTGTGGAAGATAATGATATATATGCAAAATCTTTGCAGGCATTTATTCAATCACATTTTTTTAATATAAAAGAAATTAAAATTTTTCAAACGGGAGAAACATGTTTGATGGAATTGTATCGTAACCCAAGCATCATTATCATGGATTATTTTCTTAACTCAAAAAATAAAAATGCACATAACGGTCTTGAAATAATAAAACGTATAAAATCGCGAACCCCAAAACCAAATATTATTATATTAAGTGCACAAGAAAAATACAATGTAGTTTTTGAAGCGATTAAAGAATACGATTGCAGTTATGTGCAAAAAGATCAAGAAGCATTTAATAAAGTAGAGCAACTTATAAAATTAATTTTTAGCCGTACAAATCTGTCGTTTTTTGAGCTATGGAATTAAATAAAATAAATTGAATCTATCGTTTTTTTGTTACTCAACACACATATATATAACTTATAATATTAATAATATTTAAAATTATGAATTCAAATAATCAAATAAATATTTTTATTGTAGAAGACAATAAAGTATTTGCCCTTGCTCTTAAAGCAGATATAGAAAGCAATTTTGAGAAGATGCCTATTAAAATACATTCTTTTATTACGGGAGAAACATGTATGCAAAAATTTAATCAAATAAAGCCTCAGGTGGTTATTCTTGATTATCATCTTAACAGCAAGTTTACTGATGCTATCGATGGAATTAAAGTTCTGGATTTGATAAAAGCAGAGAGCAAAGATACAAATGTTATTATGTTGACAAGTGAAGATCATATTGATATTGCTTTAAAATCATTTCAGCATGGAGCTTTTGATTATGTTGTTAAAACAGAAACTAAATTCAGAAAGATTAATTATTCTCTATTGAATATTTTTAAAATGATGAGTGCACAAAAAGCTTCGAATAGATATAAGAATTTGCTTGTTGCAACATTTTTGTGCATTGGACTATTAATAGGAGGAGCAATTGCAATTCAATTGTTTGCTCCATATTTGTTTCTTTAAATAAAAATGATATATTATTTGCTTGTTTTTTTAGTTAACAATAATGATTTATTTTAAAAAATGATTATATGAAATTTTATTTTGATAAAAAAATAATATTTTTCTTTTTTCTTTCTGCTATTATAATACTTTCTGTGTTAATTATTTTTTATTTTAATGCTCAAAAAGTCAAATTAACAAGCAATTTAGTAGAGCATACTCAGGAAGTACTTAGTAAGAGTGATAATATACTTTTAGATCTCTTAAATATTGAAGGCGGCTCAAGGAGTTTTATTTTAACAGGAAATATAGAATTTCTTGAACCATTTAATATTGCTATGGCAAAAATCGATAGCGATTTTGTAAATATGGCAATATTGGTTAAAGATAATTATGCTCAGCAATTGCGTCTTGATTCTTTAAAAACAATAGTTAATGAAAAAATAATTTTTACTAAAACGACCATTAAGGTAAGAACTATAAATGGTCTGTATGATACTGAACAAATCATTAAAGAAGAAAGAGGGAAATACCTTACGAATAAAATCAGAAATTTAATTGCTAATATTAATTCAGAAGAATTTAGGTTGTTAAAAGAACGCAAAAATGTAAATCGAAATAGTAATAATAATTTTCAATTGATGTTTATATTACTGCTTGCTTGTGTTGTTATTGTTATTTTTATTATAATTATAAATTTGAAGAATCAGAGGTTAAAAAACACCATAGCTGAGAAAGAAAAACAAATATCACAATATTCCCGCAGTCTTATTGAAGCAAGTCTGGATCCTCTTGTAACGATAAGTGCAGAGGGAAAAATTACTGATGTAAATATTGCAGCAGTTAGGGTAACTGGTATTTTGAAAAATGATTTGATAGGAACTGATTTTTCAAACTATTTTACAGAACCTGAAAATGCACATGGTGGATACCAACAGGCTTTTGCAAAAGGATCAATCTCCGATTATCCATTAACAGTAAAGCATAAAAATGGGATGTTAACAGATGTTTTATATAATGCTTCTGTGTATAAAGATGATAAAGGAAATATACTTGGAGTTTTTGCTGCAGCCCGTGATGTTACTGAACAAAAGAAAGCTTCAGAACTAATTGAGGAACGAACAACTCAACTTCAGTCTGTTAATAAAGAACTTGAAGCATTTACATATTCTGTTTCTCACGATTTGAGAGCACCGCTAAGAGCGATTAATGGGTATGCAAATATTTTACAGGAAGACTATATTTCAATTATTGATGAAGAAGGTAAAAGTTCTTTGAATTCAATATTGAAAAATTCTAAAAAAATGGGAGAGCTTATTGATGATTTGCTCGCATTTTCCAGGTTGGGAAGAAAAATTATTCCTACTTCTGAAATTAATATGAGTGTTCTTGTCAGAACTGTCAGGGATGAAGAACTTGTTGGCTATACAGGTAAAATTGATTTTCTTTTACCTGAGCTTTTACCTGCTTTAGGACAACAAGTATTAATCAAACAAGTCTGGATTAATTTAATTTCTAATGCTTTAAAATATTCTAAACACAATCCAGCAATTAAGATTGAAATTGGATCGTATTATAAAGATAATCGTGTTGTATATTTTGTGAAAGACAATGGGGTTGGATTTGACATGCAATATTATGATAAACTTTTTGGCGTTTTTCAACGTTTGCATTCACAGGAAGAATTTGAGGGAACCGGAATTGGCTTGGCAATTGTGCAAAAAATTATTCAACGCCATAATGGAACTGTTTGGGCTGAGTCTATTTTAAATCAAGGTTCTTCATTTTACTTTAGTTTACCTGTGATTTCAAATTAATTGAAAAATTATTGTCATAAATTGGTTTGGCAGAGTGATTATTTTTACCTTTTTCATGGATATTGTTATGTGGATGCAGAAAGATGATGATTCTTAATCAATCATAACTAAAAATTGTAATTGTTGATTTTAAATATTATAAAAATGAATAGCGAATTTATTGAAATTTTGTTTGTGGAGGACAGTATTGATGATGCCACTCTTACTTTACGTGCACTCAAAAAAGGAGGACTTACGAACGTAATCTTACATGTGAAAGATGGTGCAGAAGCCCTGGATTTTATGTATTGTAAAGGATTTTATGCTTCAAATAAAACCCCGGATCATCTTCGATTGATATTGCTTGATCTGAAAATGCCCAAAGTGTCAGGCCTTGAAGTGCTTGAGAAATTGAAATCTGATTCTATTTTTAAATCAATCCCAGTTGTAATTCTCACATCTTCAAAAGAAGATCCTGATATCAAACGTTGTTATGCTCTCGGTGCTAATAGTTATATCGCAAAACCTGTTGAAAGTGATAATTTTTTTCAGACAATTAAGGATCTTAGTTTATATTGGATGATCTCAAATCAGCCTCCTCAGTAATGGCGGAGCAACTTAATATATTGCTAATTGAGGATTCTGATACTGATGCAGATTTGCTGACCAGATTCCTTAAAAAACAAGGCATAGAGTTTAGTTATTCAAGAGTCTGGCAAAAAGATACTTTTATTGATGCATTGAAAGGGAATAATTACGATATTATTATTGCCGATCATTCTTTGCCTCAGTTTAGTGGAATGGAGGCTTTTAGAATTGTTAAAACACATAAGAAAAATATTCCATTTATTTTGGTTACGGGTACTGTACCTGAAAATATTCTTGCTGAATATGCAAAAGAAGGTATTGATGATTATATTCTGAAGGAAAATTTGTTGCGTCTGCCTTCTGCCATTGAGCATGTAATCAGTAAGAAAAAAATTGAACTGTTGCATAAGAAATTAGAAGTAGCACATACAGATATAAAAGACAGTATAAATTATGCAAAGCTGATTCAGCAGGCTGTACTACCTGCACAGGAACATTTAAATACTGTTTTGAATGATCATTTTATTTTTTTTAAACCACGGGATATTGTTAGTGGAGATTTTTACTGGACTACAATTTTTAAAAATTATCTGATTTTTGCAGTTGCTGATTGCACAGGGCATGGTGTACCCGGTGCATTTATGAGTATGTTAGGCAGTGCTTTTCTAAATGAGATTGTTTCCAAAAATCAGATATATGATCCTGCTATCATTTTAAATATGTTACGAAAAAATATTATTACATCACTTCATCAAAAAGGATTTTCAGAAGAACAAAAAGATGGAATGGATATTTCTCTTGTTATGATTGATTTAATCCCTGATCCAATTTGGATTGAAAATGGTGTTTGTAAAGAAGTTTTAAAATTAACATATGCTGGAGCAAATAATCCTATTTGGATTATTCGCGATAAAAACTCCCATCTGAAAAATAATGATAAAAATTCAACAATATTGCGTAAATATTCAACGGAAAAAGCAGACCTTTTTGAAATTTTGCCAGACAAAATGCCAGTTGGCATTTATTTTAAAATGGATGATTTTACCAATAAAGAGTTTTATATTACAAAAGGAGATATTATTTACCTTTTTTCTGACGGTTATGCTGACCAATTTGGAGGTTCTAATAATAAAAAATTCAAATATTCACAAATGAGAGAGCTTTTAATTTCGATTTGCGATAAATCAATGAATGAACAAAGAGAAATATTAAAAAATACTTTTGTTGATTGGATGGGTAAATATAAACAGACTGATGATGTCATTGTAATGGGTGTAAAAATATAGGTGGGTGGTACGTATATTTACATTTGAAAAAGTAATAATAAATTTACTGAATTAGTAGAAATCCTGCAGGTTTATTTATTCTAAAGAATTTCTTGTGATTTGCTGCCTGCCGGTAGGCAAGTGCCTCGGTGTAGCTCATTTCAGATATGTGAATTTTGCAACTTATTTTTAAAGTTGTGTAACCATTTTGGGAATTATCAGATGCATCTTTGTTCTGTGAAATTTTATTCACAACTGTTCCGTCTGTTGCGGAAATTTAAAACAAAAAAAATGAAAACACAACTACTTATTGTATTTGCAACAATTATCCTGTTTTTAATATCAACGCTAAATTTTGCACAAGCTCCTTCACTTGGAACTGCTGCTGGATTTGTACTATTTTCTACTGATGGAGCAGTAGGCAATTCAGGTATTTCACAACTTACCGGAAATATAGGAACCAACAACGGGTCAAGTACTGCTTTCGGAAATGTGAATGGCGTAATGCATGACAATGATGGCGTAAGTGCACAATGCGCTGCAGATTTATTGATTGCCTATAATCAATTGAACAATACAATTCCTACTTTTTTTCCGGCATCTTTGCTTGGAAACGATGATACCCTTATTGCAGGTGTATACTCAATATCCGAAGCAGCAACATTAAACTTAAATCTTATTTTAGATGCTAAAGGTAATTCCAATGCTGTGTTTATTTTTCAGATACAGGGATCATTTTCTACAAATGCTGATTCAAAAATAAAATTAATTAATGGAGCACAAGCTTGTAATGTTTTCTGGAAAATTGAAGGCTTGGTGAGTATGGCTTCTGGTACGACCATGAGGGGAACAGTTATTGCAAATAATGCTGCAATTTTAATGAGTACAGGCGACACCCTTGAAGGACGTGCCCTTTCTACTGCCGGAGCTGTTACTGTTGACGGAGTACTTGCATATACTCCAGTTGGTTGTGGAAGCACTATCCTTACAGGACCTTCTGCTCCTGCACTTGGTACTGCAGCTTGTTATGCAATATTTTCAACAAACGGTGAAGTGTATAATTCAGGGGAAACATTTTTAACAGGTGATGTAGGAACAAATAATGGTTTAACTACAGGATATAATGCTTTAAATGTAACAGGTACTATTCACCCAATCCCTGATGGTTCTACGACACAATGCGCTGCAGATTTATTAGTTGCTTATAATTATGTAAATACATTACCTTATGATATTGAATTATTATATCCTGCTCAATTTGGAAATAATCTGGTTCTTACACCACATACCTACCTTTTAAATGCTGCTGTAACTTTTACAGATTCACTCTACCTCAACGCACAAGGCAATGCAAATGCGGTATTTGTTATTCAGATAAATGGCGCTTTTACTACAAGCACATATTCAAAAGTAAAATTAATTAATGGTGCTCAGTCAAAAAATGTGTATTGGAAAATAGAAGGTGCGGTAAATATAAATAACTATTCCGTTTTTTGTGGAACGATAATATGTAACAATGCTGCTTTGGGTACTTTAAATACTGGTGTTACACTTGATGGAAGAGCACTTACTACAACAGGAGCTATAACAACTACAGCTGTGAATGCAATAGCTACCATGATTCCTTCAAATTGTGGAACTGTAAATATTCCATTACCTGATGCAATAAATATAAATGAAATAGTTACAATTTTTCCAAATCCATTTAGTACTTCCATTTCCATCATGATAAATGATGAATCTGAGATTAATACAGCAGAATTATGGATTTACAATGTTTTAGGAGAAGAAGTATTATTCACAACTGTAGCAAAAAAAATAACTACTCTTGAAACAAATAATTTCTCTTCAGGAATGTATTTCTTTAAAATAATTAATAATAATACAATTCTTCAATCAGGCAAACTGATTGCTCAATAATACAATATATTTAAAGAGAGTATCACAATTTTAGTTGATCATTTATTTAAATATTATAAAAAATAAGAATTATGAATATTGAAAATCAAATCTCAATTTTTATTGTAGAAGACAATAAAGTATTTGCATTAGCACTAAAAAATGAAATAGAAACCATTTTTTCAAACATATCTTTTAAGATACAATTATTTGAAACAGGAGAAACATGTATGGACAAATTCAAAGAAAATCATCCTCAGGTGGTTATTCTTGATTATCACCTAAACAGTAAGTACCCTGATGCTGCGAATGGAATTAAAGTTTTAGATTGGATTAAAAAGGAAAACAATGAAACTTATGTTATTATGCTAACTGCTAATGACCATATCGAGATTGCAGTAAAAGCGTTTCAGCACGGAGCTTCTGATTATGTTGTTAAAACTGAAACTAAATTCAATAAAATTTCTTTTTCATTACTCAATTGCTTAAGCATAATGAAGGCAAAGAGTGAATCTATAAAATATTTGCGTGAACTTAATAAATATAAAAACAACCCAAAATTATGAACAATAAAAAGCAAATAGTCGAGTAGGCAAGGGGAATTCCACCCCAAGCCTCTCACGGAACCGTGCTTGAACCTCTCAGCTCACACGGCTCTTCTCGCTCCTATCTCTATTGACTGAATTGTCTCTCAATTTAATACAAGCTTACCCAAGTTTTTCACCAATTCAGCTTGATTTATTTTTGTTTTAAGAAACTATGAATATAAAACCAATAAAAACCGAAACTGATTACAAAAAAGCATTAAAAAGACTTGATGTAATATTTGATGCAAAAAAAGGTACATTAGATAGTGACGAAGCTGATGTATTAGGACATTTAATTGATGAATATGAAAAAAAAACATCACCCAATTGACGCTCCAGATCCAATTGAAGCAATAAAAATTCGTATGGAAGAAATGCAATTGAAACAAGTTGATTTAGTAGATGAGATAGGTGGGAAAAGTAGAGTTTCAGAAATATTAAATCGTAAACGGAAATTGACTATTGAAATGATTCGTAACCTCACTTCAAAATTAAATCTGTCTTCAGAACTTTTAATTAAAGATTATCAATTAACAAGATAATTAAATAGTACTAAGTACGGAACCTAATATCAGGTAGATTAAGTATTGCTTTTCTGAGCATGCACAGTGCCACTACCGCTGTTTTGTTAATATTTATATCTCGGATATTTCCAAAAGTATATTTGGCAGAAGCAACTCCTTGCAATGATGCAATGGCAATCCATGCTGTACCAACAGGTTTTTCGGGTGTACCCCCATCAGGACCGGAAATGCCCGAAGTTGAAATAGCATAATCTGTGTGGAAAAGATGCAAAGCTCCTGTAGCCATCTCTTCAACTACTTCCTGACTAACAGCTCCATGTTTGGAGATGCGAGCAGAAGTGACATTTAAAAGCTTTATTTTGACATCATTCGCATATGCAACTACTGATCCCCTGAAATATTGTGAACTTCCGGGAACAGATGTTATCATACTAGCTATTTTGCCACCCGTACAACTTTCTGCGGCAGACAATGTCAATCCACGTTCAGCCAAAAGTTCTCCAACTACAGATTCAATGGTATCTTGACCATATCCAAAAATATTATCAGGAATAATTTGACCTAGTTCAGTAATTAAATTATCAATTGTACCATTTATAGATTCATTTTTTTCTCCCTCATAAGATATGCGCAGACGGATGATCCCGGGCTGTGGCAGATATGCCAGTTGTAACCCTGCTTCTTTTAATTTTTTTTCCCAGCTTTTAAGCATATCTGATAAATTGGATTCAGGAATACCACAAATATGGATTATTTTCTGCACAATAAACTTTGGAGGAAACACTTTAATGATTTCAGGCAAGACCTTATCGGTGATGAGTGCTTTCATTTCAAAAGGGACACCAGGCAATGCAACAAAAACTGTATTATTCTTTTCAAACCATAAACCGGGAGCTGTTCCATTTTCATTTTGTAAAATTTTGCATAAAGATGGCACTTCAGCTTGAGTTCGATTTGTTTCACTTATTTCGATATTTCTATGATGAAACATTGTTTTAATTGTATCAAAAACATCCTGATTAAAGACAAGACCACAATTTAAAAATTCACAAATCACATTCTTAGTAATATCATCTTTTGTTGGACCCAGACCCCCTGTGATAATAACAAGTTGAGCAGTTCCTGCGAGATTTTGAAAAGTTTCGTTGATACTTTTTTTACAATCAGGGATTGTCAAAATCTGTTTTGTTTTATAACCAGATGAATTTAGCTGTTCGGCTATCCATGAAGCATTTGTATTCACTACTTGACCTATTAAAAGTTCGTCGCCAATTGATATAATATATGTTTTCATCTATAAATATTTATTACTATTTGTATGTGTGTGTTTGCCAAGGTTTATTTTTTTACTCCCAATTTTTTAAACTTTGTTCATAATACTGCACTAATTTCTGTGTATTTAAAGTGTTTGTGTCTGTTGGTTCTTCATCTGTATCTTTATCGAAAACGAATAAAGAAGGGATTGTAGCGGCAGAAATATATTTAAAATTTTTAGCAAATGGTAAATCTTGCAGTCTTATTTCCATGTGTTTAATGAGTTTTGCAACAAATGCAGAATCTTTTAATTTTTCCGATACATTCATATGCTGGACTGCCATCACAAATCCCCACTGGCCAAACGAAGGCACATAAACCGTGTATGGCACAACGCTCGAGAATGCAGCTTGCATGGTGTGTGCAATACACCAAAATGCTTCGCGTGCAAAGTAAGGAGAAGTTGCTTGTGTAGAAATAATTCCACCAACAGCCAATCGTTTTTTTGCAAATGAATAAAACTCTTTTGAATATAATTTTCCTAATCCTGTATCATTCGGATCGGGCAGATCTATCAAAATTAACGAATACATTGCTGATGATTTTTGTATAAAATTGAATGCGTCTTCGTTATGAATTGTAAGTTTTGGAGACGACATTGAATTGCAATTTAGCTTTTTAAAAATTCTGTCATGCGTTGCTAATCCTGTCATTTCCGGGTCTAGATCGACCATATCAACATGCTTCACATCTGCATATTTTAATATTTCGCGCAAAGCCATACCATCACCTCCTCCGAGTATCAATATATGCTCATGATTCTGCGACAACAACATTGGAATGTGGACAAATGACTCATGATAGCGATATTCATCAGCAGAAGAAAATTGAAGGTGCCCGTTTAAAAATAATCGAAAATCTTCGTTCCATCGGGTGAAAACAATTCTTTGGTATTGCGATTGTTTTGTCAACAGAATTTTATCTTGATACATCAACTGCTCGAAGAAACTATTGATCGAAAACGAATAAAAAAATCCACATAATAAAATTGCACTTACAATAACAGACACAGTTGTTTTTTTCTTATAATTTGTTAGTTTATCCTTAAAACTATAACTATTAAATATAGCAACAGAAATATTTAATAATCCAATTAAAAAGGATGTTTTCATGATGCCGAAATAAGGCAAAAGAAACAGCGGAAACAAGACAGATGCAAGCAAAGCACCAATATAATCGAATGATAAAACATTGGCTACTGTTTCCTTTATATTTGAATATTCATTGATTATCCTAGCCACAAGAGGAATTTCAAGACCAATCAATATACCAATTGCTGCAAGAAAAATAAAAGCAATGAGATAATACATCTCTGTCATGGTAAACCCCATATACAGGAAGAATGCTGAAAATCCGCCAATTAAACCTAAAGCAATTTCGATATTAACAAAATTCTCAAGCAAATTGGATTGTATAAATTTTGAAATATACGAACCAACACCCATGAAGAACATAAACACACCAATGGTAATGGAAAAATGAAGAATGCTACTGCCTAAGAAGTATGTAGAAATGCTGCCAAGCAAAAGTTCATAAAAAATCCCACACGTGGCAATCATTAAAACTGAAATAAGAAGAATGTTTAGTTCTCCTTTTTGAATGTGGGTATCTGGCACTAATAAAAGATGGATTATATTTTTATTAATTTACCTGATGGCAGAAGCTACGATGATACAGATTCCAAGAATCATTGATGCAGCAACAATTGCAATGGCAATATTTTTATCGTCAGCAATTTGTTTGCCCATGTTTCCCGGGATGAGCCAATCAACAACTTTGTATCCTATGGCGCAAAATACAATGCCAAGTACAGCAAAAATAACTGTTTCAAGCAATCCTTTCTGAAGGGACTCGCCTAAACTGATTTCAGAAATAATGTATAACAGATTCATATTTTATAGTATTTAATTATTTATTTACCATAGCGAAATCCGCCACCCCTGATGCTTCTTGTGTGATCGGCGGTATTGCCCGAAATAAGTTTTTTCTGAGAAAGTTTTTGTAATCCAATACCTGAATATGAAGCAAACATTGCTGATCCACCAATTAATGCAACTCCGGAAAAAAACAACATTTTTGTAAAAATTCTCATAAGCCGGTTATTTTATTTTCAAAAATAATAAATAATTGTGATGGTGCATCATCTTTTAATTTTTTTTGTGTTTAATGTGCAAACATCATTCGGGCTTCGAGTTTAAATTTTATTTTTTCAGGTTCGGCTAAATGATCTTTTTTTGTATCCCAATGTATTTCTTTATCTTTTCCCAATTTTATATCTGTTCCTATATCGCCATCGGCCGTTAAAATTTCTTTAGAGTATTCTGATGATAGGTTTTCTGCAATGAATAGCTGCACGTGATATTTTTTTTGTTTGTCTCCCTTTAAATCATATTTAATTTTCATAACACCATTTTTTAGTGATGACCGCACATGAGTAATTTTTTGTGCGCTAACAGCACTTGCAATTAGGAGTATATAAAAAACAATAGTTATTTTTCTCATATTAACTGATGTTACGCATATTTTATATTAGACACGAATTACACAAATTTACACTAATTGTTATAAAATAATTCTTTTATACACTAAACTGTCTTGTCCAAAATTAACTAATAAACCTAATTTTTGTTTAGATGCAGCAAGATAATTCAGCGTTTGTTTAACATGGCTACTTGTTAGTAATTCGATGGCTTTAACTTCAAGTATTA
>JAVHRJ010000258.1:0-4080 GCA_036171595.1 Bacteroidales bacterium
AATTGAAAGTAAGGGCTTCTAAATCCGCCACTTCGCCAAGCTGCAAAACGTTAGCGTTCATTGTAAAAGACAAAACAGACGACAGAATGACAAAAGAATTTTTGCTGCATAAAGACAAAAAAGAAAATGGAAACCCACCGCACATTCAGGCACATTTGGCTTTGCCCGACACAAAAGCCAACGCTTCGCAAAGCCAAAAGAGCCTTCATTTTTGCATACGCTCGAAGAAATTGACGATATTTGAAAATAGTTTGCAACCCTTAGAAAAAGTGAAAATATTAATTAACAATTTAAACGAAGTAACATGAAAACAGAATTTTTAAAAAAAGTAGCGAATATCTGTTTAAAAGGATTCGCACAAGTTTTAATCTTGACCATCGCAATATTTGTAACCTCATGTGGTGGTGGAGGCGAAAACAAAAAGGTTGAGAAGAAACCTATCAATGAAATTAAGGTTAAGATAATTACCTTCATTTCTCATGAGGTAATGGATGAAATAGCCAACTCTACAAAAAATTACTTGGTTGACAGTATGCATTTTAACAAACTAAATGTCGAAATTTTTAATCCAAATGGAAAAAAAGATGAAATTGCAGCTTATGTCAAAGCACTTAATAGTAATAATACAGACATTATTATTTCAATTTCTACACCTGCAACACTATCAGTTATAGCTAACAGACATCCATCTATCCCAGTTGTATATAGCTTTGTAAGCGACACAACTGCATTGAACCTTTCAAAAGAGAAAAATATCTGTGGTATTAGTAATATTTTAGATTATAAAAAAGGTTTTGAGCTATTTAAGAAAGTACTACCAGAAGCAAAAACAATTGGAGTTATTTATAATCCCAATGAACCCAATTCTATATATAGTTTTAATGAAATTTGTAAAGCAGCAGAAATGCAAAACCCTAAAATAAAAGTAGTTTCCGGGCAGTTTACAACAAATGAAGAAATTTCAGTTGTTGCTTCCAGCTTAAGTAATGTTGATGCATATTATGTAGGAGGAGATAATAAATTAGTAGCGAATTTTGATGCTTTACTATCAGTAGCAAATATTAAGAAAAAATCCGTATTCGCATCTGATGAAGGAAGTGTAAGAAAAGGTGCAATTGCTGCTTATTCGATTGATTATAAATTGTTTGGAATTGAAACTGCTAAATTAGCATTGGAAAGATTGGATTTCACAGATAGCTTTAGAAAATTTGTCATGTACTCTACAGGTAGAGAAGTTCTTAATAATCAATTCCAAGAGAAATAGCTATGGATATTTTAAGTGGTTTAACAGCAGGGTTGGTAATGACGATACCATTAATACCTGCCTCAATGGGTTTTTATTTAGCACTAAGATGTTTGAAATTCCCTGATTTAACTATTCAGGGTTCTTTTGTGTTCGGTCTTGTAACTACAGCATATTTTATAGAACAATACAATTCTCCATTTTTAGCTCTGTTAATATCGTTAATCGGTGGTGCTATTTTTGGCAGTATAACTGGATTGTTACACATGAAGTTGAAGGTACCTTCTTTTGCTAGTGGTATTATCACATCTTTTTTTGGTACAACTTTAAATTACTATATACTTCAAAAAGCTTTTAACTCAACTGCTCCAATACAAGAAAGGAATATTTCTAATAGAGGCTATTTTGAGTATTTTCACCAACTAGATATTAATTCTTTAAATATTGGACAGTATTGGTTCTATACAATTATCTCAATTACTGCTGTTTGTGTTATATTGCTCGTTATTGTTTGGCTCGTAGTTAAGTCTGACTATGGTCGTAAAATAAGTATGTTTGGAAATAACAGACAAGTAGCTGCAATCTATTCAAACAACTCAGATTCTTCTATGATAATTGGTCTGTCTTTTACTAATTTGTTAGTTGGTTTTAGTGGCTTTCTCTGTGCACAAGTCTATAAAAGTGTAGATATTGGACAAGGAGCAACAATATTGATTCCACTATTAGCATCTGTTGTTATAGGGGAATTTATTGTGAATGTACTCAAGAAAAAGAACTCTTTAAAATTTGTTAGCAAACCATTATTGTCAAGTTTTTGGGGAATATCATCTGCACCCTTCATTGGGTTTTTTCTATATAACGTTATTGTATTAATTTTTTCTACTGTATTTATACCTAGTATTCAAGCATCTGAGAATTATTCAAAATATGCAATTTCAGGTTTATTGATACTTGCAATAATGTTTTTCAATAAAAAATATTATTCAACAAATAATCAAGACGAATTAATATGAGTTACACTTTAACAATACCTAAGTTTGAGCCAATTATAAACTTTGAGATTAGTATCCCACTAGATTATAGTTGTGCATTCCATTTTCTTCTTGGGCCAAATGGTTGTGGTAAAACACTTCTTGCTCGTCAAATTTTAGGGTTAAATGGAAATAATTCATCGTTGTATGAAGACGACCAAACAAAAATTGCAATTGACACACCACAACTAAGAAGATATCTTCCACAGAATCCGCAAGATGCATTGTTTCCGCAGTTTAGTCTAAATGACAATATTTTCCTTTTGAATAAGGTGTTTCAGATAAATAAACCGCTGAAGGAACAAATGATTCTTGATTTACTTCATGTTAGAAGTTCAAACCAAAAAGTATCAACCTTGTCAGTTGGACAGAAGAAAAAATTATTAATGCAATTTATTATTAGTTCTCTGCCAACTGATACGACTTCTCTGAATTATCCCATTGTGGTAGTTCTTGATGAACCTTTTGCAGGTATTGATAAAAATTTCTCTCCAACAATACAAGAAATGCTCAACAACATTGCAAATTCATTTATAAACTCTCATGTTTACTTTCTAATCATTGAACATGAAACATTAATTAAAATTTCTGAACACTCAAAGAAGAATGTTGTAACCTTGCGACAAGGTATAGATTTAAAAATTGTTTACTCTAATAACATTGAGTTAAAATAATGAAAATAGCAATAATCGGAAGCGGTTCAGTCGGTGGTGTATTTGCAAATAAATTGCAAGGCGCTGGACATGTTGTTAATTTTTTTAGCAAAAGAAAGGATACTCATATTGAATGTTTAATTCATTGTGATGGTCGAGTTTCTTATGAAAAAATTGTAAATACTCGAAACAATGAAACTACTAAGACATTTGACATTGTAATAATTGCAGTTAAAATTTATGACCTTCAAAATTCCGTTTATGAATACAATGAAATTTTAAATAATTCTTCATACATATTACCTGTTCAATCTTATATTAATTTCCATAATGTTGATTGGGGTATCAATGAAAATAAAGTATTTCCAGTTGCTATAATGTTTGGTGCTTTTGGGAAACCAACTTCATTGATTACATACTTTAGTGATGGGTTTATTTGTCTAGGTAAATTAAAAAAATCAATTCAAAACTTTCCACATAATGAAATTTTAGAGTCGGTTTGTAATGTCTTTATAACTAACGATATTCAATTTCAGTTATTTGTAAAAGTATTAATTAATGCTTCATTGGTTTCCTTTTGCATAGAGTCAATGAGTTCCTTTGGCAAAGCACTTGACACTCCATCTAAAATTAGGAAAGCAGCAGTAATTTTTAGTGAAGGTATCAATTTAGCAAAAAAAATATACCCAAATAATAGTGTTATTCTGCCAAACAATAGACAATTATCACAGATATGTTCTATTGAAGATTCAATAGAAATAATTCAAAGAGTGATTTTTAAATATACAGATGTTATTCCATCAATAGTGTTCGATGTAATAAGAAATAAGCAAACAGAACTTACATACATCTATGATGATATAATTGAATTAGGTAAGAATAATTCACAAGATATGCATGAACTAGAAAATGCTAAGAATGAACTAGTGGAAAAATACCAAATACATTGAAAAATTAGGGCATTTGCGAACATTTAAAGACATTGGTATTTTTTTGACCAACACTTCGTAGACAAGCACATTTGCAGGTCGCACAAGCCGACACACGACCAAAACCTGCAAAAGAGCTTGCCTACCCAAACGCACGGACAGAAAGACAATGCAGCAAAAATGAAAGAAAATAAAACGAGGAAAATAAACAACGAAACGCTAAC
>JAVHRJ010000259.1:0-12136 GCA_036171595.1 Bacteroidales bacterium
TACTTTTACGTGTTAAATATTTTAAACTAGGAATTTTCATGTCGATATATTTTTTTGAAAAGAATAAACAAATTTAAACAACTATAAGATAACTACAAGTATAATTAGTTTAATTTATTTTCTATAATTAAAATTTCATTAAAAAATCACCTACAAAAATCCCAAAATAATTTCCTAACACATAACCTAAACAACCTACAAGCATTACTGGAACAATTAATGATGTCCAACCTTTTGCAATTGCCATTGCTGCAGCAGTTGTTGGTCCGCCAATATTAGCATTTGAAGCCATTACAACTTCTTCAATTTTATATTTAAAAATCCTGCCAAAAAGTAGCGTAACTAATAAGTTAACTAAAACAATTATTGCACAAAAAACAAGTAGTAAAGGCGATTTGTCAATTATTAGCGAAACCGAAGCGGGAATACCTATAACAACAAAAAATATTTGTATAATTAATGCACCTATTTCTTGTGAACCGCCTAAATTACCAAAGAATTTCGGGAAATAAGTAGCCAATATCATAGTTATAGTTGTTATCATCAAATATTTATTACCTAACATACCTCTTAAAAACGACAAACTAATATTTGAAGATGAAATTACAGAATTAAAATAATCGGCAATAACTTGCGAAACAAAAACTATTGCAAGCGAAGCAGCAATACATATAGCAATATCTTTTAATGAAATTTCTTTTGCTTTCCAAAAATCGGCCGATAAATTATTGTCAATATTGTTATTTTCGGTTGATTTTTGTTTTAAAAATTTTAAGATAAATGTAATAGTAGGTAACGAAATTAACAAAAGAAAATAAATTGCCATAATAAGATTGTCGGATACAACAGCAGCCGAAACAAGCTCACCAGGAGCATCAAACGATTCCGACATAGCCGCAAAATTTACGCTACCACCAATATAAGAACCAGCCATCATTGCAGAAACCTTGTATAACATAGGAATAAAATTCCTTAACATAAAAAAAGCTATAAAAACTCCTATCAAAGTACCTAACGACGATAATAAAAATAAAGCCAACAGACGCCCACTTTCTTTCCATATTTTTTTAATATTTGCTTTAAAAAGCAATAGTGGAATAGCAATTGGCACCAAAAACGACCAAACATCATCATAAACTTTCGATTCGGTTGGAATAACATTAAAATTAGAAAACAAAGCGGCTAGTACCATTGCAATTACACAACCTGTAATTTTTGATGCCCACTTATATTTTTGTTCTAAAATAATACTTACTGCCGCAATACCCGTTATTATTGTCCATAATGCGAGCGAATTATCAGCAGTTATTAAAGTTATCCCCATTTGTGATTTAATTTTTAAATAAAAAACGAAGTAATAAATAAATATAGATATTTAAAAATATAATTTCAATATTATTAAAACATCTAACTAGTTAGTCCAATTTTCCTATAAATATCTGCCATCATTTTTAATTGGTCATCTTTAGGAGATTCGAAACGTAAAATATCAATAATATTATTTCTTATAAAATAAATAACAAATTGAAATGATGGATTTGTATATGCCGATGGTGAAATATATTTTAGCGTAGCATAAAGAACATCAGAGTGCTGTATTATAATTGTATCGATATTAGAATATAACTTATTAACAATAAGCTTAGATTCCTTATTATTAATTTCAATTGTAATTGCAAGATTATTTAATTCAAAAGGCCCATACTTTTTTGCTTGTGCTATACTATTAAAAATTCCAAGCTCATGTGGAAAATCTAAAATACTTCTCCAATTAATTTTTCCAATTTCGTTATTCATGGGATTTTGGCGGAACAAAACACAAAGATTACGATATGTTTTCCAATGATGTTTAATAAGTTTTTCTGGCAACTCAAAGAAAATTTCTACTACAACTGCAAAAAATTCGTGAGGTGAAGAATACGCATATTTTCTAAAAAGTGGTTCTTTTCCATTTTCAACAGCTTCAATTTCTTTTTTTCCAGTATAATAAATCTGCCTTACCATGAAGTACTCTAGTTCAAACTCAACTTGAAACTGCATCATTTCAACAACTAGTGCATGGGAAAATTCGTGTATAGCTAAATTAACACCATCGTGCAAATCTGCCTCACTTTTTAAAATGTCTTCCCATGAAATTGAAATAAATCCATTAATACTAGTTTTGCCTAAATATTTCGTTTTTCTATCTTCATTTTTGTAAGCTTTTGGATAAACAAAAATTGAAGTAAAACTATAAAGTCTTTTAATATTATTGCCTATACATAATTTTGCAAATCCAGCACCAATAATTATTTTCATTTCATCTGAAATAACTAAACTATCATTTCCATAATATTTAATGTGTTTATTAAATTCTCGAATTATATCTACAAAAATCTCCTTTTTTTCAAAATTCAACTTATTAAAATATTCATATTTCATTAAAAAAGAAGATACTTCATTGAAATAGACCAAATTAGATTTTGGTTTCAAAAATATCTTAATAATTTTTGACAAATAAAAATACCCTGCAATAATAAATATACAAATTAAAATTACTTCCATTTCAATTTCATATTGTTTTAATATTACTCATTATAAAAATCTTAAGAGAGAATAATATGAAATCGTAAAGTAAAAAAATATTTAAAATAAAACAAAGATTATTTAATATAAAAACATAAATTTTTAACTTGCAACAATACTAATTATAAATATTTTATTTATATTTCCAATAAATTTTAAGCATAAAAATATATGAAACAAACAATTTTAACTTTTAGTTTTATCTCAATGATTATTTTTTCGAGTAGAGCACAAAGCTTACTCGCAATGAAAAAAATATCACTTTTTAAAAATTCTACTTGTTTAATTAGCAAAGAAGGACAATTAAAATCAAAAGACGGCAAATTTGTTTTGCCTGTACCTACAACCGCATTATATGGTACCTACTGGATTGGTTCGGCAAAAGAAAATATGCTAAAAAGTGTGATTTTTAAAAGTGACACTCTTAAAACTTCAACAAAAGCTAAGTATATTGACCAATTAATTAGAGCAAATATTGGCAAAGACGCTGTATTAATTTTACAAACTGGTGATAAAACAGAAAAAAGTTTATCTGGAAAAATATTAGGATATATTCCTGAATCAGGATTAGTTAGAATAAAAGACGAGAATAATAAAACAACTTTTATATCATATACAAAAATTGAATACATAAGCTTCACTACAGATAATTCAGAATACATCAGCGACAGTATTACTCGCACTGCTACTTTAAAATTCGAAAAAAACAGCGAATCTGTTGCAATTCAAGAATATTATCTTCAACAAGGAATGACTTGGATTCCCTCCTATTTTCTTAAATTACAAAACGATAAGGAAGCTCGCCTAGAAATGAAAGCCACAATTGAAAATTATGCCGAAAACATTAATGATGTTGAAACTGAAGTTGTAGTAGGTTCTCCACAGCTTTATTATGGATTATTATTAGATCCAATATCATACGATTATATGGCACAACCAACATCAAACACAAGAACTCAATTTGATAGAAACGATAATTACATGTTAAGTAATGCCATGCAACAAGTTCAAACTACTGGAGGATATGCAGCTAGTGAGCAGGCTCCGGCATATTTCGAAGCAAACTACGAAACTGAAGGTGAAAAAAATAACGATTTATATTATTACAATCTTGGGAAAATAAGCCTTCCAAAAAATTCTAAAGGAATTTTTCCAGTTTTTTCGTCAGTTTTGGGCTATAAAGATATTTACAAAGCAGACATTACCGATAAAGTAAATTTTGCATCAACAATGTATTGCAACAATAACGAAGATTATTGCGATGTTTTTCATTCAATTGAATTAAAAAACTCTACAAACTTCCCTTTCACTACAGCACCTGTAATGGTTTTAACAGATAAAGGACAATTTATGGCTCAAGACCAATTTAAATACACACCAACTGGAGCTGTTTCAATAATAAAACTCTCTAAAGCTATTGATGTTGTTATGAAAAACAATGAAGAAGAGGTTTCGAGAGCAGAAAATTTTAAAAAAATTGGAAAAACAACTTACCATAAAGTTTTATTGAAAGGTACAATAACAATAGAAAACTTACAACCAAAACAAGTTATTATTGATGTAGTTAAACATGTTAATGGAACAGTAACAAATGATGGCAATGGTAAAGTAAAAAAACAAAAAACATATAACTCAGTAAATTCATACAGCGACTTAAATTGGCAAATAACATTAAACACTGGAGAAAAAAAGACAATAGTATATGAGTACGAAGTTTTGTTTGCACCTTATCCATATTAATAAAACGAATAATTTTAAAGTAAAATAAACGTAAACAAAAATCTTTTTTTAAATGTAGCTATTTATTTTTTTACATTATAACATAAAAAATGCCTTTAAAAATTTATAAAGCATCGGCAGGTTCAGGTAAAACCTACAAACTAACATACGAATATTTAAGGTTAATTGTTAAAAACCCTTTTTTATATCGTAATATTTTGGCAGTAACTTTTACAAACAAAGCCACCGACGAAATGAAAGAAAGAATTTTAACTGAACTATTTTTTCTTTCTTCAAATAAAAATTCAAATCATTTAGAAAATTTAATTTCAGAATTAAAACTAAACGAAGAAATTATTAGAAAAAATGCAAAACAGGCGTTTAACTTAATTTTGCACAATTACTCAAACTTTTCAGTTTCGACTATTGATAGTTTTTTTCAAAAAATATTTAGAGCATTTTTATTTGAGCTTGATATTAAATTTAACTTCGATTTACTTTTAGATAACAAAGAAGTTTTAACCGAAGCAGTTAAAAACTTTTTAGAATCAATAGAACCTAATACAAACACAACCAATTGGTTAATTGAACTAATTAACAACAAAATTGAAGATGGGAAAAGCTACAAACTCGAAGATGATTTAATAACATTAGGTCAAGAAATATTCAAAGAAACATTTTCTGCATATCAAAACGAACTTTTTGAAAAAACAAATGACAAAGAATTTTTAATTAAATTTACTGAACAATTAAAAAAAACAATGAGCAATTTTATTAATTTTATTAATGAAAAAGCTAACGATATATTAACTAAAATAAAAAATTCAGGATTTGAAGAAGAAGAATTCATAGGTGGAACAAGAGGATTAATTAGCTATTTTAATAAACTTTATCAATTTTCGAACAACTCCTCTTTTATAAAAACAATATACACAACTTCTTTTAACAAATATAAAATTATTGCAAATGATGATGGCAAATGGCATTCGAGCAAAACAAAACGAGGAGCTGAAATTGATTTTTTTTGTATAAATAACATTAAGCAAATACTTTTAAAATTATTTGAATACATTGAAAACAATAAATGTGAATTTGTTTCGTCGAAACTGCTTTTTAAAAACTTATACAACCTCGGACTTTTATCAGAAATAGCACGCGAAGCAAAAGAATACACAAACAAAAACGGATATTTTTTATTATCAGAAATACCAACGTTTTTATCAAAAATCATTGGTAATGATGGTGCCTCCTACGTGTACGAAAAAACAGGAACACGATTTGAACACTACATGCTTGATGAATTTCAAGACACTTCTCAACTTCAATATCAAAATTTTTTACCTCTTATCGAAAACAGTCTTGCACAAGGTTTCGATAATTTAGTAGTTGGCGATGTAAAACAATCAATATATCGGTGGCGTAACAGTAATTGGCAATTATTATCTAACAAAATACAAGAAAACACAAAAAGATTTTTACCAGAAACCATAACTCTCGGCGAAAATTACCGAAGTAAGCCAAATATTATTGCATTTAATAATTCTATTTTTTCAATTTTACCTGAGCTTTCGGCTAATATTATTGAAAACGAAAATAATAAAAATAGAATTTTAACATTATACAAAGAACACTATCAAAATACTCCAAAAAAACAATTCAATAACAATGGATACGTAAAAATAAGTTTTATTGATAAAAAAGTTTTTGATGAAAAAATTTATAACGAATGGCTTGCCAATACTGTATTTGAATTATGGAACAAAGGGATTAAAGACATTGCAATATTAATAAGAAACAATAAAAAAATTCCCGAAGTATTTTCCACGTTGTTTAATTTTAAAAACACAGATGGCATACACCCATGCAAAGACTTTAGGGTAATTTCTGGCGAATCGCTTGTATTAACAGCATCAAGTGCAGTAAATTTTTTAGTTTCGTTAGTTAAATATTCAGTAAACTCTAACGACGAAATTAATAAAGCATTATTAGTAAACGAATACCACCAATATTTAAAAGGCAATAAAGAAAATCCAGAAATCTGGTTTAGTAACATTATACACGAAATAGATTCATTTAAAAATAAAGCATTTACAAATGCTTTAAATTTGCCTATTTACGAAATGGTTGAGCACTTTATTAACATATTCGATTTATACTCAAATAAAGATGAGATTCCATTTATTTTAAATTTTTTAGATTGCATACGTAATTTTTCATCAAAGCCATTGTCAAATGCACAGAATTTTATTGAATGGTGGGACGAAAACAGTGGAAAACAACTAATTTCGATGAATGATGAAAAAGAAGCTGTAAAAGTTTTAACAATACACAAATCGAAAGGAATGCAATACGAAGCAGTAATTATTCCTTTTCCTAATTGGGAAATGTTACCATCAAAAATGAAACCCCTTCTTTGGTGTAAAAGTACAAACGAGCCATTTAACCAACTACCAATTTTTCCTATTGTTTATGATAAAGAAATGCAATATTCCTATTTTGCCGACGATTTTTATGAAGAGTCATTTCTTTCGGTTGTAGATAACTTAAATTTATTATACGTAGCAACAACCAGAGCAAAATCAATATTACAAATAGCTTGTCCTAAAGGCGAAAAAACAGAAACAACATATATCTACAATTTAATTAATGAGGGTATAAACTCTAATATTGATATAATAATTAACGGCACAACCTCTAAATTAAAATTATTAAATAATTCAGAAACTAATACTTTAGAAATAGGCAAAATAGAAGACATTAAGTGTGATGAAAAACAAACTGAAACTACTAATTTTATATCAACCTCAACATCTTTTAATTATTTTAACAAAGAAATTTTAGTTGCTGACAACTCCCATGGTACAATTAGCAAAGAAACTAATAACAAAATAAAATTCGGAATATTAATTCACGAAATACTTGCATTAATAAAAAACAAAAACGATATTACAAAGGTTTTAGAACAGTATTGTATTTTAGAAAAAATTTCGATTGATGAACAAAAACAACTTGCAGAATTATTACATTCAATTTTCGAAATTCCAATTGTAAACAATTGGTTTGAACCTAAAAATAAAGTTCTTACTGAAATAGGAATAATTGAAAAAAACGGAAAGGTACACCGTCCCGACCGTGTAATAATTAACGAGAATAATGTTATAGTAATTGATTATAAAACAGGGCAAGAAGAAATTGAAAAGCACAAAAATCAATTAACAAGATACATGAATTTAATTAAAGAAATGAACTATAAAAACATCGAAGGGTACTTGCTATATACCGATTTATTGAAAATAGAAAAAGTTGTTTTTTAAAATGTATTTTTGTAAAAATATTTCAAATATGACCAAAAAATGTTGCATTGTTTTTCTATTTGTTTTTAATGCAATTCATTTATTTTCTCAAGATTCAACATATAATCGATTTTCAATTGGCATAAATGCTAGGTACGGATTTATTATTGCTCACCGCTCATCAATGGTTTATTTAATTGAAGATAATGTAAAAGCTTACGATTTTACAATTTCGTACAGAACAATTGGCAACAAACCTTGGCAAACTTTATATAGAACGCCCGAATTAGGCATAGGCTTTTATCATGCAAACCTTGGTAATACAGATTATTTGGGAAAAGCATCGGCTTTATATGGATTTATTATAATACCAATTAAAAAAAATAATTGGTTAAATTTTTCATACAATTACGGTATGGGAGTAGCATTACTTTCTAAACACTTTAATACTGTTGAAAATATTTACAATTTTGCAATAGGTTCACAAGCAAACGCATTTATTGATTTAGGATTAAAAACAAATTTCAGAATAACAAATCAAATACATATATCTTCAGCATTACAATTTACCCATTATTCAAATGGGGCATGGCGAAAACCAAATTTAGGATTTAATATTCCTTCAATAAATTTAAGTTTATTATATTCATTTAACAAATTGCACGAAACAGTAAAACCAACAATTAAAGAACTAAAAAATGCATTTACAGTAAAAAATGAATATAGTATTAACTTAACAAAAGGAGTTCGCGAAAACGGGATACCAAATGGTCAAAAATTTTATCCTTCTGCAATTTGTTTAAAAGCCGAACGCATTGTTACTCTTCGACGAAAAATAGGTACTGGGTTAGATATATTTTACGACCCATCGCTAAAATCAAGAATTGAAAGCGATAGCATTACTTTTAAAAACATTTATAATTTCAGATCGGGAATACATTTATCGCACGATTTAGTTTTTAATAAAATATCTTTTACAATGCAAGCTGGCGTTTACTTTTTTACCAAAGCAAAAGACGATGGGTTAATATACAGCCGATTCGGTTTGCGTGCAAAAATTTATAAAAACATAACTACCTCGCTCACTTTAAAAACACATTTTGTAAAAGCAGATGTAATTGAGTGGGGCATTGGCTATAGTTTTATAAAGTAATTTGTTATAATAAAATATATAAAAGTATACTTTAAACAAAATCCCTCTCTAAAATATTAGAGAGGGATTTTAAATGGCGAGTAACAATTCCCGTAATAAAACCTATCCTATAAAAATTTATAAAATCAGAGTTTTATCCATATTTTATTGTTAAAAGCTACCTCTAAGAGTTATCATAAAATTTCTTCCAGGTGCGCTAATATTTGAAGCAAAAACGCGATAATTTTGGTCTAAAATATTTTCAACTGCAAATTGCAATTGAACAAATTTATTAAACTGATAAGCTGTTCTTAAATTTAAAGTTGTCCAAGCAGGCATGTAACCTTTAGTTTCATCAACCGAATAGCTTTGATTATCTTCGCCCATTAAATTATAATTACGCGAAAGTTTTGCACCGTTATAAATTATAGAAAATTCGCCATCAAACTTTTTAAGTTTTAATTTAAAACTAGTTTTGCCGAATACTGGTGGAACATGGTCCAAAGGATAATCAGTTGTATCTGTTTTAATTCTTCCATAAGTATAATTTACAGTATTTGATATTGAAAAATTATCGTTTATTTCGACAGTTAAATATGCATTTGCACCATAAATATATGCTTCTTTCGCATTAACATTCATTGTAACTTTACTTAATGTTCCACTAAACAATATTGAATCTTGGCCATTAAAAGTTCCAGCATTTGTAGTTATAGCATTATTATACCATGTATAATAAACAGTTGTACCTATTGTTATAGATTTTTTAATAGTTTTAGAAATTCCCAAATCTAAATTATAAGTATACTCAGGTTTTAAATTTGGATTTGGCACAACAACATTTCCGGGAGCAGAATCGAATACTTTGCTTAAATCATCAACATTTGGTGCACGAAAACCTCTTGAACCAACAATAGTAAAACGCCAGTCGGTACCTGGCATATAAATTAATCCTAAATTACCATTAATAGCATTACTATTCTGAGTAACTTCATTAAAAGGAAATGGGAAAAAAGTTGTATCATTAAAAACTGAATTCAACTTTATATTACTAAAACGAATTCCATCGTTTAAAATAAGTTTTTCGCTAAACTCAAACGTGTGAGTTAAATATACTGCCATTGTTTGCATTGTTGAGCCACCGTCGGGATAACGAGTATCTAATGGAGAGTTTGTACCTAAAACTATATCTTCTTGGCTAGCAGTTGAATTTACTTTATTATAATTTCCTTCAAAACCATATCTTATTTCGTTTCGTTTAATTCGCTTTGCAAAATCGGCATTTATTGTCATAATATCTAGCTTTTCAATTCTATGATTTAAACTAGTTTTATTAAACTTTCGATCGTTTCTGCTTTCTTCTACATTTTGATATCCTAAAATAATTCTTGCGTTATCGTACAATTTGTTTTTATTAGTAAGATTTAGTGAATATGATGAAAATAATCTTTTTTGAGGCCCATAATACCATTGTGCATAAGCAGGCAAACTCCCTTTCATTGTTGTTAAACGGTCGTACCGTGGAACATCGGAAGATGTTGAATACTGAATATTAACAATATGCATAACTTTTTCGCTTTGTTTAAATAAAAATTTCTGTAACAAATCATATTGTTTATATCCTGATTGTTTTTGAATATTATTATCACTATTTGTTAACATAGAATCTTTTCCATTAATTCTTTCAGCATAAAAAGTTCGTTTTCCCCAATCGCCATATAAAGGATTACGGTTAGCACCTTGTCTTAAATCACCAAAATCGGAATAAGTAAAGCTTGTTAACGATGCAATTTTTTCCCAACCTAAATTAAAATCAACATGTCCCGTTTTTTCATTGCACGCTGTTGAATAGCGAGTATATGCATTAACTTTAACCAACATTTTAGTAGTATCAGATAACAATGGATTTTTTGTATAAAAATGCATTACACCACCTAATGCATCACTTCCATAAACAACAGAACCTGGACCAAAAACAATTTCGATTTTATCCATTATTGAATTATCTAATGTTATAATATTTTGAGTATGCCCTCCTCTGTATATTGCATTATTCATGCGAACGCCATCAATAACCATTAGCACTTTATTAGTTTCAAAACCTCTAATAATTGGACTACCTCCACCCAACTGACTTTTTTGCATTAATACATTACCAGTATTTTGTAAAACATCTGCAGTAGTTGGTTGATTCATAAAGGCTAATTCCTTAGGTTTAATAACTTGTATTGGCTGTACAACATCTTTACGTTTTTCTTCAAATTTGCTTGCCGAAATAACAACCTCATCAATAGAATAGGTTTTCTCCGATAACGTAATTTTAAATTTCATTTTCGACAAATCGTTATAACTATATACCTTTGAATTATAGCTTATATGCTTAAAATAAATACTATCGGCTCCTTTAAATGCATCAACATTTGCTTTTCCATTGTTATTTGTTATAACTGATACTTTTGGATTGTTGCTATAAATTGCAATATAAGGCAATGGCTGTAAATTAGTTTTATCTATTACAGTAACTATTTGTGATTTAGCAAATATACTAATTGCCAAAAACAAAAAAACATATTTTATTTTTTTCATAAATTAATTATTTAACAAATTAAAATTCAATTAGTAACATGCGATTTTAAATGCATGTTTAAAAAGAATAAATTATTCTTTTTATATTGTTAAATAAATTTTGGTGGAGGGTTTTGTATATCTAATTTTATAGAAGAATAAAATTCAGTTGTAAAACATTTAATATTCTGCACGTTATTACAAAAGTTGAATTCAATTTTTTTTGTAGTAATGTAGTTTACAGAAAATAACTTAACCAACACTTTGCTTATATCACTTGTTTTACTTTGATTATCGAGGTTGTTATTTACAAAATTTGAGATTTGATTATTTAATTTACTTTCCTTTTTATCTAAAACACAAAAATATTTTATTTCGCCATTGCTTAAAATCTCTTTATTTGCAACATCGTACATTAATCCATTGTACTGAAATTCGTTTTTATCTTTCCAAATAACATTATTTTTGTTTATAGACGAAATTATAATAACAGTAACTTTACTCGAAGGAATGTATTTATAAATTGTTTTTGCAACTTCATTTTTAATCCTATATCGTTGAAATTCAAAAACAAATACAAATCCAACTACATTAAGAGTAAGTACAAAAAGGAGTAATATAGAAATTAGCTTTTTCAAAATATCACACAAATATAATTTATTTTCAAACTAGACACTATTTTTTGACGCTCATTTATTATGATTTTTTGTATTATCATAATTATCATAACAAATCTGCGTCTATTTTTTTTGACGCTGATTTTCGCTGGTTTATTATGATTAATTTTTTATCATAATTATCATAACTAATCTGCGTCTATTTTTTTTGACGCTGATTTTCGCTGGTTTATTATGATTAATTT
>JAVHRJ010000259.1:12236-18652 GCA_036171595.1 Bacteroidales bacterium
TTTATCATAATTATCATAACTAATCTGCGTCAACTTTCTTTTATTTTGTTTTTATATTCTTCAGTTAACACTCTTCTTTTGTGTTCTGGTTTTGGACCAAAATTCAGCAATAAACCAACTTCTATATTTGTTGCTTTAAGATAATTAACCAACTGTGTTTCATGTTCTGAAATAATTGATTTTATTGCCTTTAACTCAAGTATCACAACATCTTCTACAATTATATCTGCAAAATAATCGCCAATTATTTGTTTATCGTAATATACTTTTATTGGTTTTTGATGTTCTGCTTTTAATCCAAGTTTTTTTAGCTCAATCATTAAAGCATTTTCATATACTTTTTCTAAAAAACCATAACCTAACTGATTATAAACATTATAAAATGCTTTAATAATTATTTCTGTAATCTCTGAATATTTAAAATTTTCATTTACCATAATTTTTTGACACTGATTAACACAAATTTATTATAATTCTTTGTTTTGACATAATTATCATAACTAATCTGCGTCTATTTTCTTTGACGCTGATTTACACCGATTCTTTTTGATTTGTTTTTTATCATAATCATCAGAACTAATCTGAGTCTAATTATTTTTGTGCCCGAAACAGGACTCGAACCTGCACACTCTTGCGAATACTAGTCTCTGAAACTAGAGCGTCTACCAATTCCGCCATTCGGGCAGCTTGTCTTACTATAAGTTATTTGCAATAAAAGTTGTCATACGAGAAAATAAATGATAACGAGTATTTCGTCCGCTATAAATTCCGTGATTACTGTTTGGGTAAAATTGCATTTCGAATTGAACATTTCCATCAACCAACTTTGTAACTAGCTCCATACTATTCTGAAAATGAACATTATCATCGGCCGTGCCGTGACAAAGCAAATATTTTCCTTTTATTTTTTTTGTGTGATTTATTGGTGAGTTATCATCGTAACCTTCGGTATTATCTTTTGGCAAACCATTATAACGCTCAGTATAAATTGAATCGTAATATCTCCAATTTGTTACAGGAGCAACAGCAACAGCCATTTTAAAAACACTAGCACCTTTTTCCAAACAAAGTGTAGAAAGATAGCCACCAAAACTCCAACCCCAAATACCTATTCTACCTGCATCAACATAATTTAAAGTTCCAAGATATTTTGCTGCTTCAATTTGATCGATAGTTTCAATTTTTCCAAGGTTTAAATATGTTACCTTTTTAAAATCGGCCCCTCTTGCTCCTGTTCCTCTATTATCTACTGAAACAATAATGTATCCCTTTGATGCAAGATGTTGATGCCATATTTGATAATAATCCCACTTGTCTAAAACCTCTTGTGAACCCGGACCACCATATACTGACATAAGAACTGGATATTTTTTATTTGGATCAAAATTTAATGGTTTTATCATCCAACCATTAAGCTCAACCCCATCAGAAGTTTTAAATTTAAAAAACTCTTTTTTCGAAAACTTACTATCATTAATTTTAGTAACTAAATCGGCGTTATCGTCTAGAACTCTTATTTGTTTTCCATTAGCATCGTTTAAAGTATAAACGCTTGGTGTAGATGCATTTGAATAATCATTAATAAAATATTTATAACTTGTACTAAAACTAACATCATTTGTCCCATCTTTTAAAGTTAATCTTTTTTTGTTTTTTCCATCAATTCCAATTGAATATAAATTTCTTTGAAGTGGCGAAACTTCAGAAGAAGTATAATAAATTATATTCTTTTTTACATCAAACCCTTTAATTGCATCAACATCCCAATTCCCATCAGTTACCTGCGAAACAAGGTTGCCATGTAAATCGTACATGTAAATATGATTATAACCTGATTTATCGCTTAAATTAAAAAAATATTTTCCATCGTCGGAAAAAAATAAATTATCGGTAATTTCTATGTACGTTTTGTTTTCTTCGGTATATATTGGCAACGAAACTCCCGACTCAGCATCCGCAACAAATAATTCAAGTTTATTTTGAAGTCGATTCATTCTAACAAAACTCAAAACTCCCGGAGTATTTGTCCACATTAAACGGGGAATGTATTGATCGGTATCATTTCCACAATCAACATTTATATTTTTTTTTATTTCAACATTATACACATGAAGTGTAACTTTGCTATTTGTTTCGCCTGCTTTAGGATATTTATATTTATACTCTGTTGGATATAATGTCCCATATTTTGGCATACTGTATTCTTTTACGTTAGTTTCGTCGAAACGCATAAATGCAATATTTTTACCATCTGGCGACCACGAAAACGCTTTCGAAAAACTAAACTCCTCTTCATAAACCCAGTCGGGTGCTCCATTAATTATATAATTAAATTTACCATCGCTTGTAACTTGTGTTTCTGTGTTATTTGTTAAATCGTATATAAAAATATTATTATCTCTAACAAAAGCAACCATATTTCCATTGGGCGAAAGCTCTGCCAATTGTTGTTTTCCGTTAGCAGATATTGAAGTTATTTCTTGCTTAGAAATATCCCATACAAAATAATTTGCATTATACGAATGACGATAAATTTGTTGTTTATCAGACGAAATAAGTATTTTGTTTTCATTATTGCTAAAAGTATAATTTTCAATTTTTGTTGGCTTTGTATCTGTAGCCTTAAGCTGCGATAACGAAAACAACACAGAAGTTTTTTTACCCGATTTATAGCTATATTTTTCAATGTTATTATTTGGCAAAAGTAATGTATAACTTTCACCATCTTTCATCGAAGCAATATCATCTAAACTGCTTGGATAAAACTTATAAGTTAACCAAGCGTCTTCTAAGGTAACTTGTTGGCATATTCCATTTACAGTAAATAAAATAGCTACGAATAGTAAATTATACTTTTTCATTTTAATTGAATTAATTATTTTGTAAAGTTTCACATTTTTTTAATAAAATAAAATATTTTTTTCTATTTGAATTTTGGAATTTGTTTGTAGTTTGGAATTTGAATTTTGGAATTTTATTTTAAATGATAATATTTATCTTTGACAAAATTAAATTTTTAATAATGGAACTTTTAAGACATATTTTAGACTTAGATTTTGAATGGCTAATAAACACATATCAAACTTATATTTATTTAATCCTTTTTTTAGTTATTTTTATTGAAACTGGAGTTGTGGCTATGCCCTTTTTACCTGGCGATTCGCTTTTATTTACTGCTGGTTTATTTGCTCGTTTAGGATATCTAAATATTAGTTTACTTGTATTATTACTATTTTTTGCAGCAGTTTTAGGCGATAATTCAAACTACTGGATTGGCAGAACTTTTGGATTAAAAGTTATGAAAATAAAGTTTCATGGTAAGTTTATTGTTAAACAAAAATATTTAGATAAAACACACGGTTTTTACGAAAAATATGGAACAAAAACAATTATAATGGCTCGCTTTGTTCCAATTGTTAGAACTTTTGCACCTTTTGTTGCAGGTATTGCCGAAATGAAATACAGAAAATTTTTATCGTTTGATATTTTTGGAGGTGCTTTATGGATTTGTGCTTTAACTTTTGCAGGTTATTTTCTTGGCACAATTCCATGGATAAAAAATAATATTGATATTGTGGCAATTTGCATTGTTATTATTTCTATTCTTCCTATTATTTTAACTATTGTTAAAAACAAATTGAAAAAGAATTAATTTAATTTATCAATTTGTTCGTCATGGCTGACTTGATCCGCCATCTCAATAATTGCTTTTACCAATTCTCAACTTCAGAACTTAAATCTTTCCATTTAGGATTCATTTTATTCTATACTCGTCATGGCGGACTTGATCCGCCATCTCAATAATTTGCTTTTACCAATTCTCAACTTCAAAACTTAAATCTTTCCATTCAGGATTCATTTTATTTATCAAATCATTTTTCCACTCTCTTTTCCAGTTCTTTAAATTCTTTTCGCGTGCTATTGCTTCTTCTATTCTAGTGAACACCTCAAAATACACTAATTTATTACAATTATATTTTGACGTAAATGAGTTAGGAAATTCTTTATTCTTATGTTGATAAATCCTTTTTTGTAAATCGGAAGTTACTCCTAAATACAATACAGTATTATAAATATTAGTTATAAAATAAATGCAACCACCTCTTTCCATAAATACAAATTTACAAAATATTATGAGATGGCGGGTCAAGCCCGCCATGACGTTTAACACTTGAGTATGTAACATATTTATCCAAAACATTCGGAATACAATGAGTTTAACACTTTCGCCTCAATTTACTTATCACAAGCGGTATTTGTTTGTGGAGACACAAACAAGGGCATGAGATAATCATTTCGCCTTCGTTTGTGTCTTCACAAACGAACTATTGGTGAAATGAGCACGGAAGTTTGATTTGTTATTCAATAATAAATTTACCTTGCCCTATAATACCTTCATTGTTTTGTAACTTGAAAAAATAAAGACTTTTATCCCAATTTTTGCTTTCTAATTTCGCTTCTGTGCCTGTAATATTTTCAATTTTATATACAAGCTGACCTTTTGTATTGTATATTGTTAATACATTGTTTTGGTTTTTGGAATCAGGAAACTTTATGATTATATAGTTACTAGATGGATTTGGAAAAACACTTACTGAGGCAATACTTGAATTAATTTCATTTACATTATTAGGTGTTAGTTCGCAAAGCGATGACTGTCGATGAATATCACGTTGAAACATTAACCAATCGGGACCAGAACCTTTTCCTGCAGTAATCATGTATGCACGACCAAAATTATTCTGAAAATTTGGATAC
Source organism: Bacteroidales bacterium (assembly GCA_036171595.1). Taxonomy (GTDB): domain Bacteria; phylum Bacteroidota; class Bacteroidia; order Bacteroidales; family GWA2-32-17; genus GWA2-32-17. The sequence goes on from JAVHRJ010000259.1 coordinate 16,995, forward strand.
TCGGCATGACCTCCAACAATAAAAACCTCAAGTGAATCATCATTATCAAAATCGGATACAAGCGGTGCATTATCGAATGCAAAAGTGGCATTTCCATAGTGAGAGGCAAGGTCTTTTGTCCATATATTTGTGCCGTTAGTCCCATTAAGAACAATTACTTTTCCTCCATCAGTACCAAAAATAACATCAGGCAATAAATCGTTATTAATATCGGCCAAAGCACAACCCCTAAAAGCTTGTTCATAACCAGGAATTGAATATATCCATTTCACTGATCCATCACCAGCCAATGCGCCTACTTTATAATAACATGAAAATACAATTTCACATTCCCCATCTCCATCTATATCGCCAATAGAAGCAGGTGCTCCCATATAAAATCCGCTACCATAAGAATATTTCCAATTTGTAGTTCCATTATCGCCATTAATACAATAAAGTGTATCGTTATAACAACCTACAATTAATTCTGGTAACCCATCGCTATCTAAATCGGCTACAGCAGAACCATGATAAACAAAATCTCTTACTTTATATTTCCACAGTAATGATTGATTGCTTGCACGATAAGCATATACCGCGTTACTATCGGCATTTACATTATTCCATGTAGCAACTACAAAATCGAGATCACCATCGTTGTTTAAATCTACAATAGTTGGTGCAGTTTGTATCCACGAATTAAGGTCAACGGCAATTTCCCATTGAGGTGTACCATTATTGCCTTTTATACAAATAACATAACCGCCAAATTCGCCATGAAGAATTTCAGGAATAGCATCACCATCAATATCTGCAATAGTTGGAGGCGAATCGCTACCACGAGTATTACAAATCCATTTAACAGCACCAGTTGCACCATCAAAACAAAATGTTTTTGGGTTGCACGAACTTGGTAATATTACTTCAAGATTTCCATCGCCATCTACGTCGTAAATAACTGGAGCCACATCGTTACAACCTTCGGCACCATTTGGATGAGTATTGTATTTCCATAAAAGACTTCCATCTTCGGAATTTATAGCATAAACCGAACTATCGTTTCGATAGCAGCCAAAAACAACTTCTAACTTTCCATCACCATCAATATCGCCAGCAGCCGACTGACCAAAAGATGCATCGTTAACATCGAACCACCATTTAATTGTTGGTGATTGTGCATTTACTTTGCTTATTAATAACAAAGAACAAGAAATTGCAAAAATTGTAATTATAGTTTTCATAGGTTTTAATATTTTTATGGTTTTCAAAATTAGTAATTTTTATAAAAGTTTAATATTTCTTTCAAATGGCAACAAACCATTAAACATTTTGCAATTTGCTTTTATTATCAAATTACACACACCAACCATGTATAGCTAACATGTGGTTATAGCAGTTGATTTATTGAATTACTTCTTAACAAATTTAAATGATCTATTGCCTTTATCAGTTTTTACTTTTATGAAGTAAATACCTGAAAAAAGATTAGAAATGTTTATGTAACATTTTAGATTAATATTATTTATGGAAATTAATTGTTCTTCAATTTGTTTTCCGGTAAAATCAAAAATAGAATAAGATAAAACATTTAGTCCTTCAATTTGAATAAAGTTATTTGCTGGATTTGGATATATTTTAATTGAATTATCAAAATTAACTTCATTTATGGCATTCGG
>JAVHRJ010000260.1:0-18639 GCA_036171595.1 Bacteroidales bacterium
TAACGAAAATGGAGACACAACGGTAAAAATCGACTACAGAAATGATAAAAAAAACGGTTATTTAAGCACGTACGAATATGGCATTGCAAACAAAATAAAAACTGGAGGTGTTGTTTCGAAAGAACTTTTTTTAAACGATACAAAACAAGGAATTTCATTTTATTATGAAAACAATTTTTTATTTAAATCGGTGAATTTTAAAGACGGAAAAAAACAAGGTCTTTCAAAAGAATTTGATAAAACAGGACGAATTATAGCAATTACAGAATATAACAACGATTACATTATTAACCGCGAACGCATTAACACAATTGATAAGCAAGGATTAAAACAAGGAGTTTGGAAAACATTTCACCCAAACGATAAAATTGCAATTGAAGCAACCTATTTAAACGACACATTAAATGGCTTTTATAAAGAGTTTGACATGCAAGGAAAACTTTTAAAAATAGAAAAATATATAACGGGGAACTTGCAAACCGATAGTTTAAATACCGAAATAAATCCTGTTAAATGGGTTGAAGATTTTTATGATAATGGCAAAGTAAAATTTAGAGGAGGCTATAAAAAAGGACTTCCTGTAGGTTTACACAAAGAATATCCTCGCGATGGAGCTGTTATAATAGCGAAGGAATATGACGAAAACGGAATTTTTTCGGGCGAGGGAACTGTTGATGAAAACGACAAAAAGCAAGGCGTTTGGAAATACTATTTCGAAACAGGCGAACTTAAATCAACAGGCAACTATAAAGATAATTTGAAAACAGGCGAATGGATATTTTATTACGAAGATGGTAAAATAGAACAACGTGGAAAATACAATAACGACAAGCCATCTGGACAATGGACTTGGTTTTATACAAACGGAAATAAATGGCGTGAAGAAAATTTAATTAAAGGTATTGAAGATGGTTCATTTACAGAATTTGACAAAACTGGGAAAATAATTTTAAAAGGCGAATATGTTGATGGCGAACGCGATGGAATTTGGAATTATAATAATGGGGATTTTACCGAAGAGGGTACATATCAAGATGGATTGCAAAATGGATTATGGAAAGGATGGTTCTCGAACGGAAAAGTAAATTACGAAGTAAATTATATTCAAGGAGTACCAAATGGAAAATACAAATTATATTACGAAAACGGGTATATACGCGAAGAAGGATATTACTCTATGGGTAGTCGCGAAAAAAATTGGAACAAATACGATATGCTAGGAACACTTTATCTTACAATAACATATAAAAACGATAAGGAATTTAAATTTAATGGCATTAAAATAAAATTACCAAAAGGCTCAACAGAATAATGTTAAAAGTAAGATTTCTATTTGTTTTTTACTTTGTTATTTTTTGTTTATTATCGCATGCTCAGCTTGTTGATTCTATATCTGAAGCATTAAAACACAAACCTAAATTATCATTCCGTTTTGATAATCGTTATTCGTTTACAGCTACCACTCCATCAAAAATTATTGCATTTAAAATAGGTGCCGAATTTAATGATGTTTTCAAAATTGGAGGTGGCTATAACATTTTGCAATCAAAAATTACTAAGCCTTTTTATATTGAAAGTAATGGTGTTAACATAGATACAGTAACATCAACATTAAAAATGGGTTATGTTAGTTATTATGCTGAATATGTTTTTTTTAAAAATAAACGATGGGAGTTTAGTATCCCTATACAGCTTGGTATTGGCAATACGCATTTTGAATATCATTATGGCGACCATAAATTTAAAAACAATTGGAGCGTAATAATTAACTACGAAGCAAGCGTAAACGGACAATACAAAATATTTAAATGGGTAGGAATTGGAGCTGGACTAGGCTATCAGTTAATGCTAAAAGATAATCCTCATATCGACGAAAATTTTAATACTCCAATTTATGTTATTAAATTAAAAATATTTATTGGCGATATTTATAAATCGATATTTCCAAAAAAGAAATCTTAAAAAACTTATTCCCCACTCCTCGCTCGCTTCTATCGAGTGAGATAAATCTTTCGCTTACAGCGATTTATTGTTGTTATATAAAGGGTTACACTAACTTTTTTTAAGGTTCTACTAATATAAAATTATAATATTTACTCAACAATAAAATTCTTTACTCCGCTTATTTTATTATTCGAAATTTTAGCAAAATACATTCCCGACAATAAATTTAATTTTATTTGATATTCTGTTTTGCCTTCTAATACTGTTTTATATGCTTTTTTTCCTGTAATATCTATAACTTCTAAATTTAATTTTTCATTATCAAATTCTTTTGTTTCTAACTTTATTGTAAACGTTCCATTATTTAAACTCGGAAATAAATTTATATTTATTTCAGTTTGCTTTAATTCTGGAGTTTTAACAAAAGGATTAAATTCTGTTTCCCATATACCACGACCAAAAGTTGACACATACATTTTATTCAGAGCTTCGTTAAATTCAATATCCGAAACAATAACATTAGGCAAACCAACACTCATGTTAACCCAAATATTACTCAAGTGATCAAATACATAAACCCCAATATCTGTTGCAATAATTAAATTATCAGTTGACGATAAAGTTTTAATACAATTTATAGGAATATTTGGAAGATTGTAAGAAATGTTTTGCCATGTTATACCTGCATTAGTAGTTTTAAAAACCTTTAACCCGTTGCTAAATCCAGCAAACGAAACAAAAGCAGTGTTCTCATCAGATTTGCTAACATCAACACTTGTAATATAAAGCGAATCGGGTAAACCAGCAGTAATATCATTCCACGAAAAACCACCATCTGCAGAATTATACATTCCAGCAGGAGAACCATATTCGTAACGAATTCTTCGTGCAGCATAAAGCATTAATCCATTTGTATTCGCCACTGCCAAAGCAGAAACTTCGTTATCATGAATTCCATTTGATGGTAATGCTGTTAACGAATACCACGAATTTCCATTATCATCGGAACGATTAACATTAGTGCAACCAACAAATAAAGTTCCTGGCAAATTATAATCAGCAACAATAGGCGAAACCCATTCTGAACTTTCGGAATTTACGTTTGCATTAATATTGGAACCACTATAACCGCCATCGTTAGATAAATAAAAATTACCATACTGGCTCGATCCTAAAACTGAATTATCATCAACTGGATCCAAATAATTATCCATTCCATCGCCGCCAAAAATTGTGTGCCAAGTTAATCCATCAAAATAAAAACTTGCATTATCTTGAGCTCCTGCCATAAGCCTTCCAGTAGTGTTTTTTGAACTTGATAATCGATAAAAAGAAGTAACTTGCATTCCATTACTTATGTTACTCCATTGTGTAGGCCATAAATTTCCGTTTTGAGCATCTGCCCATGTTTGAGATATTAAATTTGAAGTTTTGTATAAACCTCCATCGTTACAAACAAAGATATCTCCAGTAACAGGCTGTACTTCTATAAAATGAATATCGCCATGTAGCGTTGGGCCGTAATATAAAGTCCAGTGTGATGCTGGATCAAAATTTTGTCCACCATCAGCCGATACCCACACATTTATTCCTCCTACATACAAAATATTTTTATCTGTTGCGTTAATTGCAAAACCTAAATCGTAAGTACCTTGTCCACCCGAACCATAACCATCATTCGATTCTAAAACATTTAATCCCGAGTTTATATAATTCCAATTATTACCTGAATCTATTGATTTATAAATCCCATACGAACCTTCATTTGCATCAACACACATAGCATAAATGCATGTATGGTCTGATGGAGCAATGGCAAGTTTAATTCGTTGAACTAAACCAGTTGGTGGAATACCAGTATTTAACTCAGTCCACGTTAAACCAAAATCGGTCGATTTATAAATTGCAGCATAACCATAGTTTGATGAAAATAACCAACCCGATGCTGCATATAAAGTTGATGGGACAATTGGGTCTTGTACCAAATCCCAAAATAACGAGTCGTGAACTTGCGTCCATGATGTTCCTCCATTTCCCGATTTATAAATACCACTTACCCCAGCTGCAACCAATTGGTTGCTATTTGCAGGGTTAACAATTATTTTTCGAATTAATGAAGCATCGCCTTGTGTAAGTTGAAAACTTAAGCCTGTAGGTTGCCAACTTGTACCACCATCTGTAGTTTTATAAACTCCAAGTCCATAATGTGTGTTTCTTTTTCTACCATCAATATTTAAAGCAACATCAATATATTCGAAATCGCAAACCGAAATGTACATAGTGTTAACATCATTAGGGTCAATACAAATATCACTAATTCTTAATATTGGCAAATTATCGGTTAATGGAGTCCACGATAAGCCATTATTTGTTGTTTTCCAAACTCCACCTTGAGCAACTCCAATAAAATAAGTGTTAGGGTCTGTTGGGTGAAATGCAATACAATTTATTCTACCAATTCCATTCTCCATATAACCCGTTAAATTATCGGGAACAGCAAAAGGACCCGTAGGCGACCATGCCGATGATAAAAATTTATTGCTTTTTATAATTTGTTTTTCGTTTGCAGCTTTTACACATTCGTTTATATAAATTGATGGGTCTGCAAGTTCACCTTTAGCATTAGTATGCATTTGCATATCATTTTCCCATCGTTTAAAATATTTCCAATAACGCGTATTTTTTAAATCTTTATTTTGCGACCAATCAGAAAATTGCAGTTGCATTTCTTTAAATGTTAATGCCTGCCCTTGCTTTTTTTGAATAAATGGTTGTGCATTTAACAAATTACAGAATACTATAAATAATAGTACTACAGAAAACATTTTAATTGTATTCATGTTTTAATAATTTGTTATAAAGATACTATATTATATAAAACTCTAAATCCTATTTATTCCAAATTTTTTTATTTTTAAATTCGTTGTATCTTTACCCCATTAAAATTATAGACTATTGAATAATAAATCCGAAAATATAACACCCGTTTTCGATAAAATGCTTACGCAAAGCGATAAAGAACATTTGCTTAAACAACATGGTGCTTGTTTTTGGTTTACAGGATTATCTGGAAGTGGAAAAAGTACATTAGCAATTGAATTAGAAAAAGAACTTCACAAAAAAGGATATCTTGTTAAGCTTTTAGATGGCGACAATGTTCGCACTGGAATTAATAAAAATCTAGGTTTTTCTGAGACCGACCGCAACGAAAACATTCGTCGTATTGCCGAAATAAATAAACTTTTTGTTGAAACTGGCATTATTACAATTAACTCTTTTGTAAGCCCAACAAATAATTTACGTAATTTAGCGAAAGATATTATTGGGTTATCTAATTTTTATCTAATTTACATAAATGCTTCGCTTAATGTATGCGAAAATCGCGACGTTAAAGGATTGTATGCTAAAGCACGTAAAGGTGAGATACCTGACTTTACTGGAATTTCGGCACCTTTCGAAAATCCAGAAAAAGTGTTTTTGGAAATAAACACTTCTGAAAAAAACATTTCAGAATGTGTTAATATTTTAATTAAAAATATTTTACCAATTATTGAAAAAACAGATTAAAAATTAAATAAATTGCAACAAATTACGCAGATAACATTAAGTTTAAAAATAAATTCTGCTTTAAATTGTGTAATCTGTGGCAAAATTAACGAATAAATATAAAATCATTTATTAATGAAAAATTATAAAATTACACATTTACGCGAACTCGAAAACGAATCAATTTATGTAATTCGCGAAGTTGTTGCACAATTCGAAAAACCTACAATGCTTTTTTCGGGAGGTAAAGATTCTATTGTTATGTTTTATCTTGCACGTAAAGCATTTTGGCCTGCTAAAGTTCCTTTTCCATTATTGCACGTTGATACGGGTCATAACTTTCAAGAAACACTTGATTATCGCGATAATTTAATGAAAGAAACCGGCTCAACTTGTATTGTTCGCTTAGTTCAAGATTCTATTGATAAAGGTCGTGTGGTTGAGGAAAAAGGAATTAATGCAAGTCGTAACAAATTGCAAACAGTTACACTTCTCGATGCATTAGAAGAATTTAAATTCGATTGTGCAATGGGTGGCGGTCGTCGCGACGAAGAAAAAGCTCGTGCAAAAGAACGTTTCTTCTCGCACCGCGATGAATTTGGACAATGGGACCCCAAAAACCAACGTCCTGAACTTTGGAATATTTTTAATGGCAAAAAACGTATGGGCGAACATTTTAGAGTTTTTCCAATTAGCAACTGGACCGAAATGGATGTATGGCAGTACATATTGTTAGAAAATATTCCTATTCCAAGTCTATACTTTAACCACCAAAGAGAAGTTTTTATACGCGACGGAATGATATTGGCAACTGCTCCTTTTATGCAAATGAAACCCGAAGAAAAAGCTCAAATAATGGACGTTCGTTGCAGAACTATTGGCGATGTTTCGTGTACCGGTTTAACAAAATCTAAAGCTTCTAATCTACAAGAAATTATTCGCGAAATTGCTGCTACGCGTGTAACAGAAAGAGGTGGTAGATACGACGACAAACGTAGCGAAACCGCTATGGAAGACCGCAAAAAAGAAGGTTATTTTTAAATTAGGATTAAGAAATTACGATTTAAGATTTGAATAAAGATAATTCATGATTTACAATTTACAATATGTTAAAACAAATATCAAATAAATTCTAATTCATTAATCATAAATCCTTAATAAAAATGGATAAAGAAGAATTAAAACATTGAAATCAAAAAAACATTTAATCATAAATACAATAATGGACGAAAATAATAACGACGCATATTTAAACATGGAACTTCTTCGCTTTACAACGGCAGGAAGTGTTGACGATGGAAAAAGCACTCTTATTGGCAGATTGTTATACGATAGTAAAGCCATTTTTGAAGACCAAATGGAAGCTATCGAAAAAGCCAGTCTTGGTCGTGGCGAAGAAAGGGTAAATTTAGCCTTACTAACCGATGGACTTCGTGCAGAACGCGAACAAGGTATTACAATTGACGTTGCTTACCGTTATTTTGCAACACCACGCAGAAAATTTATTATTGCCGACACCCCTGGGCATATTCAATACACTAGAAATATGGTTACTGGCGCATCTACTGCCAACCTTGCAGTTATTTTAGTTGATGCACGCCATGGAGTTGTTGAGCAAACTATTAGACATTCTTTTCTTGCTAGTTTGTTGCAAATTCCTCATGTTATTATTTGTGTTAACAAAATGGATTTAGTAGATTACAGCGAAGAAAAATTTGCCGAAATTACAAGCAAATTTCTCGAATTTGCTGCAAAATTTGATATTAAAGACATTCGTTTTGTGCCTATTTCGGCTTTAAATGGCGATAATGTTGTTAAACGTAGTACAAATATGGATTGGTACGATGGACCAACTTTACTTTGGTTACTCGATACTATTTATATAAGTAGCGATCAAAATCATATTGATGCTCGTTTACCTGTGCAATATATTATTCGTCCACAAAACGATAAATACCACGACTACCGCGGTTATGCTGGTCGTGTTGCTGGTGGAATTTTCCGTACAGGCGATAAAGTAAAAGTTTTACCGAGCGGATTTGTTTCTTCAATAAAATCGATTGATGTTTTTGAAAAAAGTTTAGAGGTTGCTACCTCATCACAGTCTGTTACAATAACATTAGACGATGATGTTGATGTTAGCCGTGGCGATATGATTGTAAAAGAAAACAATGTGCCAACAATTAGCCAAGATGTTGATATGATGTTTTGCTGGTTTAATTCAAAACCACTGCAAATAAAAGGACGGTATGTATTACGCCACACATCAAACGAAGTAAAATGTGTAATTAACGAAGTGAAATATAAAGTTGATATTAACACAATGGAAAGAAACACCGACGATAAAAATGTAACACTTAACGAAATTGGCAGAATGTCGATTCGCACACAAAAACCAATTTTCTTCGACTCGTACCGCAAAAACAGAATTACAGGTAGCGTTATTTTAGTTGACGAAGCAACAAACGAAACCGTTTGTGCAGGAATGATTGTGTAATTTGTTACTAAACATATATTTTAGGTTCATGTACTTATGAACCTAAAATATATTTATGTTGCTTTTATTACAATATTTAATACTGTTAATAGCATTCTACAATAAAAATAATTTTACGGCGATTATTAAATGCTAACAAAACACAATAATTTTTATTTATAATTTGTTTGTATATATTGTTATAACATTAATACTGTTTAAATAAAAAAAGCGAAGCATTTTGCTTCGCCTTTTTTGTTAAAATTATTTTATACTAAACATCAATTTTTGCGTATTTAGCATGTCTTTCTATAAAATCTCTACGAATAGGAACATCGTCGCCCATTAACATTGAGAAAACGCGATCGGCTTCAGCAGCGCTTTCAATAGTAACTTGTCGTAAAGTTCTAAATTCAGGATTCATTGTTGTGCTCCAAAGTTGCTCAGCATTCATTTCACCCAAACCTTTGTATCGTTGAATATGTACAGCCGATTCTTTTCCCTTTCCAAGCTCATCAATAATTTGTAATCGTTCTTCTTCTGTCCAACAATATCTTTCTTCTTTCCCCTTTTTAATTAAATAAAGTGGTGGAGTTGCAATATATAAATATCCTTTTTCAATAAGTTCTTTCATAAACCTAAAATAAAAAGTCATAATAAGTGTTGCAATATGACTACCATCAACATCGGCATCGGTCATAACTATTACTTTATGATAACGAAGTTTTTCAAGGTTTAAAGCTTTTGTATCATCGTCGGTACCAACATGAACACCAAGTGCAGTAAACATATTTTTAATTTCTTCGCTATCAAAAATTTTATGAGGCATTGCTTTTTCAACATTTAATATTTTACCACGAAGTGGTAAAATAGCCTGAAATTTACGGTCACGTCCTTGTTTTGCAGTACCACCAGCCGAATCTCCTTCCACTAAATAAAGTTCGCAAAGAGCTGGGTCGCGTTCGGAGCAATCTGCTAACTTACCTGGTAAACCACCTCCAGTTAAAGCTCCTTTTCGTTGAACAAGTTCGCGAGCTTTTCGAGCTGCGTGTCGAGCTGTAGCTGCTAATATTACTTTATTTACAATAGTTCGAGCATCTTTTGGATTTTCTTCGAGATAAAATGATAACAATTCACTAATTGCCTGATCAACAGCACCCATTACTTCAGAATTTCCAAGTTTTGTTTTTGTTTGACCCTCAAACTGAGGTTCCATTACTTTAACAGAAATAACTGCAGTAAGTCCTTCCCTAAAATCGTCGCCACTAATTTCGAATTTCAACTTCGATAACATTCCACTTTTATCAGCATAAGATTTTAATGTACGGGTTAAACCTCTTCTAAAACCAGCAAGATGAGTTCCTCCTTCGTGAGTATTAATGTTGTTTACATAACTATGTACATTTTCGTTGAAAGAGGAATTGTATTGCATTGCAATTTCAACAGGAATATTATTTTTTTCGGTTTCAAGATATATTACATTATCAATTATTTTTTCTCTGTTTTCATCTAAAAAGCTAACAAATTCTTTTAATCCTTCTTTACTTAAAAATTCGTTAGAAAGATAATTCCCTGCATCATCTTTTTCTCTTAAATCAGTAATTTTTAAAGTTATTCCTTTGTTTAAAAATGCTAATTCGCGTAATCGTGAAGCTAGTGTTTCAAAATTATATTCAGTAGTTGAAAATATTGATGCATCAGGTCTAAAAGTTATTGTTGTACCCGTTTTATCAGTATCACCTACAACTTTAAGTTCGGAGGTTGCTTTACCTATCGAGAATTCCATCTCATATTTTTTCCCACCAACGCTAACCTCAGCTTTTAAATAACTTGAAAGTGCATTTACGCAACTTACACCTACTCCATGTAAACCACCAGAAACTTTATATGAATCGTGGTTAAACTTTCCACCTGCATGAAGAACTGTAAGTACAACCTCTAATGCCGATTTTTGTTCCTTTTCGTGAAAGCCAACTGGAATACCACGACCATTATCAATAACTGTAATAGTTCCATCTTCATTAATAAAAACTTCTATATTAGAACAATGACCAGCAAGAGCCTCATCTATCGAATTATCAACAACTTCGTAAACTAAATGATGAAGACCTCTAACTCCAATATCACCAATATACATTGCTGGGCGTTTACGAACCGCTTCTAAGCCCTCGAGTACTTGTATACTATCGGCTGAATATTCGTTGTTTTTTTCTAACTCGTTTGTACTATCTGCCATTTTTTAATAATTTTTTTCTGAAATTTTATATTTTGTGCGAAGATACAAATTTATGTTGAAAAACGCTTTATTAATTAATAAAACTTACGCGTTGTTTATAAGTTTTTTAAACATTTACATTAACACAAAAACAATTTATTTTTAAATTAAATATCTAAACAATATTTATGTTTTTATTATATTTAAATTTGTAGTTTTAATTAATATATTGTTAATCGTTATTTTAAATTTAAATTAATGCTTACATCTCCTCGAAATATTTCACTATTTATTTCAATATTAGTTGCTATTGCAACAGGTGTTTTTTCATCGCTTAGTTTATTAATTGGAAATTTAGATTTTTGGAAATTTTTAATAGTCGAAATTCTTGCAGTTTTTATAATAGCATATATTATAACATTTTACGCTATTCGAAAAATTTTAATAAATAAAATAACCCCTGTTTACAAAATTATTCAACAAACTGCAAATTCAAACCTAAATAATATTGATAGCTTCGATAATAAAAATATTGTTGAAGAGACCGAGAAAGATGTTACAAATTGGTTTAAATTAAAAACTCGTGAAATAGAAAAATTAAAAAAACTTGAAAAATATCGTCGCGAATTTTTAGGAAATGTATCACACGAACTTAAAACTCCAATTTTTAATATTCAAGGTTATGTTTCAACATTAATTGATGGTGGAATTGACGATAAAAATATTAATAAAAAATATCTCGAACGTGCCGACCAAAGCATAAACAGGCTAATTACCATTGTTAGCGATTTAGAGTCAATTTCTAAACTCGAATCGGGAGAGTTAGAATTAAATCGCGAAAATTTTAACATTATACAATTAGTTAAAGATATTATCGATTTGCAAGAAATGAGAGCCAACAAATTAAACATAAAAGTTCAAATTTGCACAAACGAAAAATCAATATTAGTTAATGCCGATAGACAACGAATTTTAGATGTACTAAATAACTTAATTATTAACTCGTTAATTTACGGGAAACAAAATGGAACTACTTCTATTACATTTTACGATATGGAAAATAAAGTTCTTGTAGAAGTTAGCGATAATGGCGTTGGTATTGAAGAAAAATATATTCCTCGTTTATTTGAAAGATTTTTTAGAGTAGATAAAAGTCGTTCGCGCGACCAAGGTGGCACTGGTTTAGGACTTGCAATTGTTAAGCATATATTAGAAGTACATGGTGAAACAATTCACGTTAGAAGCACTTTAGGTGAAGGCTCTGCTTTTTCGTTTACACTTAGCAAGGCTTAATTTAATTCCAAATTTTAAAAAGGTAAAAATATTAGAATAATATGGAAAATGTAAATTATAAAATTTTATTAGTCGATGATGAGCCAAGTATATTGGAGTTTTTAAGTTATAACCTAGTTAAAGAAGGCTATACTGTTTTAACTGCAAATAATGGAAAAGAAGCAATAAAAATATCCGAAAGAGAAATTCCTCATTTAATTATTTTAGATGTAATGATGCCCGAAATTGATGGTATTGAAGTTTGTCAAATTTTAAGAAAAAACTCTGAACTTTCACACACCGTTATTGCATTTTTAACAGCTCGTGGCGAAGATTACTCGCAAATTGCAGGTTTTGAAGCTGGTGCCGACGATTATATAACAAAACCCATTAAACCAAAAATATTTATAAGCCGAATTAAAGCTTTGTTAAAACGTTTCGAATTTTCAAATATTAAATCAAACGATATGATTTTTACTTCTGAAAATTTAATAATTGATAAAGATAAGTATAATGTTATCACAAATGGCACAGAAATTAACTTGCCTAAAAAAGAATTCGAATTATTAGTTTTACTAACTTCAAATTCAGATAAAGTTTTTACTCGCGATGAGATATATAATAGTATTTGGGGTAGCGAAGTAATTGTTGGAGATAGAACAATAGATGTTCATATTAGAAAATTACGCGAAAAAATTGGCGATAAGCATATTCAAACAATAAAAGGTGTAGGCTATAGATTTATAGATTAAAAAAAAAGCCTAACAGTTTTTAAAACTATTAGGCTTAAATTATGTATATTGTTTTTTTAAATCATTTCTAAAGCTTTAGAAATTCTTGTTAATTCAGTTTTTACTTGTTTCATTCCTACTAAACCACCAGCAATTCCAGAAGTACCTTTAGCTACTGCTAATGTAATATTATTAGGATCGTTAGAGTAAGTTTTAGTTTTAAAAACAAAATGCTTAGCAAAAGCTCCGAATAATATTCTCATGGTTTTACTTCCTTTTTCATAAGTTGCATTTCCAAGATTGCCTTCTTTTAATTTATAGCCCGACATTTTAAAAAATTTATCAACTTCAGCTCCTAATTCTTCTTGCGTGATGCCTGTATAAATATTTACACAAGAATCGTTATCAAGTTTTTCGTTTTTTGAGAAATGTTTCATGTTATTTTTTTTAGGTTAATAATTAAGTTTTTTGGAATTTGTTTGTAAAATATTTAAAAATTATTTTTTCATGATTTTAAATTCCACTCTCCTATTCATTGCTCGACCTTCGGCATCGGTATTAAATGCAACTGGACGGCTTTCGCCATAACCTACTGCAGTAACACGCTTTGTGTCAACCCCTTTTGAAATTAAATATGTAGCTACAGAATTTGCACGTTTTTCTGAAAGTTTTTGATTTGTTATATCTGAACCAGAGTCATCGGTATGCCCACCTATTTCAATAAATATATTCGAATTTGTTTTTAAAAAATCGGCAGTACGGTCAAGTTCTGGAAAAGATTCTGGTAATAAAGTTGCTTTTGCAAATTCAAAGAAAATATTGTTTAAACGAACTATAGAACCTACTTCAATTGGCGACATACGCAACATTTCATCTTCAATTTCTGTGTATTCTTTTACATCTGATAAATCAATATTTTTATTAACCTCGAAGAAACCCAAACCAATTGCTCTAAATCCATATTTTTTACCTGCGGGTAAAATAATTTTAAATTCTCCAGTATTAGGGTCGGTACGTGCAATTGCAGCTTCCTTTCCGCTTGGTAATTCTTCAACAATAATGCGGGCATCAACAGGTTGATTTGTACGTTCATTTAATACTTTTCCAGAAATTAAAACTACTGGATTAGGTTTAATTTTAGTTGGCAACTTAATGCGGAAAATATCGTTTTTACCAAGCGATTTGTTTGTAGATGATAAAATTGCATATTCGCCCGATGCAGGAATATTATATTTTGAATCGGATAAAGCACTATTTAATTTTGGCCCTAAATTTTGTGGGTCGCTCCAATTTTGCCAAGTATCATCTTGACGAGTTGAAACAAAAATATCTTCCATCCCATATCCAGATATTCCAGATGTAGAGAAATAAAGTGTAACACCGTCTGCTGCTAAAAAAGGACTATAATCATTTACACAAGAATTAATATTTGGACCTAAATTTATTGGTTTTGACCAGCGATTGTCCTCTTTCCTAAAACTTACATATAAATCTAATTCTCCATAAGAATCGCCTCTTTCAACTGCCATTATTAAAAACTTGCCATCGTTTGATAAAAAATAATTTGCAAACTGATTATAATTTGCAAAATCTTCAATTATTTGTTTTTCTGGCAAAGCCCAACCCTGTTTTGTTTTATATGTTAACGAAACACCTGCACCTGTTGTGTTATCTTTATTATAAAGATTTGCAAGCAACAGAGAATTTCCATCTGGAGTAATAGATTGAACAAAATTGTGAAATTTATTATTTAATGGTGGTCCTATATTTTTAGCAGGGAGCCATTTGCCATTATCATCTTTTCGAGAAAACCAAACATCGTCTTCGTCGTTAAAACCACCTGCATTTTCGGGATGAAATTTACGACAAAAATAAATAGTTTTCCCATCAGGCGAAATCATAGGAGCAGTTTCATCGTAAATTGTATTTATTGACTCACCTAAACTTTCAGTTGCATTTGGGAACTCAACCATTGGAATTAAATTTATAGCCCATTTTATCGAATCTTTATCTTCCGACATTCCTATTGCATCTATTTCGTTTACTCCAATAATTGCAGTAGGATCTAATTTAATTTCAATTTCTGCAACGTAAAAATCTGTTGGTTGTGCTAAAATAATATTCATCATACGACACTTTATACCAAGATTTTGTGCGGGTTTTTCGTAAATAACCATTTCTTCTTTTTTTGTGCCATAAACCGTAACCTTTGTAACTGCGCCAGGATTAAAACTCTCAGCAATAGCAACTTGCTGTAGTCTTGCGGGATTTTCATATCCAACCCTAATATATGCATTATCGTCAGCTTCTTTACCATCTTTTTGTTTAACAGCCCAAGCGGTATAAGCGGAACCACCAGTAGGTAAAACATTTGGTTTACCTAAAACTTGATATGCAGCTTTTTCTTTTTTTGAAAATTGTGATGAAAAACCTACCACCTTTGATGCCCATCTTACATTTACAACTTTAGATTTTTGTAATTGTAAAAGTGAGTCTTTTATTAATGCTGCTTGCCATTTTACTTGATTACTATCAAGCGCAGTTTTATTTGTTTGGTTAATAACCTCAACTTCTGTTTGTGCAATAAGGCTTAGTGCAGAAAAAATAAAAAAGAAAAAACTAAATGTTAATTTCATAGCTATTCGTTTTATAATAAAATTTGTTCAAATTAATATTAATCTTTCAATTGACAAAATTATATTTTTTTTTATATATAATTCACATATTCCAAATTTTCTTTAACTTTGCAAACGAATTTGCGGATGTGTCGTAATTGGTAGCCGAGCCAGACTTAGGATCTGGTGCCGAAAGGCGTGTGGGTTCGAGTCCCTTCATCCGCACTTAATTATTAAAACATTAGCAAACCGCTGCAAACTAAACATTTGTAGCGGTTTTTAAAATAAAAATATAAACATAAAATGGATATTTCAAGAACAGACACAGGCGTTTTAAACGCAGTAATTAACGTAAAAATTGAAAAAAACGATTATGCCGAAAAAGTTGAAAAAGCTACTCGTGATATAACAAAAAAAGCCTCTATTAATGGTTTTAGGCCAGGTAAAGTACCTGCTGGATTAATTAAAAAAATGTATGGTAAAAGTGTTCTTATCGAAGAGGTTAATAAACTTTTATCTGAAAAACTTTGGAACTATATTACCGAAAATAAAATAAGTATTTTAGGAGAACCACTTCCTACTAGTAATAATTTAGATAAAGTTGATCTTGACAACGACCCAATTTTTGATTTTTCGTTCGAAATTGGAATGTCGCCCGAAGTAAATATTAACTTTGATAGCAATGATAAGATTAATTCTTATAATATAATTATTGACGAAAAAGCCATTAACGAATTTAAATCATATTACTGTAGTAACTATGGTTCATTTGTTGAGGCCGAAATTAGCGAAGAAAAATCGATGTTAACAGGTAGAATGATTCAAATTAACGACGATAATTCCGAAACAGAAAATGGTATTGTAAATAACGAATCAAAATTTTTAATTTCAGTAATTAAAGATGATGAAATAAAGGCTAAATTTATAAATATTAAAGCTGGCGACTCTGTTAACTTTGATATTCAAAAAGCTTTTCCCAATAACGACGAACTTGCTAGCTTACTAAATATTAAAAAAGAAAATTTAAACTTAACAAATGCTAACTTTAAATTTATTGTTTCAGAAATTAAAATATTTAAAAATGCTGAAATTAATCAAGAACTTTGGGATAAAATTTATGGGAAAAATATAGTTACATCTGACGAACAATTTGTCGAAAAAATAAAAGAAGAAATTAACGCTCGAAACGAAGAGGAAAGTAAATACCGCTTAAAAACTGATATTAAAAATAAACTTATTGAAAAAGCTACTTTTGAGCTTCCAAACGATTTCTTAAAAAAATGGCTAAAAGCCACTAACGAAAAAGAAATTACTGACGAAATTCTTGAAAAAGAATATCCCGCATTCGAAAAAGATTATAGGTGGCAAATTGTTTTAAATAAATATGTTAAAGACAACGACTTAACAGTTACCGATGAGGAAATACTTGAATTTGGGAAAAAAATTGCAATTGCTCAATTTAGTCAATATGGAATGAATAACGTTCCCGAACAATATGTTAACGAAATGGCAGAAAAGGTTTTAAAAAACGCAAAAGATAAAGCTCGTTACAAAGAAGTTTTATTAGAAGAAAAAGTTATCAATATAATTAAGGAAACTTTAAAAACAGAACCTAAAGACATTACTAAAGAAGAATTTGTTAAACTTTAAATAATAAAATAATGAAGAATAATAACGAATTTAGAAAATACGCAATTAAACACAAGGGTATTAATAGCTCAGTGTTCGATAAATATCAATCTGTTACAAACAGCTACATTTCTCCAACAATTATTGAAGAGCGTCAGCTAAACATTGCCACAATGGACGTTTTTTCGCGTTTAATGATGGACCGAATAATATTTTTAGGAACTCCCATTGACGACGATGTTGCAAACATTATACAAGCACAATTATTGTTTTTAGAAAGCTCCGATCCTGGAAAAGATATTCAAATTTATTTTAATACACCAGGCGGTTCGGTTTATGCTGGATTAGGGATTTATGATACAATGCAATATATTAGTGCCGATGTTGCAACAATATGCACAGGAATGGCAGCTTCAATGGGAGCAATTTTATTAACCGCAGGTGCAAAAGGGAAACGTTCGGCTTTAACACACAGCCGTGTTATGATTCACCAACCTATGGGTGGTGCCGAAGGACAAGCTAGCGATATTGAAATTACTGCTCGCGAAATTTTAAAATTGAAAAAAGAATTATATGATATTCTTGCCCTACACTCGGGTAAACCTTTTTCGCAAATTGAAAAGGATAGCGACCGTGATCATTGGTTAACTGCAATTGAAGCTAAAGAATATGGATTAATTGATGAGGTTTTAGTTCGTAACATTAAGAAAAAATAATGGATAAATGTTCATTTTGTGGACGCCCTAGAAAAGAAACCCGAATTTTAATTCAAGGTAATAGTGGTTTTATTTGCGACGATTGCGTTAGTCAAGCACAACAAATTTTAGCTGAAGAAGTATCATCTCCTGTAAAAAAAACATCTTCTAAACAAAAATTACTAAAACCTATTCAAATATTTGAGTTCTTAAACCAGTATGTTATAGGGCAAGAATCGGCAAAGCGTTCACTTTCAGTTGCTGTTTATAATCACTATAAAAGAATTTATCAAAATATTGGTAAAGATGATGTTGAAATTGAAAAATCGAATATAATACTAGTTGGCGAAACTGGAACTGGAAAAACACTTTTAGCTCGCACTATTGCTAAAATGCTCGATGTTCCATTTACCATTGTTGATGCAACTGTTTTAACCGAAGCTGGCTACGTTGGCGAAGATGTTGAAAGCCTTTTATCGCGTTTACTACAAGCAGCCGACTACGATGTTAAACGTGCACAAATTGGAATTGTTTTTATTGATGAAATTGATAAAATAGCTCGTAAAGGTGATAACCCATCTATAACCCGCGACGTATCGGGCGAAGGCGTTCAACAAGGACTTTTAAAACTTCTCGAAGGCTCTGTAGTTAACGTTCCACCTCAAGGAGGAAGAAAACATCCCGAGCAACGTTTTATTGAAGTTGACACTAAAAATATTCTTTTTATTTGCGGTGGAGCTTTTGATGGAATTCAAAAGAAAATAAGCAAACGATTAAATACAACTGTTGTTGGATATCATGCTAGTCGTGATAAAGAACAAATTGATAGAGAGAACTTACTTCAATATATTGCACCTCAGGATTTACGTTCATTTGGTTTAATTCCCGAAATTATTGGACGCTTGCCAGTTTTAACTTATCTACAACCTTTAGATCGCGAAGCGCTTCGTCAAATTCTTACAGAACCGAAAAATGCTATCACAAAACAATATGAAAAACTTTTTGAAATAGATGGCATTAAATTAAGTTTCGATAACGATGCACTCGAATTTATAGTTGATAAAGCAATTGAATTTAAAATAGGTGCTCGTGGATTACGCTCTATATGCGAAACTATAATGCTCGATGCAATGTTCGACGCACCATCATCAAAAATTAAAGATTTGAATATTTCTGAAGAATATTGCAAAAGCAAACTAAATAATACCATTCTTAAAAAACTGCAAGCTGCAGTTTAGTAATCAGTTTAAGGCTCTCGAATGTTAGTCTGATGTTCTCGAAGAAGATAATGCAGGGGATGGTCATACTTCGATTTCCTCAGCATGACTGGGGGAAAAACATACTATATTAATTTTGCATACAAACCCCTATTCACGTCATGCTGAACTTGTTTCAGAATCTACTCACGCACACTCTTAATCTCTATAGGGAGCTAACCTGCAAATGTCTTTCGCCATGCTGAATTTATTTCAATGTATTTCTCGTAATTGTATTTTAAGAAAAGATGTTTCGCTAA
>JAVHRJ010000261.1:0-4045 GCA_036171595.1 Bacteroidales bacterium
ATAAAATCGATGCAGAGCGAATAGTGGTGATTTATAATTATGTTGAACCGTTTGTTGATGTTGATCAGAGACAAAAAGAGGATTTTTTGATAAAGCACCATATCACTAAAGAGGACAGTATTTTATTGTTTGTCGGCCGAATTAATTTAATAAAAGGGTGTGATGTTTTAATCCAAGCTTTTTGTCAATTAATAACATTAAGGAAAACTTTAAAGCTTTTTCTCGTTGGTGAAATTGATTTACCGCAAGAATTTGTAGAAACCGTAAAAAGTAATACTTCTATTTTTGTTAAAAGCTCTACAAATGATACGGCCATTTATTTTAATGTCTCTAACATAGTAGTTTTACCCTCCAGGATTGATCCATTTCCCTATGTAATGCTTGAAGCTGGCTTAGTAAATAAACCTTTCATTGGTGGCAAAACCGGAGGCATCTTTGAATTTATCGAAGACGGAGTTGATGGACTTTTAGTTGAACCGGGAAATAAAGAAGAGCTAATACAAAAAATAAAGTATATGCTAGATAATTCTAATCATGCTTCAATAATGGCTGAGAACCTCAATAAAAAAGTTAAAAAGATTGCAAATCCAGAAGAGTATATTAATATCATCAGTGATTTATATCTGTCAAAGTAATAGTTATGTTAGAAACTCAACCCCTTAGTTTAATAACCGATGATAATTATAACTCAATCGTAAATAAAATTGTTTTAGCTTTGAATAATGATTCGAAGATTAAAATAAACTATTTAAACACTCACGGATTTAATACTTTTTTTACAGATCCAATCTATCGAGAATCTCTTATGTCTTCGGACATTATTTCCCCTGACGGAATAGGCATTTGGTTGGGGGGAAAGTTCTTAGGAGAGAAAAATATTCATCGCTTTAATTGGACTGACTATGCTCACGAGTTTTTGAGATTTTGTAATGGAAAAAACTGGAGAATATTTTTTTTAGGAAGTACAAAAGAAATACTTGATTGTTTGATTACTCAAGTGAGGATAACATATCCCAATATTCAAATTGTTGGTTGGGCAGATGGATATAATGATTTGGCCGAAGAAAATTTGACAAGCATGATAAATAACTCAAAGGCTGATATCTTATGGGTAGGTTTAGGGACCCCAAAACAAGAAAAATGGATATATGACAACAATAAATTATTTGATGTAAAAATAATACACGCTGTGGGAGATATATTTAGTTATTTAGGTGAGCGACGATTTAGAGGTCCGATGTTTTTAAGGAAGCTTGGTTTTGAATGGTTGTTTAGAGTAGCATTAAATCCTAAAAGATATTGGAAACGGTATCTTTTAGGAATCCCTGTATTTGCCTGGCGTATAATAAAACTGAGGTTTACATAGTGAGACTGATCCACTGGTTAAAAACAAATCCTCATAAATCAATCTTTCTCATTTTAATTACTTTGAATTTTCTCTTCATTTTTATTTATGAAAGTTCTCTTAAATCAAAAGTGATTAGAGTTATTCTAAATAAAACAGATGCAATTGATGTTCAATATTATTACGGAATATTTTCTTTTTTAACATTATCAGCTGTAATCGTAGAGTTTGTGTTAATCGGTATTTTTTTCTTTAGTAGAAAAATTAATAACACAATTGAGAAATCCTCGAAGACGGTACGGTTGGTCTGGTATTTTGTCTTTGCTAACGTATTCATTCAATCGTTAATTCTAATTTTTATTCAAACTAATCCGATATCTGACAGTTTGTATTATATAAAGCAAGGTGAAAAACTTTACAGCAGCGGAAGTTATATTAGTGAAAAAGGATTTCTCACAGCATTTTGGCCGATTGGATTGCCTGCATTAATAGTGTTATTTAAACATTTCTTCACTGATGGTATTCTTGCCATAAAAATTTTAAACATACTCATTAGTTCCGGTTTGATTCTTGTATTGTACAACCTTTTTAAGGAACATTTAACGAAATACCAGATTATTGTTTTTCTTTCGATAATAACATTTTACCCCAACAATTTATTTGCAGTAAATGTGGTATTAACCGACCTTCCCTTCACTTTTTTATTGTGGTTATTAATTTTGATTTTGTACAAAAAAAAGAAAAACTACATTGTGTGGTCAGGAATATTACTTGGGATGATGTGCTATCTTCGGGCTACAGCAATATTGATGCCGATTATTGTTTTTCTCTTCTTTTCTATAACAGAAAATCTTAAAAAAGCCTCAGTTAAAACAGCAATTGTGTCATTAATTATGATCCTTACTTTATCCCCTTGGATAATGAGGAATTATCATATCTTTGGAAAAATCATTCCAGTTTCAACAAATGGTGGATTTAACTTCCTGATGGGAAATCATGCAAAAGCAAGCGGAGGATTGAATTTTGATTTTGAGTATAATATAGATAACCCAAATGAAGCTGAAGAGGATTCAAAAGCTTATTCAAAAGCTTACCAAGATATGATTAATAATCCTTTGCAAGCCATTATCCGGTTACCACAAAAAATTATTTATTCATACTACCGTGGTGATAGCTCAATTACATGGGCGCTAAAAAGTACCGGGAATACTATTCCTCCTTTGTTGGTTAGTATAACTTTTTATATTACAAATATTATGTTTTATTCCTTTGTCTTTTTTAGTCTGATATCAATCGGTAAGAAGTTCAAAAACAACATTTTTACTAACTTGGAAAAAGTAATTCTTGCCATATATGTTTATTTCATCGTTATGATTCTTATTTACGTTGGCGGAGAGCGATATATTATTCCGGTTATTCCGATACACATTTTTTATTTCTCAAAAAACTTTTATCAGTTCGATGAGAAATAATAAACTAAATAAAAGAACAATAATTTTTCTTTTATTATTATTCATTTCATTTTTAATGCAATCGTTAGGTTCAGTTATTCTAAATGATTTTTTTCCAAAAGAAAAAAAAATTTACGACCCTCGTTTTCAACAATTAGCATATAATCTTTATACACATCATACTTTTGCGATAAGATGGGGAACTTCGCTCAATCCTAATCAGATAATGATAAACCCATATGAAATTCAAAAGGGAGTTTATTACAACTGGTTTCCGGTTGGATATGCATTTATAATTTATATTACTATGCTTATTAGCATTAACTACTTCCCAATTCTATATTTACTCCAACTTATATTGTATTCATTTATTCCCCCGTTGATCTTTCTATTGAGTTATGATTTTCTTATTAAGAAAACCAAGAACTATTTTATTGCTATCCTATCAGCTTTATTGTTTTTGTTAAATCCATACTACCTTATTTCTGCTATTTGGATAACCGATACATGGATGACAACATTAATTTCAATTTTATGCTTTTATTTGTTGTTAGTACTTAAAGCAAATAACAGCCTAAAGATAAAATTGATTTTCGGTTTGTCTGTCCTATTGCTGTTCTTTTTTCGACCAATCAGTTTACTACCTATGCTAATCTGTTTCATTATTTACACAATAGGGTTAAAAAAAATATTTTCATTTTCTGCTTATTATATTTCGGCAGTTATAATAATTTTAGGAATTACAATTTGGGGTTATCGAAATTATTTATTATTTGACCGATTCGACCTAACTCATTCAAATGTTGGTTATAATTTATGGCTTGGGAATAATGAATATTCAAGTGACTTTTTAAAGAAACATTTTGGTGACGGTGCTTCCATCGAAGATAAATTAATTCCTTATTTTGATAAAAGATGGGCATTCCTAAAAAATTATTCAGAATATCAAAAAGATGCATTCTTTGAACAACAAGCTTGGAATTTTATTAAATCTCATCCAATGGAAACTTTAGAAAATGCTTCTTGGAAAATTGTCGGCTTTTGGTCTCCACTACGGGTAAGAACAGGTCATTGGAGTGAATCCCGGACTAAAACTATATTTATCTTAATTTATAATACCCCTTTAATTATTCTTTCTTTTTTTTCTGTTTTATCATACTTTTGGCGAAAAGAGTATAAAATCAATAAAGAGAAGGGTGTTTTAATTCTTTTTATGTTTTTATGGATGTTACCTCATCTTGCTTTTTTC
>JAVHRJ010000262.1:0-4030 GCA_036171595.1 Bacteroidales bacterium
TAGGATTTGGTTGCCTTTTATTACTTTAAAAGATTTAACTATGTTTTTTAATTCTTTTTCTTTTACACTATTTTTTGTGAATTTTATATTGTTTTCTGTTGCCACCTTTAAAATAAAATCATAAGCTTCCGAAATGTATTTGCACTTACGCTTTTCCTTAATATACTCAACTGGCAGATATGTCACTTTTAAGTCGAAAGGAATATTACCTATGAAAAAATCAACACTTTTTATTTTTCCGACAGCGGGTAAAACTGAATGATGAGATTTGAAAATATGCTCAATTAAAATACTAGACCAATGGTTATACCAACTACTTAATACATATCCTTGAACTGCAATAGCTATTTCAGAATCAAATTTTGAAATTAGTTTTTCATACGAAGGATTCTCAACTTTTACGTATCTGCTTACTAAGTATTTATCTAATGAATTTTGATAATCACCTCCCCATTTAAAATTTTCAAGTTTATAAAGTTCTGCAACTAATTTATTTACATCAATATTTTTAAGTTGTTTTTGGTTTTCAATTTTAATGTAATCTTCTAATATTTTTGTAGAGTTTATAGGGTCTTTGGAAAGAACACTAAATAATTCAACAAATTGCTTTGCTAACGAAGTTTCTTTTAAGTTTATTTTATTTATTTTTAGAAAATCGTTTATAAGTTCTTTTCTGACAATTGATTTTTGTTTTAAGCCATAATAACCCAATAGTGTCTTCGCTAAACTTTTCGAGTTTTTCGCTTTCGTGTAGTTTTTCCCAGTAATTAAAGTCTTTCATTTACCAATTCTTGTTGTTGATTAGTTGATACAAAATGTTTTTTCTTTGGTTTGCAAACAAATAAAATCTCCTGACTACCTGCAACACTTCCTTTTCCCCCTCTACCATTATGATATGTTTTTGCTTCAACCTTTACTTCTTTATATTTTGAAATTAGCTTTTCAAATTCTTCAATTCCTGGATAACTCCGATTATTGTAACTGATTAACCAATTTGGTATTTCTTCTGAAAGTTCAAAGAGTTTTTCAAAAGAGTTTATAACATCACGTTTTTTGTCAAATCCGCTAAATCGTTGTGGCTCGTATCGTTTTATTCCATTAACAAATTCTTTGTCTTTCCAATATTCAGTAAAAGTTTCAAGTAAATGGTAAAAACCTTGATAATCGGCGTGGCTGTCGCAATATGGTGGATCAAAATATGCTAAATCTATCTTTTCTATTGTCGGCAATAACTCTAAAATGTTTTTATTGAAACTTTTATTATCTTGTTGGTTGTCGAAAACAGCGTTATTATATTTAGGTAATATTTCTTCAAATATTTCTTTAATTGGTCTAACTAAACTTCGATTACGTTTTATTCTTTCTGGGTCACTTGCATAAACTAAAGCTTGAGTATGACCAAAATGTCCCATTGTAATTTTTCTTGTCATACTGCGGTTAATTACAGCAAATGCTATTGCCTGCTTTATTGGATTTTCGAGCAATGGTATATTTGCTCTAAAATTGTCTAAAAAAACTGCCTCTTCTTTTTCAAAAAACACATTGGTAAATATGTTTTCCATAAGTTCAAAACCCTTTTTATTTTTAGCTTGTTGAAAAAGAAGTTTTAAATCATCATTCGTTAATTTTGTATCTCTATTTTCTATAAGAGCCGTTCCAATTTGATTGTTGAAATTTAAAAAATCATTCGTTATTGTTTTATACCCTAACTGTTTGAAAAGAAAAGCAACTGATTGAGAGCCTGCAAAGGCATCAATTGCAGTTTTTACATTGTTTGGTATAAAACTTTTAATCCAAGCCAAATGGGTGTATTTAGCACCTAAATATTGAGGATCAGGAAATTGATAATCAAAATATTTATATTCTTCAAAAAGCATTTTTTCTATTCTTTATTATGGTGTAAAGTTACGGTTTAAATGTCTTTTATTTTCAACTTACTTATCAAAATTATAAACATTCAATCTGTCAAAAGTACCTCACTGTTGTCTTTTTTAGCATGACAGGTAACGGTTCGATGTTGGATTTGGCAGGCAATTGCTTGCAATTGGTGTCAAACCGTTAAAAGGTTTGACTTTTGTTTTCTGTGTCAAGTAGCCCATAACAGCCTGCTAAATTCTAACATAGTGTTAGCAAACGTTAATATTTCACAAGTTTCTGTCTAGCTATTAGAACGTTATTGTCATATAGCATAACAATATAAATTCCTGCTTTTAATTCTGTCAAATTGACCTCGTTATTTTCAATTATAAAGTCTTTAATTTTAATTCCACAAGATGTAAATAACTTTAAAGTCAACGCTTTTTTAATACCTGTAATTGTGATTTTGTCAAATGTAGGGTTAGGATTAATTTTTACCATATTAATATTTTCAGTTTCGATATTTATCCAACCAATATCGCAATTATGCGCTTGCTGCATTTGTGGAATGTAATACAATGTTTGCACAGTGTCTTGATATGCACAAATCAATGAGTTTATTTCAGCATAATTCCACATGCTACAATTATTTTCAATACCTGCCATAGAACCAATACCTTCAACCCACACTAAATAATATGGATAAGTGTTAGGTATTACATTACTTAGATAAAAAACTGGATAATTAGTAATATTTGGTAAAAAAGAAATGGAGTCAATAACGAATGAAAATGCTGAAGATGCGTCTTTAAAAGCATAATATGGTTGAAACACTGTTATAGTGTCGCCAACTCCTTTGCTAAAATCATAAACTAGATATTCTGTCGTGTCGTATAAAAGTGAAATTCTTGGAACTATATATATTTTCCTATTAACTGTATCTTCTCTAATTAGAAAATATGATTTCTGCATATTCAAACCACCAATACCGTAATAAACCTGTCTATATGTTTTTCCAAATAGCAATGTGTCACCAATTGTTTGGTATTGAGTTGTCCATGCAGATTCGAAAGAATAAAACAACGACCATTTATTTACATTTGATAAAGTTTTCACATAGCTTTGACCAAAGCTAGATATTGAAATTATTGTGATTAAGGTCAGAAGAATTAATTTCTTTAGTTTCATGTTATTTGTTTTTATTAATGTTTGCTAACGAGTTGCACTTGAAAAAGCTGGGCGTTTAACCTTCGCCATTGTCAAACCGCTACAAAGTTACGAATTATTTTATAATTGTCAAGTTGCACATAACCGCCCAGTTTTTTTTAAGTGTGTGTTACCAACCGTATTTTTATATTTTTATTCCAATTCCAATCATAAAATTATAATTCCTCCATTCATATGCTGCACTATGCATTGCGTTATGTTTATTTATACCGCTTGATATTACATTTTTCAGTCCGTAATTAAACTTTGATAAAATTATTCCTGATATTTTTTCATTCAATCTAAATTCATAACCAAGTTGCAGTAATACACCGTAATCAATCAAGTAATAATCTTTAACAATAATATTTTTATATGTTTGTTCTGGTTGCAAAGCAGGGTCATTGGGGTCAATAACTATCAATTTTGAAGTGTCAAGATATGAAGTTCCTTTTTCTTGTGCATGCAATAACAGACCGAAATATGGGCCTGTTGAAATTGAAACAGGAATATTTTTAGATAGTCGGTAATTTAACAATAACGGAGCATTTAAATATGAATTATCCAAGTTTCCTTCACTTGTGAATATTCCTTCACCATCTTTAATTCTATAAGATATATGATTGTATGTCAAACCAGAGGTAATAGAAAATTTATTATTTATGTTATATGTTGTCAATATTTCTGCGTAATATCCATAATTAGTTTTGTAGTCTGTCTTGCAACTTCCATTTATTGGCAATAAAGTATTAAATTCAACAGTTGATTTGTAGGGCATTGTTACAGAAGTCCCAATATCAAACTGAAAACTAAACTTTTTATTCTCTTGTCCATAATTTTTAAAATGTCCAAGTAAAAATATTATTGTAATTATTAATATTATTCTCATTTTTCTAATATGGTTGGTAACGTTTGGCGGTTGAATTTGGCAGGCTTTTACTTGCAGTTATTGTCAAACCGCTAAAAT
>JAVHRJ010000263.1:0-4024 GCA_036171595.1 Bacteroidales bacterium
AGGGGATATACAATTAAAGCAACTGCTAATAATGATGTTTATATTGCTGGCTGGGAAGGTCAATATAATTCAGGGTTTTTAATGAAATATTCAGCACAAGGAGCCAATTTAGAATGGTTCGAACGACTAGATATTGGATATGCATCGCGCATTACAGATATTGATATTGATGCAAGTGGAAATGTATATCTTGCTGCTGATTTAAGGGGAGTTTCAACCTATCTTGGTGTTATTAAAACTGATGCAAATGGCAATGTTTTATGGGCAAAACAAATGCAAGGCGAAACAAATGATAGAAATAATATATCTTGTGTTAGAATTTTAAATAATAATATTTATGTTGGTGGGAGAGGAGCATATACAAATTATGATGTATCGCAATTTGGTGACGGCTGTTATTATAAATTAGGGTTAGATGGTAGTTTAATTAACCAGTACAATTATTTTACAGGTAATGATGGCGATCGTTGCGGAGAAAGAATTGAATCAATACTTTCGTATAATGGAAGTTTAATTTTAACTGGTGAAACTTGGCCAGAATACAATAAAATTAAAGGAAGTTGGTATATGCCAACTGGAAGTGTTTCAGAATTGTCAGTAATAGCAACAAAAACAATAAGCCCTACAGTAAATATAAATGATGGTGTTGATGTTGCACGCACATTTACAGAATCTAGCTTGTCGGTTCCAACCTATAATACCTTAGATGGTTCTAGAGGTTCCTCAGATATAATAATTTTTAGTATAAACGAATAAATAAAATTTTATTAATAATTTAAACTTTTAAAAAATGAAAAAAACAAATCTTTTAATTTTAGTGTTTGCAATATTTGCATCGTTTTTAATTTCATGTGGCGAAAAAAGTGGTAGTGCAAATAGTTCAGGAACTCCTAAAGAAAAACTTGATGGTAAATGGAAAATTGTTAATGCCACAGGCGATTATGCCGAGATGAATAAAGGAACATCTTATATTTTTGAAGGTGTAACAAAACTTACAACAAAATTAGGGATTATTGAATCAAAAGGAACCATTACTGAAATTTCGGATAGCACATTTACAGTGAAATTTGATGGAATGCAAAACGATTTTAATTACAATTATCATTTCGAAGAGAATAATCTTGTTGTTGAACCAGCAAATTCTGGACAAGTTTTAACTATGGAAAAACAATAAATTGAATATTTGAGCGGGAAATATTTTTCCGCTCATTTTTAATATTGTTTATGCATTATGTGATAACATATTGCAAATTGATTTTATTTAAAATTATTAATTTATGGTAGATCAAATTTTAGAAGATTATAAAGCATATTATCAATCAAGAGTCGAGAGATATGCTGGAAATCAGAATTATATAAATTCTTATAATGCTGAAAAACAATTGTCGGATGCAATGCAATCTTGTAACAATTTAGAAGAATTTAAATTAAAAGTTGGTAACTTAAATGATGCTTGTACTATAGCATTAATTAAAGATGAAAATTTAATCGAAAAAAAACATTTCGAAAAACATCAGGAAATCCATAGAATTAAAGCTAGCGAAAGAATTCTTGAAAAAGTTGAATCATGTAAAACTTCCCTAGATGTTGCAACAATGGCAGTTGAAGAAACAAATAAAACTAGCATTGAAATATCAATGGATGAGGCTCACCGTCAATTTAATTCCGATTGGAATTTATTAGATGAAATAACAGTTTATGAAAATGCTATTGTTCCCGATAAATACAAACAAAATATGTTAAGCATTGCTGATGATATTAAAAAATCTTTAGTTGCAGGTGTTGAAAGTCTCGAAAAAAATAATACAAAATGGCAAAGTTCATGGAAAATTGTACCAGAAAAAAACACGGAGAATCGTCACGTACGATTACTTCCATTTTCTAAGCAAAACATTATAGAACAAATTGCAAAGTATAAATCAATTATTAACCGTTAAATTAAATATTATGGCTTTAGATCCAATGATGTTAAACGCAATTCTTGGCACATTTAAAAATATGATGGAAGAGTGCAAACAAAAGAATTTATCGGGTAGCGATTTTGATAACATGTGCGAAACTTATTCGCGAATGGAACAATTAGGACAAGAACATTCAGACATGAATGCATTTAGTGCTCAAATGATGAATGAAAATTTGTATGGAAAATTTAGCGATTATTACGGACGTGTATTAAGCGCCGGTGCAAGTAATACATCTAATTCTGCTGGTGGATATGATGATGCAGTTTTGTTAAAACAAAGTGTAAATGCACTAAAACAGGTAATAGAATCTCTTAAAAAGAATTATCAAGACGCAATAAATGAATCGAGTGGTAAAAATGTTATGCAACAAAATCAGGCTGGATTAGATTTTCTTGAACGTAATACCGAAAAAGGTTTATTTTCGGCTACTGGTGGCATTACCGCACTCCAAAATGATTCGGAAAATGCTTTAAATACAACATTAAACAAAACACCTAATGCTTACGATAACTCAATTGAAGTTGAAATTCTTTCAAATCCTGAAGTAATAATTAAACCCATTCAAGATGTAATAAATTTAGGTGAACAATCAGGTATGACTCTTCCAAAATTCCTTCGTATTCAAATGGAAACAGGTCTAGATAAAGCCATGGAAGGTGCAGTTGCAACTAGCGAAGCATATCAAACCGAAAAAGATTTTATTTTGGTAAATCCCATTTCTCCATATCACATTAAGAAAATTGAGAGAAAAATTGAGAAATTTGAAGAACTTGCTTCTGCTAACAAATTTAAGGTTCCTAACTGGACAGAATTAAAATTTAATTTAGATGATATTGATCGTGAATTTGAAACAGACATTCAAAAATGGGATAGAATTAAAACCATTTGGGATAAACTGTTATGGGATTTATCGTTTTGGAGCCTTTCATATTGTTCTTTTGCACCATATATTAAACCTTGGAGCTTAGCAAAAAATCCTGTTGAGTCAACAATCAAAACTCAAAATACTAACCCAGGATTATTTCAAGAAAGAGAAAGATTGTTGCAAAAGTATTTCGAATTATCTTTTATGGATATTTTTAAACATCCATCATTTCAATGGGATGTAAAATATAATTACATAGGTTATTCCCAAGAGTTTATTGAATTTTTAATTGAAAAAATATATCCGCAATGTAAGCCTTTTAATCATTTAACTTCAGAAATAATCGAAATAAGGGCTTCGTTTTATAAAAAAGATAAAAATTCATTTGATAAAGAAAGTAATCCTGAAAGTCATTTGCCTGCAGAACGCTGGCAGATTTTTTACAACAATAAATTTGGTGAAGGTCGTTATGAATCAAAATTTGGCTTAATTGAAAAAAGCGATTCAAAAGCTACACCATGGAATATGAGCACTTTTAAATATTGATAATTTATTTTTAATATTATTTCTCCATTGTCTATTACTATTTTTGTATTAACATTTAAATATGCCTCGTTAAGTTTATTTTATTTATAAAATACAATGTATAATTTTGTTTTTGAGAATTATGATTTATTTTTACTCAAAAATTTAAATTGTACTCAAAAGTTTATTTATATTATTTTTCTGGTACTGGTAATGCAAAGCGTGTTACAGAATGGATTAGCGAAAATGTTAAAACATCTGGAATACCTGTTGAAGTAACCAATATTGAAAATTGCAAAAAAGTTGAAATAGAAAAAACAGAAGGCAAAAAATTAATTGGAATCATCTCTCCTACTCACGGTTTTAATATACCACCATTAGTTTTATATTTTATTTTTAAATTTCCAAGAGTAAAAAATGCCAACTTTTTTATGGCAAATACACGTGCTGGAATGAAATTATCTAAATTATTTCTTCCTGGTTTAAGTGGTTTAGCACAAATATTACCTGCTTTTATATTTTGGTTAAAAGGGTTTAAAGTAATTGGATTGCAACCTATTGATTTGCCATCAAACTGGATTAGTTTGCACCCTGGCTTAAAACAAAAAGTTGTTTCGTCGATGTACGAAAGAATAAAAATAAAAATTGATAAGTTTTCGTGCAAAATGTT
>JAVHRJ010000264.1:0-11484 GCA_036171595.1 Bacteroidales bacterium
TCATTGAAAATCAATGCTCCCTTTAGGGTCGGGGCAAACATTGATTTTATAAACAAGCGTTTTCTTTATGGCTCTATTTAGTTATTGGGTTATTAAGTTATTAGGTTAATTTTAAAACATATTATCTTTATCAAATTATTTTAAAATATTATGACAGTAATAAACGAGAATAAAATAAATGCTGAAGTAATTTTATCGGTGGCTAAATTAATGGCTGTAGCTGCTAGAACAGCACCTAAAGCTCGCGGAACAGATAATCTTGAAATTGCAATTTTAAATGGCGATACAATTAAACTTTTGTCAAATAAAATGAATTCAATGGGCAAAAAAAATAAAATGGATTTTTTTATTCGCGATGCCGAAAACATAAAAGAATCAGATGCAATATTAATTATTGGTACTCACATTAAAACTCAAGGAGTTAAAAATTGCGGGATGTGTGGATTTAAAGATTGTTCGGAGAAAAAGAAATTTGAAGATACTCCTTGCGTTTTTAACACTAACGATTTAGGTATTGCTATTGGTTCAGCAGTTTCTGTAGCTGCTAATCACAATATTGACAATCGAGTAATGTTTAGTGTTGGTCAAGCTGCAATGAAATTAGAACTTTTGGGAAAGGGTGTAAAAGTAGCTTTTGGAATACCACTTTCGGCAACAGCAAAAAATCCTTTTTTCGATAGACCACCTGTAAAAATTTAAGATTTAATAATGAAAAAAATACTTTTTATAGATTCAACGCATTCAATATTAAAACAAAAGTTAGAAGAAAATGGTTTTGAGTGCGAAATTGACACTGAAATTAATTATAACAATTTACAAAACACTATTAATAATTATACTGGAATTATTATTAGGAGCAGAATAACAATAGACAAAATACTACTTGAAAATGCAACAAAACTTCGTTTTATTGGTAGAGTTGGTGTTGGACTAGAAAGTATAGATACTGAATTTGCTAAATTGAAAAATATTGAATGTATAAACTCGCCCGAAGGTAGCCGAGATGCAGTTGGTGAACAAGCAATTGGTTTATTACTATCGCTTTTAACAAATATCAACAAATCAAATGCCGAGATAAAAGAAGGGAAATGGTTACGTGAAGAAAATAGAGGCACAGAAATTAAAGGCAAAACAGTTGGTATAATTGGTTATGGCAATATGGGAAGTTCTTTTGCAAAAAAACTATCGGGATTTGAAACTAATGTTATTTCTTACGATAAATACAAAACAAATTACACAGATGGTTTCACAAAAGAAGTTTCATTAAATGAAATTTTTGAACAATCTGATATTGTTAGTTTACATGTTCCTTTAACATTAGAAACAAAACACATGTTTAACAGTAAATTTATAAATAAATTTAAAAAAAGCATATACTTAATAAACACTTCACGCGGATTGGTGGTTGAAACAGAAAGTCTATTAAACGCAATAGACACAGGGAAAATTAAAGGTGCTGGGCTCGATGTTATTGAATACGAGGAATCATCATTCGACAAGATGGAATTAAATAATATGCCACCAACTTTTTATTATTTAATTAACAACCCTAAAGTAATTATTACGCCACACACTGCAGGTTGGACACATGAATCGAAAATAAAATTAGCAGAAGTACTTGCCGATAAAATAATTTCGTTTTCAAAAAATGAAAAAATAATTTAATATATTTATAATTTGTTATAACAAATTATAAATATATTAGCTACACTTAATTAAAGCGTTTACAATTTCACCAACGTACATTCTATGAAAATCAAATTTAGGATAATGCTTAATTATGCTACTATCAATAAAATTATTTGGAGTAATGTCTTGAAAATATATTTTTTTACATTCAAAAACAATTTTAGCTTCGTTATAATAAACTGATTTATTCTTGCTTTCAATTGCAGTTAAACCCAAATCTACCATTTTATTAATTTCACGTCCCGATTTTGTTCCAGTTAATCTTAACATTTCGCGATATTTTTCTTCAAAAAAACAAATTGTAAAATAATCGTTTTCTTCAATAAATTTATAAGTGTAACGAGGTGGGCGAACAAAAACAAAAGCTACATTTTTATTCCATAAATTTCCTAAACCTCCCCACGAAGCAGTCATATTATTAAAACTATTATAATTTCCTGCAGAAATTAACATCCAATCATTTGCTATAAGGCTTATAGCATTTTCGTTTAACTTTTCGGGTAAAATATTTTCAAACATATTTTTTTATGCAAATTTAATTATTTAAATTAAACAAGTATTATTTTCAATAGTTTCAATTAATTAAAAGTCGCAAAATTGTAAAAAGAATATTTTTACACAACTAAAAAAAAACTTAAAATACCTTAAATAAATTTTGTAATTAATAATTAATTGCTATTTTTACAAAATGAAGACAAAAAACATTTTACTAGCATTTGCCTTAATTGTTGTATTTAATGCATTTACACAAGCTCAACAGGCTAAAAACAAAAATTCTGCAAATGAAATTACAAATTCAGATTCTCTAAATGATAACTCTAAAGCATTTGAATTACTTTCAAAAGAAATTTATGGAGATTCGTGGGATACTTTATATATTAGATTAAGTCGACACGCTAAAGTATCAGTTAATGACTCAGTTATATTAAAATTGTTAACTGCCGAAAATTCTAATTTTTTTATGCCAGTTCCTGGTAAAATTTTATCTGAATTTGGTTGGAGACATGGTAGGATTCATGCAGGTATTGATATAAGTTTAAATAAAGGTGATTCTATTCATTCTGCCTTTGATGGAGTAGTTCGTATGAGCCGTTACTTTAGTGGTTACGGTAATATTGTTGTTGTGAGGCATTACAATGGTTTAGAAACTTGCTATGCACACATGTCAAAAAGATTAACAAAGGTTAATCAGATTGTAAAAGCTGGTGAAGTACTTGGACTAGGTGGAAGAACAGGTCATGCAACATGCAACCATCTTCATTTTGAAATTCGATACATGCAAGAACCTATAAATCCAAGATTAGTTGTTGATTTTGAAAATCAGAAAATAAATTCAGACTCGCTAATAGTTTCAAATGAAACATTTTTTCACAGAAAAAATGTTTCTAATAAACACGTAACAAGCAAATCTGATTTTACAGTTGATAA
The DNA here is from genome assembly GCA_036171595.1 of Bacteroidales bacterium. Lineage (GTDB taxonomy): Bacteria > Bacteroidota > Bacteroidia > Bacteroidales > GWA2-32-17 > GWA2-32-17. The sequence goes on from JAVHRJ010000264.1 coordinate 3,118, forward strand.
AAAAGGAAACTATTATTACATAAAACAAGGCGACACACTTTACTCTTTATCAAAACGTTATGGCACATCAGTTGCTGCTTTATGCAATAAAAACAACATATCCGAACACTCTACATTAAGAATTGGACAAAAGCTAAAATTGTAAAATTATTGATGTAAGTGTGGAAAATTTCTTTTCAAATCGCTGGTTGAACTTTTAAATACTAACCAATCTATAACTTGATAACATGTAGATTCGCTACAACTATCAATTTTTGTAAGTAATTTTATTTTTTGCTTAACAATATCGTCGGGATTTATTTGAGAAGTGCCTTTTTCGTAAAAAGTTAGTTTAACTAATCCAACAGCATCCGTAATATTTATATACATTCTTCTCCAAAAAATATAATTAACTTTTTTTCTAAATAATAAAGCAATTTTCTTTTCTCTTAATTTAAATGCCGAACCATAAAATTCATATCGTAAATCACCATCTAAATGTGTATAGCCAATTTCTAAACTGGGTTTTCTTTCATCGGGAGAAATTTTAGAAACTCTTTCAATTATTTCGCTTAATTTTATAACAAAAGGTGAAATTTTTTCAAAATTTTCTTTAATAATCACACTTTCTTCTCGAGTATCTTGAGTATAAACTGTATTTTTTTCTTTTTGACGTTTCTCGGCTTCCTCTATCCAGTTATTCATTACTTAGCTAATTTTAAATTGGCATAAAGTTAAAAAAAGAAAAATATTAGAAAAATCTTTTTAAACATATTTTTTTAATATATATAGGTGAGTTCTAAAAATTAACAAATTGCGTAATAGCTAGCTTTACTCGCCATCTCATACTATAGGCAGAATTTCGTTTTATAAGATACTGCCTTCGACAAGCTCAGAACAAGTTCAGCATGACGTTAAGGTATTTTTAGAAGTTCCCTATATTAAAACATAAAGTAATTAAAGCGTTTAATTTTAATGTATATAACAATTTAAAACAAAACAAAAACAATATGTAAATAATTGATTTATACATTTAACTTTATAAACTTTTTCACTTTATACTTTATAAACTTTCAATTAATATTCTTTAAGCGATTCGTGAATTCCCTTATGTATTTCGTACCAATATTCAAATGCAGCCTCTTGTTTGTTTACATTAAATCTTTCGTACCAATAATTTAATTCCAGAACATCAGATTTATCGTGAAATTTGTTATTAATAAAAGTTTGAATTATATCCATGTTTCTTTCCGATTCCCAAAACGATGAAGCATTTCGGCTATTTATCCACGATGAAATATTTTTTGTTGATGCTAAAAACTCATCTTTTTTATTGTAAAGTTTACCTATAATATCTGATATCATTTCTTCGGCCCAAGCTCTATGAAATCGGCAAATTCCCATATTATCTATAGTTAATTCTTTTACCATTCTATTGGCATTTTCGCGACCAAGTTTTCGTGGTTCTATAAAATCTTTTCCATAATACATATAGTACTTACCCATCATTGGCATAGGCGAAAGCACACCTGGAGTCCAGTATTGATTTGGAACCATCCACCCTTTACGACGAAAACCTGTAAAAACAAATTTATCTAAAACTTGTTTTCCTTTTGATGCACTTAATTTATGAGCTAAAATACGAGCTCCATCACTCATGTCAAGCATTTCATATTCGCCAGAAATAATATTATTCAGCAATGCTACACCAATTTGTGCATTTCTCAATGAGTCATTAACAATATCGAAATTTTCGGCAGAGAATATTGGTTTTTCTTTTAACCCAAATTCTGCTGGTTTTATTAAATCTTCTGCCAAGCATTCCATTAGCCACGATAAAACACCACCAACCGAAATAGCATCAAATCCTAACATATCGGCATGGTGATTTAACAACTCAGCTGCTCGTTGATCAAAAATTCCAGAAAGCGGACCCATTGTTTGATATGGCTCGTAATCTTTCTTAAATTCATTATTCATCTTTTTACAAACAGCAGCACATGGTTCTCCACAATTTTTTTGTTGCCGCGGTTTAATCGTTTCTTCGTTAAATTGCTTAAGATAATGGTCAACTACAAATTTTTGATGAAGCTCTTTTCTATCATTTTCGCTCCAATAAATTGATTTATAATTAAACGCAATAATATTACTTCCAACTGATGCATAATTAACTCCAAGAGTACCACCTGTTTCAAAATGTTCGTCAAAGCGATATTTTGTAGTTGCCTCAATATCTTTAGCAGCTAACTTTTTGTTATACTTATCTTCGAACCAAGAATCGGCAACTTTACGATCGCGAAAATCTTCATCTAAAAATGTTCCACCATAAATAATTGATGCTATTCCATGTTGTTGTAACAATTTACTACCAAATCCACCTCTACCTGCCCAAGTATCAACTAGAGTTACTTCTTTATTTTTTATTGGTGCCGAACAAACTGCTCCAAAATCTGTTTTTAATGAAGCAGGACCAGTTGCAAGAATTCGAGGATCGGTTTCGTATCTTTTTCCAAATTTTTCATAAGTATAATCCATCATTGAATAAACGCCTTTTCTACCCCCGTTCCAAACAGATTTTAAATCTATAGGTTTTATTTCTAACTCTATTTCTTCGCCATGATTTCTATTCAAATATAATATTGAAGGTGTAGCTGATTTTCCAACAATAGAAATCATACTTATTCCTAAATTATCAAAAACCAAACCTGCTCCACCCATTGATGACACATAAAAACCTGCCCAACAAGGCGAAAAACCAGAAAATATTAATCGGTTAGAGCCAGGTAAAATTGAACCTGCCAATAAACCTGTGCCTATTGTTAAACTATTATGCACACCAGAAAGATGAAAGCCAATATCAACAGGACCAAAATATTGTCCAATTTTATAACGTTGCATTTTATAGAAACCAGTTTCAGCATCTATCATTAGTACTTTAATAAAACTTTCCATTTAAATTATTTTTTGCAAAGTAATTAAATTTTATTTTACAAATCGAATAGTAAGCGTTTATAAATATTTTTCTAGTTTTTATCAAAATGAATAATTAAAATAAAATTTTTATTTATTTTTGCAAACAAGTAACACAATACTTAATATCTATTTATGATTAAAAAAAATATTATTCTCATTTTTTTAATTTTTGGTATAAGCACAATTAATTTTGCCCAACTATACTATTCTGTAGGATACACAGCAGGTAAATTCACAACAGGTCTTCCAAACATTAGAAACACTATTTATCAATATAATAATATTGATTTTCCAAACTTCGACAATAAATTTAATTACACTAATTTACCCCACGGTGTTTGTTTCGAAATTGGTTTACACAGTAGTAAATATTATTATTTTTTTCGATGGAGTAATATGCATATAAATACAAGAGGAAAAGGATTAAATCCAACATCTCCATCAGAAAATTTAGATATTAAAATTAAAGTTAGATTTAATCAGTTATCGCCATTTAATTTCGGTTTAATGCTTAATAAGAAAATTGGAATAGCTTATTCACCTATCGATTTAGCAAATTTTAAAGTTTTGTATAAAAGCAATGTAAATTACAATAACAATAACAAATACAAAGCTAACACTTGGTTAGATTTTTATGATGTAACAAAAGGGATGTTATCGAGCTATTTTACAGCAGGCACAACATTATATTTAGATTATTTTGCAACAAAAAACATCCATTTTCGATTAATTTATTATAACGATTGGTTTGGCGAAAATTTGGGCGTTCAACCTCAATATCGCTATAGAGCAAATAATGTATCAATTAATTTAACATATCGATTTAATAAGAAATAAATATGCAACTAAAAATAATAACATTATTCACACTATTTAATTTATGTTTGTATTCTTACGGACAAAAAGGATTAACACTTTCATTTGGCTGTGGGTCACAAACTATGATAGCAGGTGACTTTAAAGTTTTTATGAACGGATATAATGATATTTTAAAATCACAGATTGATAAAAAAATGAATTTAAACGGGATACCAATAAGTTATCAATTTGGTGTGAATTTATTTTTATCAGAAAAATTTGGAATGGGTTTTAATTATTCATATTCAAGGTTTGACTATAGATGTACATTTAATTCTAGAGAATCACGCGATATAGTAATTAAATATGGAACACCATTAGATTTTGGAATGTTATATAAAGTAGGTAAAAGTAATTATTTATCTTTTAGGTTTGGTTTTGCAACATCAAGCTTAATTAGTGAATACATGTACCCCGATGGAACTAGAAGTATTAATAAAGGCATGCCTTTAAACGGTGTATATTCAACTTTTGGTTCATTTTACAGGTTAGATTTAATAATTGGAGCAATAAAAAATTTAAAATTAACTACTGGTATAACATTATATAGAGGAAGCTCTGATTATAATGATAAAAATTATGCAAAAGGGCTCGGAGATGGAGATTTTTTTATGTTTCCAAAAGACTACCAAACATATAATGATTTATATAATCAAGGTACGTTATATGATTTTCCTATTGAAAAAACCTTAATGTTGAAAAGCACACAAATAAGTATTGGAGTTATTTATTTTATAAATTTAGTGAAATGAAAATATTATTATACATTACAATAACAATTTACACAATAACTTTATTTTCGTGTAGCAAAGCTGATAATATCACTTCAAAATATGCTGGTCCAAAAAATATTTCGCGATACCAATGGATTAAAGCCGATTCTATTTCAGGAGAATTTAACCATACAATTTATGATATTGACACTTTAGGTAAAGTAATTTTATGGGATAACTCAAGCGATACATATAACAACGCATATTTTTACACAAGTATAATGCCAGCAGGATTTGGATTAAATAATGTAGGCACCGGTTATCAATCAGTAGGTTGGTATGTTGATGGTGTAGAGGCAAAATCGTTAACTTTTTTTAGTGAACCTAATCCTGGTCACGTAAACTATTGTATATACACACTTAATAAAAAATTAAATGGTAAGCTAATTCTTGAAGCAGTTTTTGGTTCAGGAACAAATATGTACAAAGAAATAATTGAACTTACACCATTATCTGAAGATTAGAGCATTTGCAATAATCGATTTATACTTTTTTAAAACCTTTTATTTTAGCTAAACTTATTAAAATCGACATATTTTGCATTATGTTTTTTAGGTAAAAACACCTATAAAACATTTCTAAAAAAACCGTTTTTTTACTCTTGTAAACATATAGTTGAATGCTCAAATTTGTACAAGAAATTTAAAGCATACCAATTATGAAAACTTACACATTAATAATTGCAATAATTTTTACAGTAAGCATTTTAAATGCTCAAGAAGTAAAAATAAATAATAATTTAGCCGTTGAAGCCGATGGAACAATAAGAATGGATGGTACTGCAACAGTATTTGATGATGTAATGATTTTTCCTGATGCTACAAGTAAAAGTGGTAGCAACCCACCAGTTTTCGGTCGTTTTGCAAGAGACGCTACTGGTACAAGTCAAGGTGTTTTTTTATGGATGTTTTCTAGCTCTACAGAACAAGAAGTTTATTTTACTATTCAAATTCCTCACAGTTATAAATTAGGTAGCGATATTTATCCTCATGTTCATTGGACTACTGTAACAGGAACTCCTTTTGGAACAGATGTAGTTTGGAGTTTAGAATATACAGTATCTGCCATTGGTGGAATATATTCTACAACTAATACTTTAACAACTAATACAGTTATTAGTGCATGTACTCCTATTGTTGGACCTAGTCAGCACCTTATATCTTCTTTTTCACCAATTAGTGGAACTGGATTAGGTATAAGTACTGTTTTAGTATGTAGGTTATATAGAGCTACAGGTGATAATAGCGATACATTTGGGAATGCTGTAGGTTTATTAGGAATTGATTTTCATATTGAAAAAGATACTGAAGGTAGCCGTACTGAATTTTCAAAATAAATTTATTATGAAAAGTATTAAAATAATATTAACAATTTATATAGTTATAACAAATGTTAATTATATAATTGCACAGGGAATAGAAATTAATTCGGGTGCAACAATTTCTATTACTGGAACAGCGACTATAGAAATTTCAAATGGTAACTTTGTAAACAATGGGACATATACTAAAGGAACTGAAAATCTAATTTTTTCAGGAACAACTAATGGAAACATTTCAGGTTCAAGCAACAACGATTTTTATAATTTAACAGTAAATAATACAAATGGTGTAACCCATACAAGCGTTGGTTATGTAGCAATAAATAATTCTTTAATTTTTACAGCAGGACTTTTTAATACGGGAGCAAATACTTTAATTATTAACGATAATGCGACATATAGTGGTGCTAGTACTACAAAATATATTAATGGTAATTGCAAAAAAGTAGGAAATGATGCATTTATTTTTCCAGTTGGTAATAATGGGAAATATGCTCCAATAGGTATTACCGCTCCAACAAACATTGCAGATCATTTTACAGCAAGTTATTATAAACAAAATCCAAATTCATTGTATAATGTTACTGCTTTAGGTCCTGGCCTATACAATGTGAGCAATTTAGAATATTGGACTTTAGATAGGACAAATGGAACTAGCAATGTAAATGTTTCGCTTTATTGGGATACTACAAGTGGTGTAAATAATTTAACCGACATTAGAGTAGCTCGTTGGGACGGCACAAAATGGCTCGACCAAGGGAATACGGGAACATCAGGTGACACAACTTTAGGTAACGTTACTTCAGATTTAGTAAGTAGCTTTAGTCCGTTTACTTTTGGTTCTACAACAAAAGACAATCCTCTGCCAGTTGATTTACTTAATTTTAAAGCAGAATGTTATAATGGAATAACTTTATTAAATTGGTCAACTGCTTCAGAAACTAATTGCGATTACTATATTGTTGAAAAGATGAATATAGAAAACGATTTTGTAAAAATTGCAAGCATTTCAGGAAATGGAAATACTAATCAATCATCAAATTATCAAATTAAAGATTTGAATTCAAATAGTAAAAATTATTATAGATTAACACAAATTGATTATAATGGACAAGAAAATGTTTTTAACAATAACATTACAGTTTCAAACTGCAACGACAATAATAATGAAATAAAATTATTTGAGAATATTAGTGAAATTTATGTTTTTGTAAATTCAGAAATTGAAGAGCTTTCAACAATAAACATTTTTGATTTAAGCGGCAAACAAATTGCAAAATCATCAAAATTATTAACAAATGGTCAAAATATTATAAGTGCAACCGATTATAATTTAGCTTCGGGAATGTACCTAGTAAATATTCAAACAAATAATTTTAACAAATCAATTAAATTGTGTGTTCGTTAGGTTTTTTTCATATTTGGTTGGGTTAGGTTGGTTGCCGGGTTTTAATTAATCTGGCAACTTTTTTTTATAATTCTATTATACCAAAATTTTGCAAAACCTTTTTAATCATTGCTATCACATTGAAGGAACAATAAAATGCTATAAATAAGATCGCATAGTTACTCGCAATGACAAAAAAATTATTTTTTTTGAGAGTTTTGCAAAGCTCTCAACTTGTTATTTTTTAAACGATTCAATAATTTTTTCTATATCACCAAAAGCATGTGAAATCACAAATTCTACCTTCCCTCCTATTTGTTTTGCAAAAAAAGCTGCATTCATTTGCGAAATATAAGTTTTACCATTTAATTTCTCGTAAACAGAAATTCTACATGGCAGTAACGACGAAATATTTCTTTCATCATCAAGTTTAAGAACTTCAAAAGCATAATTTGGATTACAAAGCTCAATTGTTTTTATTGGTAAAACTTCTTTTCCGTTTTTTTTTAATATTTCTTGTAAATCGTGAACTGCTGGTATTTTCCAACTGTTTTGTAAAATACTTTCCGATAATTTTTCATTTGTTTCAGTAAAATTATATTTACTTTCAAATTCAATAAACATATCTGTTGTTTCCATAAAAATTATTTTTCTCAAAATTAACAATTTAAATTTTGTAATTTAATTAAAAATTATTTTTCAGAAGTACTTAAAAATCATGATTCAATAATATTATTTTTTCTAACTTCGCCAATAATTTACCACATAAATATAAGACAAATGAAAACAAATGCAACATCTGGGAACAAAGGCAAAGGTGTTCGTTCCGATTGCTATGTTAATGTAGAGATTACACAAAATGACGGAATTCAAATAATTTTAGAAAGTAAAGTCGATTTAATGTTTGGCAAAGCCAATAAAGAGTTAATTACAAACATTTTAAATTTCTTTGAAATAAAAAACGCAAAAATTACTATTGAAGATTCTGGAGCATTACCATTTGTTATAGCTGCTAGAGTTGAAGCATCAATAAAACAAACAATAAGCTATAGCGCAGGTCGCGCGCTTTCCAGATT
>JAVHRJ010000264.1:11494-34258 GCA_036171595.1 Bacteroidales bacterium
TAGATACAACAAAAGAATATTTATTACCTTTTATTTCGCAAAACAACTATAAAACTGCAAAAGATTGCAATAGAATTTCACGATTATACCTTCCTGGCAATTCACCTTCGTTAATGATAAATGCAGGCGTTCATAAACCTAATGGAATTATTTTAGATTTAGAAGATGCTGTTGCACCAGACAAAAAATTTGAAGCTAGTTTTTTAGTTAGAAATGCGTTGCGAAATTTAGATTTTTATGGTGCTGAACGAATGGTTAGAATTAATCAGATTCCAAAAGGATTAGATGATTTGAATTTTATTGTTCAGCATAATGTTAATTTAATTCTTATTCCTAAATGCGAGGGAGCCGACCAAATTCATCAAGTTAACTTAAAAATTAACGAAATAAAAACAAAATACAAAATAGTTAATGAAATATGGTTAATGCCAATAATTGAAAGTGCTTTAGGGGTTATAAAATCGTTCGAAATTGCAACTTCAGCAACAAATATAGTTGCTATGGCTATTGGTTTAGAAGACTACACTGCCGATCTTGGAACAAGAAGAACAGCAGAAGGAATTGAATCTTTATTTGCTCGTAGTCAAATTGTAAACGCTTGTCGTGCTGCCGGAATTCAACCAATCGATTCTGTATTCAGCGATGTTGCCGATATGGATGGACTTAAAAACAATGTACTAAAATCAAAAGCATTAGGCTTTGATGGGATGGGATGTATTCATCCACGCCAAATAAAGGTTATTCACGAAAATTATGCCCCATCAATTGAAGAAATAACAAAAGCTAAAAAAATTGTAATTGCATTTGATGAAGCAACTTTAAAAGGATTAGGCGTTGTTTCGTTAGGAACAAAAATGATTGACCCACCAATTGTTAAACGAGCTCAAAATACAATAAATTCGGCAATAAAAACTGGTAAACTTAACAATAATTGGAAGGAGGAATTAAATGTCAACTAATTTTGTAAAAAACGCATTAGGTAGATTGGTGCCAACCGAAGTTAACGGAGTGCCTCAAATTCCATATATGGGAGTGGGCAAATATAAACCAACAGGACGAAAATATGCCCCATTTATTTCAAGTTGTACCGATTATCCAGCCGATGGAAATAAAACAGTAGCAACATTAAAAGATGCTTTAATAAAATCAGGTTTAAAAAATGGAATGGTAATTTCAACACATCATCATTTTAGAAATGGCGATTTAGTTGCAATTCAAATTTTTGATATCGCAAAAGAGCTTGGAATTAAAGATTTAGTTTGGTTTCCTTCTGCTTCGTTTGAATGCCAATCGGTATTAATAAAATATTTAGAAGACGGAACTATTCATCATATAGAAGGAAGTATGAATGGCTCGCTTGGTCGTTTTACTTCGCAAGGGAAAATGAAAGGAATGGGAATTTTACGTTCTCATGGCGGACGATATCAGGCAATTCAAGATGGCGAAGTTGTTATTGATATTGCTGTTATTGCAGCACCTACTGCCGATGCTTTTGGAAATGCCACTGGCGACCGTGGTCCAGCTGCGTGCGGTTTGTTAGGATTTGCACTTGCCGACTCACAATATGCAAATAAAGTAATTGTTATTACAGATAATTTAGTGCCATTTCCCTGTATTCCCTGGCAAATACAAGGTAACAATGTTGATTATGTAGTTGTAGTTGACAAAGTAGGAATACCAGAAAAAATTATATCAGGTACAACTGAAATAACAAAAAGCCCCGATAGATTATTACTTGCAGAGTGGACAGCTCAATTTTGCGATGAAGCAGGAATTATTCGCGACGGTTTTTCGTTTCAGGCAGGTGCAGGCGGAACCGCACTTTCTATAGGAATTTATTTTGCCGACATATTAAAACAACGCGGAATGAAAGCACGTTGGGCACGAGGTGGTAGCAATAAATATTTAGTAAAAATGCTAGAAGATGGGTTAGTTGAAAATATTTTAGATGGACAAACATTTGATTTGGAAGGAGTTCGCTCAATGCGCGAAAACCATGGGCATGTAAACACAAGTCCATTTACTAGCTATAATTATCACGGCAAAGGAAATTTTGCATCAATGGTGGACGTTGTTATTTTGGGTGCAACAGAAGTTGATATAAATTTTAATGCAAACGTTGTTACACACTCAGATGGCACGTTGTTACATGGTATTGGAGGCTGGCAAAATTGCATCGCATCAAAATGCACAATATTACCAATTCCACTTTTTCGCGACAGAATGCCTATTGTACGCGATGAAGTTACAACAATTTGTGGACCTGGCGAATTAATTGATGTTATAGTAACCGAACGTGGAATTGCAATAAATCCACTTCGTACCGATTTAATCGAAAAAATGAAAAACTCATCACTGCCAATTAAAACTATTAATCAATTAAAAGAAGAAGCCGAAGCTATTTGTGGTGTTCCCGACAAACCAAAATTTACAAACAAACCCGTTGCTGTTGTAAAATGGGTTGATGGAACTATTATAGATACTATTTGGCAATTAGCAGAATAAATTATATGGAATACAGATTCTTCGCTTTGCTCAGAATGGCATATTATTCTATTGTCATTCTAAACGTAGTTTACGTAGTGAAGAATCTATTAATAAATAGCTTGAAAAATAATATTAATATATTTTGAAATAAAAATCAAAAAATATTTCCAAATTTGCATTATAAATAAATTTAAAATTATCTTTTATGATTGAAACAACCGAAAAATACACATCAGAGTATTTTGTAGAAAAAGAAGAACATTTTGGTGCTCACAATTACCATCCATTGCCTGTAGTACTTAACAAAGGCGAAGGAGTTTTTGTATGGGATGTTGAAGGAAAACGTTATTACGATTTTTTATCGGCATACTCAGCTGTTAATCAAGGACATTGTCACCCTAAAATTTTAAAAGCAATGATTGAGCAAGCTTCAAAACTTACTCTAACTTCACGTGCTTTTTTTAACGATAGATTAGGCGTTTACGAAGAATTTGTAACTAAATATTTTGGATACGACAAAGTTCTACCAATGAATTCGGGTGCCGAAGCCGACGAAACAGCATTAAAATTATGTCGTCGTTGGGGTTACGATGTTAAAGGAATAGCAAAAGATCAAGCAAAAATTATTGTTTGCACTGATAATTTTCATGGACGTACAATAACAATAATCTCAATGTCATCCGACCCAGATTCTTACAGTGGATTTGGACCATTTACCCCTGGCTTTATTCAAATTCCTTATAACGATTTATCGGCATTAGAAAATGCTTTACAAGACCCAAATGTTGCAGGATTTTTAGTTGAGCCAATTCAAGGTGAAGCTGGAGTATTTGTACCTGATGAAGGTTATTTATCAAAAGCATACAAACTTTGTAAAGATAAAAATGTTTTATTTATTGCCGACGAAGTTCAAACTGGAATTGCACGTACAGGTAAACTTTTAGCTTGCGATCATGAAAATGTTCATCCGGATATTTTAATTTTAGGAAAAGCTTTGTCGGGTGGATTTATGCCTATTTCGGCTGTTTTAGCAAATAACGATATTATGCTAACAATTAAACCAGGCGAACATGGCTCTACTTTTGGCGGCAACCCACTTGCAGCAAGTGTTGCAATTGCATCATTAGAAGTAATTCGCGACGAAAAGCTTGCTGAAAATGCTGAAAAAATGGGAAATTTATTTCGTCAAGAGTTAAATAATATAAAAAGTGGAATGATTGAATTAGTGCGTGGTAAGGGATTACTAAATGCAATAATTATTAAACCTAAAAACGGAAAAGAAGCATGGGATGTATGTTTAAAGATGAAAGATAACGGGCTAATTGCAAAGCCTACTCACCAACATATTATTCGTTTTGCACCACCACTTGTAATTAACGAACAACAAATTCACGAAGCTGTTGCAATAATTAAAAAATCGCTTGCCGAATTTGAATAGGTTTCAATAACATTATACAACAAAAAAAAGCTACCGACGGTAGCTTTTTTTGTTTTGTTAAAATAAAATGTAAATTTGTAAAAACAATATTATATGGTAATAAGTATTTGTAACCGCTTAATTTAGGATTAGTGGGGATTATACACTAATTACCAGCAATGTTTGGACTACCAAACTACCAAGATAATTAATGACCAAATCGAAACAAATATTAACAAAAGATTCAAAAACAATGAATAGTTGTCGGAATACAACTGAAAGTAGCGTAAAAACAACTAATAGTAGCGGACTTAATTTGCATAATGACAATGAGCCAAGATAACTTTGTAGCATCAAATTTTAAAAATAAATTAAGATGCTAAATTCAAAATCAATTGGCGACAAAATTGCCACAGCAAGAAAGAAAACTAATCTTTCACAAGCAGAACTTGCACAACAAGTATCTATTAGTCCACAAGCAGTCGGAAAATGGGAACGTGGAGAATCAATGCCAGACATTACCACACTAAATCGTCTCGCTGAAATTCTTGGCGTTGACCTTAACTATTTTTCTGAGAATTTTAAAGCTGTTAATACTGAAATAGCAACTTTAGAAAAATCCAATTATCATTTAGATGAGTTATCAAAAACACAACAGAAAAAGACTAGTTGGGATATGTCTAAACTAAACTTGACCGACAGTGACTTTTCAGGGCTAAAAAATTTACACGAAAAACTAAGTTCTACAAATATTCAGCGATGTTTGTTTATTGGTTCGGAGATGTCGGGACTTTTTCTAAAGAGTAATTATATTGAAAATTGCAACTTTACAAATTCCGACATTTGCAACAGTCAAATTCTGGATTCAATGTTAAACAAGAATGAATTCAGAAACTGTTCACTAAAAAGTACAAAATTTTTAAAGAGCTATATTGAAGGTTGCGATTTTACAGGAGCAGATTTAACCGAAGCGGAATTTAAAAAAGGAGGATTTGGTAAAAATACTATTGTAAATGCAAAGTTGAATGGGGCAAACTTTTTTGAAATGGCAATACAGGATATTGTTTTTGAAGGTACTTTAGAGGACAGTCGTTTTGAAAATTGTTCTTTTTATGGTGTTAAATTTCAAAATGCTACATTATTAAATACATTTTTTAAGAACAATAAGAAATTTAAACGGGTACAATTTATTAATTGCAAAGTTGACAAATTGACTTATGCTTTCTTGAAAAACAACCTTGCTGACTTGACAGGAATAACTTTAATATCTTGAAAAGAGCAAATAAAGAAATAGCAACACCACTTTGCAATAACTTTCAAATTGCTTTACTGTTTTCGCAATAACTAAAAGGAGCTTTACAACAGTCTCAAATTGTAAACATTTTAATTTTACAAAACAAAAAAGGTTCAGTGCAGTGCATTGAACCTTTTTTGTTTTGTGACCTCGGGGGGAGTCAAACCCTCAACCTTCTGATCCGTAGTCAGATACTCTATTCAGTTGAGCTACGAGGCCAATATGCAAATATAATGAATTTTTAGATTTGAGAATTAAGAAAATCAAATTATTTGTTTTTCTTTTTTAAATACTGATAATCAATATAATAAATTGCTTTTATAGAAAAAGTATTCCACTGTGGTTGATCAAAAGTATTTGAAAAATTTCGTTTAAAATTATTAATAATAATATTTGAATCGTTTGTAATTTCTTTTTTCCAAACAAGACTTAAATTACTTCCTGGAGCAAATTGCCAACTACAAACAAAATCAATATTAAAAGCGTTGTAATTAAAATTTTGTTGATAATCGTTATTCAGCTCCGAAAGTCCACCATCGTCAGTTAATTTATAATATTGATTATAGTTCCCCTTTGACCAATAATGACGGACATTTACACTTACAGACAAATCGTTAATAATAATATATTTACCAGTAAAAGTATTTGTTAATGTTGTTATAGCACGATTGCCAAATATTATTGTATCTTGATTTGAGGCTCCAGTCCAGCCTTTTTCATTTATATTATTGACATACGAAAAAGAATATTTTACTAAAAAGTGATTTGAAATTCTAATTATTGGAGTAAGACTAAAATCTTTATAAATTTCGTTGAAAGCAGGCGTTGGTGCATAAGTTGCATCACCGTCAAGAGCAATAGATTTACGATAATCGGACGAAAAACCAAACGAAATTGCATATCCTTTTTTCTTTCTAAAATATCTTCCAACAACGCGAGGCTCATAATAATCGTAGCCATCAAAAAACGATGAATTAAAATTTGCCCACATGGTCAAATAATTTTTAAAAGTTCCCCAAACGTTATAGCCAATTCCTAAATCAGAAATTTTATTTTCGGTAAAATAAATAGAATTATATAACGATAAGTTATTATGAAATTCTCTCATTATCCAAAAAGGCTCATAAATATTATAATTTGCCCAAACTCCATTACTCATATTATTATTGTATAATGTTATACCAACATCGTTTGCACTATAATTTTCATCAATTAACGAATGATTTAATCCAAATTGAAATTTGCCACTTACTTTTCCTGCGTTAACACTATACTTTAAACCAGGATTTAAAATTTCTGCTTCAATAGGCTTTATTCCTCTAAAGTAGAATTGACTATAACCAGCAGTAGTAGTGAGCGACCAAGTATTTGTTTTATCAATAAGATTTAAGCCAGCAGCAGTAACATTAGAGTTGTAGTAATCTTTATTTCGAAGAAAATTAGAATTTGAAATAAAAACAGAGCTGTTGTTTTTTAATGCTTGGTCTAAAACTAAAATATTATAATTTGCCCATGGCTCAGTTAATACGCTCCTTGTAGTTCCATCTATTTTTTTTATTGTTGCCCATGTGTCATTTGTTATAGCATTAAAAAAACCAATTGCCAAACCATTTTTATTACGTCCCGAAATTTTTGTTGCGTTTAATAGCTGAGTTTGCGATGGATTTTTTTTTACGGTTTCGCCACTATCTAATAAATAATTGACACTATAAAAATTTGAAGGGGTTTTGCCAATTCTTCTTGAGTAAAACAGATTCCCTTTTGAGAATAGGTCAACTGCTTCGTTAAAAAAAGGACGTTGTTCATTGTAAACAGTCTCGAATGCAGATAAGTTTTTCACTTTGTTATCAGATTGCACCTGGCTAAAATCGGGCATCAAAGTCATATCTAAAGTAAAACTTTCGTTTATTCCATATTTCAAATCTAAACCACCAGCAAACGACCACGAGTTATTAGAATTTTTCCAAGTATCGTACTTATAATTTTCTAATCCACCTGATATATAAGGGTTAAATGACAATCGCAATGGAGCTTCAATTTTTTCTAATCCTTTTAATTTACCCCAGTAAACCAAATCGTTTGAAGCACCCTTAACTTGTAATGCCCAAAAATCTGTTTCTCTATTTCGCCTAATATTACGTGATAATTCAAAACCCCATACCTGAACTTCTGAAGTGGGAAAACGTAATGCCGAATAAGGAATTTTAATTTCTGCAAACCAACCATTACTTGTAATTTTTGTTTTACTTTCCCAAACTGCATTAAACGTATTATCGTATTCGCGACTATCAGCTTGCACGCCCGATGAATAAACTGTAAAAGTATAACCATCTAATTGATTATTGTAAGTATCAAATTCGACGCTAAAAAAATCAGCATTCAAATTTTCATCATCTCTATTTCCTAATTGCTTTAAAATACTATCGGGATTTGTATCGAACATATTTGCAAACACATAAATTGCAGTATTATCATACAAAATTCGAATCTCTGTTTTTTGTGTTGTTATAACATTATATATAGGAGTAAATTGAATAAAATCAGAAATTGGTTTTGCGATGCTCCATATTTCATCCATAATACCATCAATTTTAGGAGCAATAGTAGTTCTTGTAGCAAATGCTACTTTTGTAGTATCGGCAGGAAACGCAGAAATATAACAAAATATAAAAGAAATAAATATAACAATTCGCATATTATCGCATATCAACTATTTCATTTCTATCGGGACCAACTGACACAAAAACTACAGGAACCTTTACAAAATCTTCAACAAAACGAATATATTCTAATAATTCAACAGGAAGTTCGTTTTTAGTTTTAGAGTTAGAAATATCAGATTTCCAGCCTTTAAAACTTGCATAAACAGGTTTTATATCTTGCGATAAATCGTATGGAATATTTTCAATTATTTTACCATTTACAGAATAAGAAACCGCTGCTTTTATCTCGTCAAAATCGTTTAAAACATCGGCTTTTGTCATAATTAATCCAGTAACGCCATTAATCATAACTGAATACTTTAAAGCAACTAAATCGCACCAACCACAACGACGCGGGCGACCAGTTGTTGCACCAAATTCATTTCCTGTTTTACGAAGTTGCTCTCCAATATTATCATTTAATTCGGTTGGAAATGGACCACTCCCAACTCTAGTGCAATATGCTTTAAATAAGCCAAACACATTTCCAATTTTTGATGGAGCAATTCCCAAACCTGTACAAGTACCAGCACAAACAGTGTTTGACGAGGTTACAAATGGATACGAACCAAAATCAATATCCAACATACTACCTTGTGCTCCTTCGGCAAGTATTTTTTTATTCGCATTAATTAATTCATTTACATTAATTTCGCTATCAATAAAAGTAAACTTCTGCAGAATGTTAATTGAATCGAACCATTTAATTTCATCTTCATCTAAATTGAATTTAAAATTAAGCATATTCAAAATTTGAATATGTCTATTTTTTAGTTCGTTATATTTTTCTTTAAAATTAGGAGTTAAAATATCGCCAACCCTTAAACCATTTCTCGAAATTTTATCGGTATAAGTTGGACCTATACCTTTTAAAGTGGAACCAATTTTAGAAACCCCTTTTTCCGATTCGTAAGCTGCATCTAATAATCGATGAGTTGGTAAAATTAAGTGTGCACGTTTTGAAATCAACAAATTTTTGAAAATATTTGGACAATATGGCGACAACCCAGCAATTTCGCTATTAAAAATAATTGGGTCAATTACAACACCATTACCAATTATATTAATACAATCGTTACGAAAAACCCCTGAGGGAATAATGTGCAAAACGTGTTTGCTGCCTTCAAATTCTAAAGTATGTCCAGCATTTGGACCACCCTGAAAACGAGCAATAACATTATAATTGGGAGCTAAAACATCGACAATTTTTCCCTTGCCCTCATCGCCCCACTGCAAACCTAATAAAACATCAACATTCATAATATTTTAATATTGTTTTATAATTATTTTTTAAAGTCTTAAAAGTAATTATTTTATTTAATTATTAAAATAAAAAACGAACGTTATTTAAAAATTTTAATTTAAAATATTGTTTAAATTTGCACAATTAAAATTTTTATAATTTAATGTTGGAAACATTAAGTATTGATAAATAAATGGCAAATTTTAATTTACAAATTAATATATAATAATTTTCCAAAATAAATTCTTATAACATTATGGAAAATAATAATAATAATGAGATTATAAAAGAATTACAAAAAGAGAATAATAATTTAAAAGAATCTTATAGGCAGTTATCTAGTCTTCAAAACTTATCTTCAAAAATATTTAGCTTAGTTAATAAGCATATTAGTTTACACGAAATGATAACTGGCATTTTAAAAGAAATTCAGTTAGAAACAAATTATAGTGCAGTTGGGCTTCGTTTAAAAAATGGAAATGACTATCCATATTTCGAACAAAATGGGTTTACCGCAGATTTTTTACTTACCGAAAACACACTTACCGTTAAAGATAAAGATGGCAGCATTTGCAAAGACGAAAATGGGAATATTCTTTTAGAGTGCACATGTGGACTTGTTATTACAGGCAAAATAGATACTTCAAACTCTTTATTTACAAAAGCAGGAAGTTTTTGGACAAATAATTCGTACCCACTGTTAAACTTAACTCCAGAGCAAGAACCACGTTTAAATCCTCGTAATAAATGTGTTCATTGTGGTTTTGGTTCAGTAGCAATTATTCCAATTAGAGCAGATAATGAAATTGTTGGCATTTTGCAACTTAACGAAAAGAAAAAAGAAGCATTCACAAATGATATTATTTTGTTTTTTGAAGGTATTTGCTCTGTAATTGGGGCGGCCTTAATTCGCACTCAAGCCGAAGATTTGTTAAGAAAAAGTGAAGAACAATATAAAGATTTATCGAAGCAATTTGAATTAATTTTAGATCACATTCCTGCACTTGTTTTTTATAAAGATAAAAACAACAATTTTGTTCGCGTAAATAAATATTTAGCCGATGCCCATAAAACTACAAAAGATAAATTAGAAGGTAAAAATTTAAATGAAATTTATTCATTAAAAGATGCTACTAATTACCATAACGACGACTTATCTGTTATTAACAGTGGTAATGCAAAATTAAATATTGTTGAACACTGGGAAACTGAAAATGGACTAAAATGGGTAAGCACAAGTAAAATACCATTTGTTAATGAGAACAATGAGATTACTGGAATTATTGGTATTTCTATTGATGTTACACAACTTAAAAATGCAGAATCGGAGCTTAAAATTAAAAATTCTAAGCTGTATAAAATCATTGCCGAAAAAGACAAGTTTTATTCAATAATATCACACGATTTAAAAAGTCCTTTTAATGCATTAATTGGCTTTAGCGAAATGTTATCACAAAATGTAAGCAATAGAGAATTTGAAAAAATCGAAGAATTTGCACAAATAATATTACAAACATCTCGTAGAACATTTGATTTATTAACCAATCTTTTAGAATGGTCGCAATCGCAAACTGGAAAAATTAAATACAATCCTGAAAATATTGATATTACAGAGATATTAAATAACATTATGCAATTATTTACAAATATTGCCGAACAAAAATCCATAACAATAATCAACAAATTAAATTCATCAATATTTGTTTTTGCAGATAAAAAAATGATTAGCACTATAATAAGAAACTTAGTTTCAAATGCTATAAAATACACAATGCCAGGAGGAATAGTTATTATTTCAACAATTTTAAAACAAAATAATTTAGTAATATCGGTAAGTGACAATGGAGTAGGAATACCAAAAAATGATATTGACAAATTATTTAAAATTGAAGACTCTTACAGTACAACTGGCACCAATAATGAAAAAGGAACTGGATTAGGTTTAATTCTTTGTCAAGAATTTATAGATAAACATAATGGTAAAATTTGGGTTGAAAGTGAAGAAAAAAAAGGTTCAACATTCTTTTTTACTATTCCAAATAATGAACAATAAAAAAATATTTTAACTTTGTAAATAAAAACAAATAATCTTATTTTATGAGAAACTTACTTTATTTTTTAGTTTTAAGTTCATTTTTAATTTCGTGTGGTAGCAACGATGAGAAAAAAAATGCATTATTTTCGGTAACAAATAACATGGATAATAGTGCAATGTGTATTAACACCAACACTATAACAAATGGGCCAGCACACTCAGGTTCATTTTCGTCAAAATTAGATTCAGCTTTTGAATACAGCTTTGGAATAGGCAGTAAATTTTCGAGTTTTAATTCAAAATTACCAAAAAAGGTTTTTGTTACAGTATGGATTAACTCAACAGTTCCAAACCTAGATGCATCAATTGTTTGCGAACAAAACATTAATGGGAAATCATTAAAATGGAAAGATTTTCCATTAATCGAATCGGTAAAAAAAGCAAATGAGTGGGTTGAAGTAAAAACGTCATTCGATATGCCAGCTAATATTACACCAGATACCGAACTAAAAGTGTATGTTTGGAATCCTAAAAAACATTTGTTTTATGTCGACGACATGGAAATTTGGATGGAATAAAACTATTTAATTTCGCCTTTAAAATCTTTTAAATATTCATCCCATTTTTTTGTAAGATAAGCATCTTCTTTAAAAAAATGCAATAAAGGTTCAGCATTCTTTGAAATAAAGTATCCAGGCACTAACGAAATTAACTGGTTTTGCCCGTTAATAAAAACCATTTGTGGTACATTCATTTTGCCACCTAAAAGCGAAACAGCTAATTGATGATATGGATGTTCTTTTTGCTCATTTACAAAAGTATTACCATTAAACTTTACAGTATCTTTAGATGTGATATCGAACTTTACAGGATAGTAATTATCGTTTAGGTACTTTGCTATAACATCGTGATTAAATGTTGTACCAATCATAATTTTACAATCAATACACCAATCGTGATAAAGAAAAAGCAATATTTTTTTAGGGTTTTTCAAATTTAATTGTTCAGCTTTTTCGAGACTAACCCAATTTACTTTATTAACAAAAGGCACAGTATCTTTAAAAGTTTTATTAAAATTATCTTTAAACTCATTAAAACTTGCAGATTTAAAAATATCACGAGAGAAAAAAATCAGAATTGGTTCAATATCAGAAGGAGTCATGTAACCAGGAACGGCACTTAACAAATTAAAACTTTCATCGAGATAGACAATTGTTGGATACGACATTTTTCCGCCCAAAAACTCAACAGCTAATTCGTGAGGCGACCGATTTTGGTTACCAGAATTAACATATTTCTTATCTTTAAACAAAATGGTATCGTGTGTTTCGGCATTAAATTTTACGAGATAAAAGTTTTCGCTTAAATATTTAGCTATCGAAGGATTTTGAAAAGTTTCGGCATCCATTTTTTTACACCAGCCACACCAATCGGTGTACATATCAACAAATATTTTTTTAGGATTTTTTTTAGATAATTCAACAGCTTCGGTTAACGAATACCATTTTAATTCAATTTGTTGAGCCCAAATAGCAGAATTAATAAATAAAAATATTATAATTATAAAAAATCTTCTCATTGTTGTAATTTTAATTTATTAATAAGTTCGATAACATCAAGTTCTTGTTGTTCTCCTGTAGTCATATTTTTTAAACTTAATTTTCCAGATTTAATTTCATTTTCACCAATTATAACAACGTACAGAATTTTTTTAGCATCGGCATAACTCATTTGTTTTTTAATTTTAGCTCCAGATTCTGGATAAATTTCGGCAGATATACCAGCTAAATGCAATTTGCGAAGAATTTGCAAGCAGTATTTTTCTTCGTTTAATCCAAAATTAACAAATAGCACTTTTGTTGAAGAACTTACTTCGACAGGAAACTTTTCTAGCTTTTCTAACACATCGTAAATACGGTCGGCACCAAACGACATGCCCACGCCAGAAACGCCATCCATACCAAAAATTCCTGTTAAATTATCGTACCTACCTCCACCACAAATGCTACCTATTTCAACATCATTAGCTTTTACCTCTAAAATAGTGCCTGTATAATAGCTTAATCCACGAGCTAATGAAATATCGAATTTTATTTTAGTAGAAATGCCAGTTTCTTTTGCATAATTTAAAAGAAAACTCATTTCTTCGATTCCCTTTTTTCCAATTTCATCAGTTATTATATTGCTAATAAAACGAACTACTTCGTCGTTAGTGTTTTGTTTTGAAGAAAAATCAAGAATTGGAATTAACTTTTGCAAAGTGTTATCATCAAATCCTTTTTCTACCAACTCTTTTAAAACTCCATCTCGACCAATTTTATCAAGTTTATCAATTGCAACAGTAATATCAACAAGTTTATCGGCACAATTTAAATATGTTGCAATACCGTGCAAAATTTTGCGATTATTTAAAATTATTGTAACATCAATATTCAATCGAATAAAAACATCTTCAATAATTTGCAATAATTCCAATTCGTTTAAAAGCGAATTACTTCCAACAACATCAACATCGCATTGAAAAAACTCACGGTAACGTCCTTTTTGTGGGCGATCGGCACGCCAAACTGGCTGTATTTGGTAACGTTTAAATGGAAAAGTGATTTCGTTGCGGTGCATAACAACAAAGCGAGCAAATGGCACGGTAAGGTCGTAACGTAAACCCTTTTCGCACATAACAGACGATAACTTATTTAAATTTTTCTGTTCTATTTGTTGTGTTGTAACATTATGCATGAAATCGCCGGAATTCAATATTTTAAACAACAACTTATCACCCTCTTCCCCATATTTACCTAATAAAGTAGATAAATCTTCCATTGCGGGAGTTTCGATTGGTTGATAACCATGCAAACAAAACACATCACGTAAAGTAGAAAATATATAATCTCGCCTTTGCATATTTAAAGGCAAAAAATCGCGAGTCCCTTTTGGTATTGAAATATTTACAGCCATTTTTATTCTTTCATAAGTTCAGAACTTGTTTTACCACCTTTTACTTTCAAATAATCTTTTACTTCTTTTACCATAGCTATTTCAATAACAGAGCGACCATTTGAATTTACAGCATTAACGTTTGCACCATGTTCAACAAGATATTCAACTATTTTTAAATTGCCATCTTTAGATGCCCACATTAATGGCGACATTCCCATAATATCGGCTTTATTAATATCTGCCTTTTGTTTTATTAAATAATCGGCAATATCGAAATAACCTGCAAGTAAAGCAACAGCTAATGGCGTTGAGCCAGTATTAACAGTTTCGTTAATTTTAGCACCTTTTTCAACTAAAAATTTAACAATATCAAAATGATTGTATTTGCAAGCATAAGCTAATGCTGTCCAACGAGCCTGATTTTTTCCATCAATTGCTACTCCTTTTTTAACATAAGATACAACTTTTGCAAACTCGCCTTTTGCGGCAGCTGTAACAAATTTATCAACTAAATCGTCGGCAAAAGAATTAGCCCAACAAATTGTAAAAGTTAATAATATTAATATGTGTTTTTTCATTATAATTTGTTATTTGTTATATTTCATATTCAATTAAATCAATTTTTAATTATTAAAAAATTAGTTTGCAATTAATTTTCTATATTTTAATCTTTTAGGACCTTCATCACCTAATCGTTTTTTGCGATTTTCGATATATTCCGAATAAGTTCCTTCGAAAAAAACAACTTGCGAATCGCCTTCAAAAGCTAACATGTGCGTTGCAATTCTATCAAGAAACCAACGGTCATGCGAAATAACAACAGCACAACCTGCAAAACCTTCTAATCCTTCTTCTAATGCCCTTAAAGTATTAACATCAATATCGTTAGTAGGCTCATCTAATAATAGCACATTTGACTCGCTTCTTAAAGTAAGTGCTAAATGTAATCTATTTCGCTCACCACCAGAAAGCACACCACATTTTTTTTCTTGATCGGCACCACTAAAATTAAATCGTCCAACGTAAGCACGAGCATTAATTTGTTTACCACCTAAAGAAATTAGTTCGCTTTCGCCAGAAATAATCTGATAAACTGTTTTATCTGGATTTATTATTTCGTGAGTTTGATCAACATAACCAATTTTAACTGTTTCCCCAATATTTATTAAACCAGCATCAGTTTTTTCTTTACCCATTATCATTCGAAAAAGTGTAGTTTTACCAGCACCATTAGCACCAATAATGCCTACTATTCCGGCAGGTGGAAGTTTAAAACTAAACTTCTCGAAAAGCAATTTATCGCCAAAAGATTTTGTAACATTATCGAACTCTATAACATTTGAACCAAGTCGAGGACCATTTGGGATATAAATCTCTAATCTTTCTTCTTTCGTTTTTGCATCTTCGCTCATCATTTTTTCATAAGCAGCTAAACGAGCTTTCGGTTTTGCCTGACGAGCTTTTGGCGACATTCTAACCCATTCTAGTTCACGCTCTAGAGTTTTCATCCTTTTTGAAGCGGTTTTTTCTTCTTGAGCTAAACGTTTTGTCTTTTGTTCTAGCCACGAAGTATAATTGCCTTTCCATGGAATTCCTTCGCCACGGTCTAATTCTAATATCCATTGAGCTACATTATCGAGAAAATATCTATCATGTGTAACTGCAATAACAGTTCCTTTATATTGTTGAAGATGAATTTCGAGCCACTGTATTGATTCTGCATCTAAATGATTGGTAGGTTCGTCGAGTAATAAAATATCAGGCTGTTTTAATAACAATCTGCAAAGAGCAACACGACGAGCTTCACCACCCGATAATGTAGCAACCGACGTATTACCATCTGGGCAACGCAATGCATCCATAGCACGTTCTAATGTACTATCAAGTTCCCATCCATTATGTTGTTCAATAAGTTCAGTAAGTTCGCCTTGACGATTAATAAGTTTATTCATTTCATCGTCGGTCATTGGTTCAGCAAATTTATTATTTACTTCTTCATATTCTTTAAGTAAATCGGCTATTTCTTGCACACCTTCTTCAACAATTTCGCGAACAGTTTTAGTTTTATCGAGATGTGGTTCTTGTTCTAAAAAACCTACGGTGTAACCAGGCGAGAAAACAACTTCTCCGTTAAAAGATTTCTCAACACCTGCAATAATCTTCATTAAAGTAGATTTTCCTGAACCATTTAATCCGATGATACCAATTTTAGCTCCATAATAAAAAGAAAGATATATATCTTTAAGAACCTGTTTTTGCGATGGGAATATTTTATTTACCCCAACCATCGAAAATATTATTTTTTTATCGTCGGCCATAATTTTTCAATTATTTATTATTTGATATTTTTTTTAATTCGCTTTCTAAGAGTGCATCGGGATGTGCTTCGTCAATTTTATGATAGTCGAAATAATATAATTTTGCATCTGAAGCACCAATTAAAATATTCCAACACTTTGCTTTGTTATTGTTTTTTTCGGGTCCAACTTTATGTAAAAAAACAACATCTTGATTTTTATTATCAATTGCATCTTCAATAATATCGCGTGATACTATTTTAAATTTATAAGGATATATTTTTTTAAATTTCTCGTCAGTATTAATTCGCATTTCTAACTCATCTTTAGCCACATACAATATTTTGTTTTGTAATTCGGAAAGATTTTTTTTATAATATTCGATAATATTTGAATTTTTTAATTCGGGATTTTTAGAAGTAAGGGTAATATGATTTTGCATAAAATTTATCATAGTGGCAATTTTATAGCTATAAGTTTCTTGCTCAGCATCGGCATACGAAAGTGGAATGGTACATAATTGTGGCATTTCGCTTTCGTTTTTATAATTGCCTCCTAAAGCTATGCATAAAAAATTATATTTTGATGCCGATTTATCGCCCTCATAATAAACAACATCAATTGTTAAAAAAGAAAAATTTGGGTTTTTAATTTTTTTCTCATAATCATCAACATTAATAAACTCGAATTCTGTAAGCTTCCAATTGTTTTGAACAGCAGATTTTAATTGAATATTTGATTCACTAAAAGGGTCATTATCTAACACCACTAAAGTTTTAGTTTTAAAAAATTGTTTAAGCTGTTCAGGCGTTCCAACTGTATTTTGTGCAATTGAAATGGAGAATGAAAAAATAAAAAATAAAAGTAAATTACTGATTTTCATTTGTTTTACTACTTTGGTAAATATAATGGGTTTCGTTCATTATAACGACGAATATACAAAAACATCATTTGTTTTTTTTTGTTTTTTTTCAACAAATTAAATTCGGTTACAAGTTCATTATCTTTTGAAATAAAAGCTTGAACAGTTTCTAAAGTAAATGGATAAACTTTTCCGTTTTCAAAATCAATTATGTTTTGTACAACATGATTAGTTTCATAAGATGGCATCATTCCGGGATAATATCCAGAATAAGGATCGTAACCAAAATCGTTCCTTACAGTTTGTGTACCAACAAAATGTGATAATGTGCCAACATATGGAATTCTAAAAAAATCGTTATTGTAATTAATAAACAATGCATTGTTTTTGCAATATCCCCAAATTTGTTTTGTTAAAATTGTTTGTTGCATCCCAAAATCATCGATAAAATTTATTTTTTGTGATTTAAATAAATTGTCATACCAATTCACATCATTTTTATTGCCATTTGTTATTCTATCGAATGATAATGGTTTATTTAACTTAACTTGTTCAAATGAAATATAAATACCATCATTAAACACATAAGATGTTGAATATCGAATTTTACCAATTGTATCATTTTGCGAGAACGAAGAAAATTGGATTAAAACATTTAATATAATTAAGTAGAATGTTATTTTTTTTATTTGCATAAATAAAAATTACAACTTAATACCAATAACAAGAATATCATCAACTTGTTCGAGTTGCCCTTTCCAACTATTAAAATTTTCTTCGAGAAAAGCTTTTTGTTTAATAACGGGTAAACTGCTTATTGTTAATAACAAATGTCTAAATCGGCGAAACTTAAATTTTTTGCCAAGTGGTCCTCCAAATTGGTCGGCATAACCATCAGAAAAAATGTAAACAATATCGTTATCGTTGTATGGCACAATATGATTATCGAACTTAAGACTTTCGTTTCCTTCAATTTTACCTACTGCAAAACGATTTCCTTTAACATCAATAATTTTGTTATTTCGAGCAATATAAAGTGGATTAAATGCTCCAGCATACTCAAGAGTTTTTAAATTGCGATCAATAACAAGGAGCGAAACATCCATACCGTCTTTAATGTATGACTCGTTAGCATTTTTACTAAAAGTTTCGTTAATACCAAGATTCAATAAATTTAATATTTGTGCTGGATTTTCTACACCTTGTTCTTTTGTAATGTTTCGCAATAAATCAAATCCAATAATACTCATAAACGCACCAGGTACGCCATGTCCAGTACAATCAACAGCAGCAATAAATATTTTACTTTCTTTTTCGGTAACCCAATAAAAGTCACCACTTACAACATCTTTAGGTTTATAAAACAAAAACGAGTTAGGTAATAGTTTTCTAAAAAGAAATTCAGATGGCAACATAGCTTCCTGAATACGCTTTGCATAGTTTATACTATCCATAATATTTTTATTTTTTACAGATAGCTCTTCTCTTTGTTTCGAAATTTCTAGCGCAGCTAATTGTTTAACTTTTAACGCATCATTAATCTTTGTTAGTTTTTTAGTTCTACTTCTAACATACAAAAACACCATAAATATTATAAAAAAAACATAAAAAAGATATGCATAAGTTGATTTAAAAAATGGTGGGGTAACAATAATACGAATAGCCACTTCCTTTTCATTCCACTTTAAATCGTTATTACTTCCTTTAATCTTTAAAGTATATTCTCCAGGGGCTAAGGTACCTAACTCAATAAAGTTACGGAAACCATTGTTTGTCCAAGTGTTATTAAGCCCCTCAATCATATACATATAACTATTTTTTTGAGGTTTTGTATATTCAAGTGCAGCAAAAAAGAAGGTTAGAGAATGGTCGTTATATGATAATTCTAATTCATGAACGCTTTCGATATTTAATATTTCTTTAACATTATTAGCGTTTATTTTTTCGAAAGTAGTAAATATAACATTTGGTATATACTTGTTATCATTCATCTGTAAAGGTTTAAAACTATTAAACCCATTTGTTCCACCAAAAAATATTTCTCCTTCTTTAGAAATAAAAGAAGCACCGTTATTAAATTCTAAACCTTGTAAACCATCGGCTCTATCATAAGATCTAATCTTAAATGTTTTATGATCTAACATAGCAATACCTCTATTTGTACTCATCCAAATATTCCCATCTTTATCTTGTTTCATTTCATAAATAGTTCCATTAGGGAGTCCATCTTTTTCGGTAAAGTACATAAAAGTTCCACTTCTCTTATCGTAATGATTTAATCCGCTACCTGTACCAATCCAAATAGAGCCATCAATATCATCTTCAAGAATTTCATAAATATAAGTATTGCTAATTTTATAATATCTATTTTTTCTAGCTTTAACTTTAGTATCCTTTGGTGAGCCAATTCTAAAAAACTTATTAGTTTTATAATCATACTTATTAAGTCCGGCTTGAGTTCCTATCCAAATAGAACCATCGTCATCGCACATTAACGAAATAATGTGGTTATCGAATAAACTTAGGGTATCTGTAATACTGCTCCAAAAGGAGACAAACGATTTATTTTTTAAATCAAATAAAATCAACCCATTTTGCGAACCTACCCAAATATTACCAATTTTGTCTTCTGTAATAGCATAAATTCTATTACTATTAAAATTAGGATATAGACTAAATGAGAAATAATCTTTTAAATCGTAAAATTTATTTTTATCATAAATTGATATACCGTTATTTGTTCCAATCCACAATAAATTCCTACTATCTTTATAAATAACGTGTATATTGTCACCAATGAGCCTTTGTCCCATTGGAGATTCTTTTGTATAATGTTTTATTTGACTAGTTTTTCTATTAACAACATCTAATCCATTATCCCAAGTACCGACCCAAATTTCATCGCCTTCGGCATAAATAGCACCTATTACATTTTCTGAAAGTTTTAATGAATTTTGATTATACAATAAGAATTTTTTAGGTTTTAAATCTAACTTATTTAATCCGGCACCATCGGTACCAACAAATAAATTTAAAGATTTATCTTCAAAAACAAAGTTCACATAATCGTAAGAAATGCTATTATCATTATTTTCTTGAGTTTTAAAAACTTCAACAACTTGATTTTCGGGATTAAATTTATTTAAACCTCCGCCATCGGTACCAATCCAAAGATTATCATCGTGCCCATAACAAATTGATGAAATAGAATTTTCGGAAAGGCCTCCATCTTCGGTGTAATCGCGAAAATAATGGGTAAAAGTTTTCTTCTTCTTATTAAATTTATTTAATCCATAATGTGTTGAAACCCAAAGATTTCCATTTTTATCGAAAACTAAGCCTGTAATAAAATCATCACTTATTGAATTTAAATCGGATGCATCATGGTTATAAGGTTTAAATTGTTCTGATTTTCTATTAAAATAAAGCAATCCTGTAGCTGAACCAATCCAAAGGCCATCTTCATCTTCGAGAATTGGAAAACCTTTATCACTTCTATTTGGTCGGAAGTAATCGGTGGGATGTTCGAAACGGGTAAATTTTCCAGTTGCTGTATCGAGCCTACTTAAAGCAGTAGCTGTTTTAAGCCAAACATAACCAAAACGGTCAAGTAAAACCCCAAACACTTCATTTTCACATAATGAAGTTGGATCTTTAGGATTAGAGAGATACCTTGTTATTTTATCAGATTTTTGATGTAATTTATTTAGTCCATTATTAGTACCAACCCACACCTCACCTAAAGTATCGGTATCAATAGAATATACCCAGTTTCCAGAAAGTGAGTTTGTATCTAATGGATTATTTTGATAGAATTTAAATTTATATCCATCAAATTTATTTAATCCATCTTGAGTGCCAAGCCATAAAAATCCTTTTTTCCCTTGAGCTATACAATTTACCGAACTTTGCGACAAACCATCATCGACAGTAAAATGTTCGAAAAATGCTTCAGTAATTTGTGCGGACAACAAATTACTGATTAACAGCAAAGAAGAAACAATAACAATATGTAATAAAGTCTTCAATTTTTAATTAATGTTCTAATGCTAAATTAATATTTCTTTATATTTTAGGCTATAAAAAAATGAAAATAAAATTTATTTTTCACACAAATTTTCAAAACCATCATTTGTTATCAGATTATCAACAATATGCGATGGGGATTTTTCGAAATTTATAAAACCTAACTTATTCCATAATTCATCAATTTTCGAAATTGTTTGCTTATTTGAATATACTGGGTTTGGCCAAGGGCTTTTTATTTTTGGTTTTGATGTGCAATCGAAAATAAATATTTGTTCGCTATTAATATTCACTTTTTTTACATCTCTAATTGGGTCAATATTTGCAAAACAATGCCATAATAATATTTTTGTATTATCAAAATTAAGTCCTTTATCAATTAGCACTATACAATTTGGGAATAAATTATTTTCGCTTAATTTTCGAACAAAATTTTCTGAATTAAAATTCGAATTAATATTTAATTGAAACAACACTATTCTATATTGCAATAAAATTAAATAAACATTTTCTATTTTATAGCTATTCAAAACATTTACAATATACTTTTTTTCAGATTCATTCCACAAGTAATTATTTTTTAAACTATTTGTAATATCTATAGCCATTTTTCCACCAAAAGCAAAACGAATAGATGCGTGTTCCAAAGCATCTAATGGTCCAGATGAAAAAAATAATATTTCATTAAGTTTAGTTTGTAAAATAGATTTAAATATTTGTTCTTCGTTATGCGGGTTTAGTGTAGTAATTATTAGAACTTTATTAAGCATCATTTGTCCCATTCCCCATAATGCATGTGCAACTTTTTGAGCTTGTCCAACAAATTCGTTTTTAATTTGAACAATAACTAGGTTATGAGCTACACCATAATCAGGCATATTAATATCAATAACTTCTGGCAAACCAGCTTTCTGCATTAATGGTAAAAATATTCTTTCAGATGCTTTTATAAGCCAATAATCTTCTTGAGGAGGAATTCCGACAATAGTTGTAGGGTAAATTGCATCTTTACGATTTGTTATACAAGTAATATGGAACAAAGGATAATTATCAGGTAAAGAATAAAAACCAGTATGATCGCCAAAAGGACCTTCATTTACAAGCGACTCAGTTGGATCGACAAAACCTTCAATAACAAAATCGGCATCGGCTGGCACTTCAATATCTTGAGTAACACATTTTACAAGTTTAACAGCTTTTTTTCTTAAAAACCCAGCAAGGATATATTCATCAACTCCATCAGGAAGTGGTGCAGAAGCACAATAAGCATAAACTGGGTCGCCACCTAAAATAACTGCAACAGGAATTTTCTTTTTCAGTTTTAAATATTCGGCAAAATGCCTTGCACCAGTTTTATGCAAATGCCAATGCATTCCTGTTGTATTATTCGAAAATATTTGCATTCTGTACATTCCAGCATTTCTAACTCCAGTAATAGGATCCTTTGTATTTACAACTGGCAAA